>DUOI01000006.1 GCA_012838915.1 Clostridiales bacterium
GCAATTATATTGGCGACAGCTATATCAAACCGCCCTTGAACATTATCCAGCAAATTGCCGTTAATTACCTCCAGCTTATCTTCAACCCGGTTTCTTCGGGCGTTGTCTGCTGTAATTCTGACCGCATTGCTGTCCAGGTCTATGGCCGTTGCCCCTGCTGCACCCAGCAAAACAGACGAAATAGCCAATACACCTGTACCGCAGCCGATATCCACAACCCTTGTTCCGGGTTTCAGATACCGGTCTAAAGCATCAATACAAAGGGCTGTGGTTTCATGGATGCCGGTACCGAAAGCCATTCCCGGATCCATTTCCAGCACTATCTCATCGCCCTTTTTACTATAATCTTCCCAGGATGGCTTGATAACAATTCGTTCACTTACCTTAAAGGGTTTGTAGTACTGTTTCCAATTGTTCGCCCAATCTTCTTCCTTTACTTTATTCACTTTCACAATTAAGGAGCCTAAATCCAATCCAAAGCTTTCTTGCTGCAGCTCTTTTATTTTACTCTTAATCCGGGCGAATTTATTTTCAAAGCAATCATCGTTGCTCAGGTAGGCTTTGATCAATACACCTTCTTCCATGCCTTCAAGGATTGAATCATCAATATAATCCCAGGTAACTTCCTCCTGCTGTATCCGGCTGATGGAATCCGGGTCTTCCACCACAACACCTGCAGCACCGACATCATAGAAAACCTGAGCTGCAATATCCGCACCTTCTGCTGTTGTTTGAATTGTTACCTCTATCCAATCCATCTTTATACCTCTCTAGGCAGCAAGTATACTATACTCCAAAGACCTCTTTCATTTTTTCAAAAAAGGACTTCCTCTGTTCCGTTTCCCCTGTAATTTCCTCAAATTGCTGAATGAGCTCCTTCTGTTTCTCATTCAGCCGTTTGGGCACTTCAATGTTTACCCTGACATATAAATCCCCTCTGGAATTACCCCTTAAGTGCTGTATGCCCTGATTTCGCAAACGGAACATAGTGCCTGTTTGTGTTCCTTCGGGAATGGTATATTTCACCTTGCCGTTAAGCGTAGGTATTTCCAGTTCACCACCTAATGCAGCCTGCCCAAAGCTGATAGGGATGTCACAATGAAGATCATACCCCTTTCTTACAAACAGCTTATGGGGTTTTACAGTAATATTAACATAAAGGTCTCCGGCTGGACCGCCTAATTCCCCTGTTTGACCTTCGCCCCTCAGGGTTATGGCCTGATTGTTGTCAATGCCTGCCGGAATGGTTACGCTGATCTTACGTGCCCGGCGGATCTTCTTTCTCCCATGGCATTTGGTGCAGGGATTGGAGATAACCGTGCCTTCCCCGCGGCATCGATCACATACCGTGACATTTACAAACCTACCAAAGGCTGTATTCTGAGTATGGGTTACCTCCCCGCTGCCGTTACACACCGGGCAGGTCTTTGCATCGCCGGGGTTCTTTGCCCCCGACCCCTTGCATTGGGGACAGTTCTCCAGGCGGACCACTTCAATTTCTTTTTTGGTGCCAAAGGCCGCCTCTTCGAAGGTAATTTCCAAATTATATCGAATATCCGAGCCGCGAACAGGACCTCTTCTGGTGCGCCTGGATCTGCTGCCACCAAAGCCGGTTCCTCCAAAAAACATATCGAAAATATCGCCAAAACCGTCAAAACCGCCGAAATCAAACCCCCCAAAGCCCTGACCTGTGGGACCGTCGTGCCCAAATTGATCATATTGTGCGCGGGTTTCGGGGTTGCTGAGTACCTGATAAGCTTCATTGATCTCTTTGAAAGTTTCTTCTGCCTGTTTGTCTCCCTGATTCAAATCAGGATGATATTTTTTGGCCAGTTTTCGATAGGCTTTTTTGATATCTTCCTCCGAAGCACCTTTGTTCAGGCCCAATACTTCATAATAATCTCGCTTTGCCAATGGGTTCACCGCCTATATCCCCAGTCTTTGAAAAAGCCAAAGCGTTTTGCCTTGGCCTTTTTATTATACCTGAATTACTTGTCATCGTCCATCACTTCATAATCCGCATCCACTACATTGTCGGCATCCCCCGGGCCTGCCCCGCTCCCCTTGGGTTCGCCTCCCGGGGCACCGCCTGCTGCCCCTTGCTGTTGATATATCTTGCCAAATATCTCATAGGATACTTGTGTAAGCTTTTCCGTTGCTGCCTTGATACTATCCAGGTTATTGGATTCCAAAGCCTTCTTCGTTGCTTCCAGCTCAGCCTCAATTTTAGCCTTGTCGGAAGAATCGATTTTGTCACCCAGATCCTTCAATGTTTTTTCCGTGTTATATACCAGGGAATCTGCATTATTCCTGGTTTCCACTTCCTCCTTACGTTTTCTGTCCTCTTCCGCATACCGCTCAGCTTCCTTAACTGCCTTCTCAATTTCTTCTTCAGACAGATTGGACGAAGCGGTAATGGTAATCTTCTGTTCATTTCCTGTACCCAGATCCTTTGCGGATACATTTACGATACCGTTGGCATCTATATCGAAGGTAACCTCAATCTGGGGAACGCCTCTGGGCGCTGCAGGTATTCCGGTCAGCTGGAAGCGTCCCAGTGTCTTGTTATAGGCAGCCATCTCTCTTTCTCCCTGCAACACATGAATTTCGACACTGGTCTGGCCGTCAGCAGCAGTAGAGAAGATCTGGCTTTTATGAGCCGGAATGGTGGTATTTCTTTCAATCAGTTTTGTAAATACTCCGCCCAGAGTCTCAATGCCCAGGGACAGGGGCGTAACATCCAGGAGCAAAACATCCTTGATTTCACCGCCCAGTACACCGGCCTGAATTGCAGCCCCAATGGCAACACATTCATCGGGGTTGATGCCCTTATGGGGCTCCTTGCCGGTTATTCTCTTAACCTCTTCCTGTACCGCGGGAATCCTGGTGGAGCCGCCAACCAGTATAACCTTGTCAATTTCGCCGGCACTCAGCCCTGCATCCTTCAATGCATTTCGAAGAGGTACCGTGGTTTTTTCCACCAGGTCGGCTGTCAGTTCATTGAATTTTGCCCGGGTCAGGGTAATATCCAGATGCTTGGGACCGGAAGCATCCGCTGTGATAAAGGGCAGGTTAATATTACTGGTAAGAACACCGGACAATTCGATTTTAGCCTTTTCAGCTGCTTCCTTGAGGCGCTGCATGGCCATTTTATCCTTACGCAGATCGATGCCATTCTCCTTCATGAATTCATCTGCCAGGTAATCTATAATACGGTCGTCGAAATCGTCGCCGCCAAGCTTATTGTTTCCGCTGGTAGCGAGAACCTCGAAAACTCCGTCACCTATTTCCAAAATAGATACGTCGAAAGTTCCTCCGCCCAGATCATATACAAGTATCTTATGATTGGCTTCTTTATCCAGGCCATAAGCCAGGGATGCAGCTGTAGGCTCATTAATGATACGCAGTACCTCCAGGCCCGCTATTCTGCCCGCATCCTTGGTTGCCTGCCGCTGGCTGTCGCTGAAATAAGCCGGCACGGTAATAACCGCCTGTGTAACAGTTTCACCCAGATAAGCCTCGGCATCCTGCTTCATCTTGGTCAGAATCATGGCAGACAATTCCGGTGGTGTATATTCCTTATCATCAATCTTGACCTTGTAATTGGAACCCATTTCTCTCTTAATAGACATAACGGTTCGATCGGGGTTGGTAATAGCCTGGCGCTTTGCAATCTGCCCCACCAGCCGCTCGCCGTCTTTTGTAAAAGCTATAACAGAAGGTGTTGTTCTGCTGCCTTCCGCATTGGCAATGACAACCGGTTCTCCACCCTCCATTACTGCTACGCAGGAATTGGTGGTGCCCAGATCAATACCGATTATTTTTCCCATAAAAAAATCCTCCTCATATACTCATATTCAAATTTTAATGCTGTATGATTATGTGACTTTCTGCAATATTTATATTTGGATGCAATATATTACATTTATTGTAGGCAGTAAAAGGTCAGCGGGCTACCTGAACCATGCTGTAACGAATGACCCGCTCGCCCATCCGGTACCCTTTCTGGAGAACCAAGGCAACAGTATTTTCCTCCTGACCGTCTTCGGCTTCCACCTGGCCTACTGCATTATGCAATTCCGGGTCAAAGGGTTTGCCCATTGCTTCGATCTCCTCTACATTCAGTTTGGCCAGGGTATCCAAAAATTGTCTCCTAACCATTTCAATGCCCTTTAGTATGGAATCATCTGCACCTGCCTCTGAAATGGATTCTATGGCACGATCCAGGTTATCCAATACGGGGAGAAAAGCTTCCACCACATCAGCAGTGGCTGTTTCATAGGATTCCGCCAAAGCATTGCGGTTACGCCGTTTGTAATTTTCAAAATCAGCCTGCAGCCGCTGTGCTGCCTTTAGATATTCGTCCTGCTTTGCTTCCGCTTCTGCCAATTGTTCCTTCAGGTTCTCCAACTCCGAATTCTCTTTACAATCACATTGGTGAGCCGATTCCTCTTCCTCTTTTTCTTTTTCACAGCAGCAGGGATGGAATTGTTCATTTTCGCTGCAACAGCCTTCTTGCGGTTCCTGCTCCTGGTACTCTTCATTCACTACTGATTCCTTCATTTCCATTTTATCATTCAACTCACTCACCTCAACTATTAATACTTACATTTACAACAACTGTATACAATTACTTGCCATATAACTTCGTCAGATAATTACTTAAGGCTTTACCCATATGATCCATTACCGATACCGCCCTGGAATACTCCATTCTGGTGGGACCGATTACACCTATGGTACCCAGGATCCTGTCTCCAAGGCTGTAGGTAGCAGTTACAATGCTGTAATCCCTCAGCTCTTCATGAGTGTTTTCCGTACCGATGGAAACCTTAACCCCGTTATTCTGAGAACTGGCCAGAATATGGTAGAGCAAATCCTTTTCCTCCATCAGGTTAAGAAATGCCCGCGCCCTTAAGATATCCTGGTATTCAGGGAGCTTGAATATATTGGTGGTGCCGCCCATGAATACCTCTTTTTCCTGGGATACATGAAAACTGCTTGTCAAAACATCCACCAGTGAATTAAAGAATTTCTGGTTTTCTTTAAAAGCTTCCCGAACGGCAGAAAGATCCTTCAAATCAATTTCGGAAAAGGTTTTTCCCTGAAATTTATCATTCAGTATATTGGATATCTTGTTCAGGAATTCATTGTCCATACCTTCCGGGATGCGAATCAAAGTATCCTTTAAAATACCTGAGCTGGTTACTACAACCAGCAAAGCAAAGTCCATATCTACAGGAACCAGCTGAATATGCCGGATGGTAACCTTGCTCAACTGCGGCGCCAGAGCTATGGAAGTATAGTTTGTGATTTCGGATAACACCTTTGCAGTTTGAAAAATGACCTGCTCCAGCTGCATTATCTTATTCTGGTAAAGCTCCTTGATGTATTCCGCCTCCTGGTCATTCAGACGTCTTACTTTCATTAACTTGTCAACGTACAGACGATAGGCCTTGTCGGAGGGAACTCTGCCTGCAGATGTATGGGGCTGTTCCAGATAACCCATTTCTTCCAGGTCGGACATTTCATTACGAATGGTAGCAGAGCTGACACCCAAATCATATTTTTTGGCCACAGTTCTGGAACCGACCGGTTCGGCGGTGATTATATAATCGTTGATGATTGCCTGCAAAATCTTGAGTTTCCTTGCATCCAATTTCATCAACGATCACCTCCTTTTGTTAGCACTCTCCTTTATCGAGTGCTAAAACTAATACTAAATTATCACTTACCTTGCTTTTTGTCAATAGGTTTTTCCAAAAACAAGGGCCTTCCTGTGGAATCCGACAATTACCTTAATTCTTAATTAATGAATGCCATAGCAATGCGATTCTGAAAGTCAAGGCCCAGGGAAGTGGGACGAAGGGCTTGAGCATCCTCCATCAACAGGCCTTGACTCTTAAGCTTCTCAATGGTTTCCCCATATCGTTCATTCAGAGAAAATCCGAATCTGTACTGAAACGCTTTTTTGTCTATCCCCTCATTCAAACGGAAGCCCAGCATCAGGGTTTCAAACACCTCCGTATGTGTATCTATTTCCTCCCAAAAATCAATAACCGACTGCCCGGATTTCATTCTTTGAATATATTGTTCTATATCCGATACATTCCCCCGCCTGATTGATTTAAAGAAGCTGTGGGCACTGCTGCCGCATCCAATATATTCGCCATTCCTCCAGTAGTTCAGGTTGTGTCTGCTCTCCCAACCGGGACGGGCAAAATTGGATATTTCATATTGGTAAAACCCCAGCTCTCTCAGCAGAGCCGTTCCCCGGTGATACAAGCTTCTTTCCTGCTCCTCCTCCATTTCCTGCAGCTTCCCCTGCTGCTGCCATTGATGAAATACAGTACCTTCCTCTATCTTGAGACTATAGGCAGATAAATGGGTGATACCGGTTGCCGCAGTCTTTTCCAGGGTTTCCCGCCATTCCTTCCAAGTCTGGCCGGGCAGGCCGAATATCACATCCGCGCTTATATTTAAAAAGCCGGCTTGTTTAGCCCAATCCACGGTCTCCTGAAATTGGCGGCAATTGTGGAGCCGGCCCAGATTTTTCAGATGATGATCCTGCCATGCCTGAAGCCCGATGCTCAGGCGATTGAATCCGCCTCTTGCCAGAATCTCCAGCTCGCCCCGATCAGTTGTACCGGGATTGCATTCTATTGTTGTTTCAGCTTCTTCCTTTACATGAAATATTTCTTTGCACTTTTCCAGTATCTGCACCAATATTTCGCCGTCAAAAAGGGTGGGAGTGCCCCCACCCAAAAAAATCGTGTTGACTTGAAGATTATCTTGTTCGGTTCGATAGGAATCCAATTCACTAAACAATGCATTGAGATAGGGCGTTCTCAAATCCTCCCTGCCTGCCCAGGATGGAAAATCACAGTAACGACATTTTTGTATGCAGAATGGTAAATGAATATATAACCCTATTTGTTTCACTTTTCTCTCTCCCTGACACTCCCCTGCATTCCTGCCTGAATAACCGCTTACCTGCCCGGTAAGCGGTTTCTTCGCTCCTCATTAATTAAATTAATTAAGCTTCAACACAGCCATAAATGCTTCCTGGGGCACTTCCACCGAGCCTACCTGGCGCATTCGCTTCTTACCTTCCTTTTGCTTCTCCAGCAGCTTTTTCTTTCTGGAGATGTCACCCCCGTAACATTTTGCCAGCACATCTTTTCGGAGAGCCTTTACGGTTTCCCGGGCAATGATTCTGTTGCCAATGGCAGCCTGAATGGGAATTTCAAACATTTGCCGCGGAATCACTTCCTTAAGTTTTTCAGCGATGCTCCTGCCTCTTTGGTAAGCCTTGTCCCGGTGCACTATCAAGGACAGGGCATCCACTGCCTCACCATTCAGGAGAATGTCCAGTTTGATCAAGTCGGCTTCCTGATAACCCAATATTTCATAGTCCAGGGAAGCATAGCCTCTGGTTCTGGATTTCAGGGCATCAAAAAAGTCATAGATGATTTCATTTAGCGGAAGCTCATAGGTCAAAATAACCCGGGTTTCTTCGATATACTCCATCTGTCTGTATACTCCCCGGCGTTCCTGACAAAGCTCCATTACGGAACCCACATATTCGGAGGGTGACATTATCTGAGCCTTCACCACCGGCTCCTCCATGGATTCAATCTCTTCCACAGGGGGAAGATTGGTGGGATTGGCGATTTCAATCAATTCCCCGTTTGATTTTTTTACCTTGTAAATAACACTGGGGGCTGTTGTAACCAGGTCCAGATTGTATTCCCTTTCCAGCCTTTCCTGGATTATTTCCATATGCAGCAAGCCCAGGAAACCACAGCGGAACCCAAATCCGAGAGCAGCTGAAGTTTCAGGCTCAAACATGAGGGACGCATCGTTCAGTTGAAGCTTTTCCAAAGCATCTCTTAAGTCTTCATATTCAGCCCCGTCGGCAGGATAAACACCACTGTATACCATAGGTGTGATTTTCTTGTATCCCGGAAGGGGCTGGCTTGCGGGGCGGTTTGCATGGGTAATTGTATCACCCACCCTGGTATCCCTGACATTTTTCATACTGGCGGTTATATAGCCGACATCGCCGGCTTTCAATACATCGCCGGAAGTCAGGAATGGCCGAAATGTACCCACATCATTGACTTCAAATTCCTTCCCGCCGGCCATCATGCGTATACGATCCCCCACCTTGATGCTTCCTTCCATAACCCGGACATAGGCAATAACCCCCCGGTAACTGTCGTAAAAGGAATCAAACACCAAGGCTCTTAAAGGAGCGTCTTCATCCCCCTTTGGCGGTGGTATCAGCTTTACAATGCTTTCCAGTACATCCTTTATTCCAATTCCGCTTTTAGCGGAAATGAGAGGGGCGTTTTCCGCATCCAGACCCAAAACATCTTCAATTTCCTTTTTCACCATGTCAGGCTGGGCACTGGGTAAATCAATTTTGTTAATAACCGGCACAATCTCCAGATCGTGTTCCATAGCCAGGTAGACATTGGCAAGAGTCTGTGCCTCAATTCCCTGGGAAGCATCCACAACCAGTATGGCGCCCTCACAGGCAGCCAGGCTCCTGGACACCTCGTAGGTAAAATCAACATGACCGGGAGTGTCAATCAGATTCAGGATATATTCATCCCCGGCCTCATCGGTATATACCAGCCGTACTGCCTGAGCCTTGATGGTAATGCCCCTTTCCCGCTCCAGATCCATGGTATCCAGCATTTGCTGCTCCATTTCCCGCTGGGTGAGTACGCCGGTTTCCTCCATCAATCTATCAGCCAGGGTAGATTTTCCATGATCAATATGCGCGATAATGCAAAAATTCCTTATCTTTTGCTGCCTGCTGATGGGCATGTTTGCAATTGCCTCCTAATCTGCTTGGCCGATGCCAAAACATATCTTATTTCCTTATAATTCATTATATATCAATTATATATCATAAAGAATAACGGAGAAAAATGCAACTGCATTCAGCTCACCATAATCATGGGGCAGGTTGGGTGTCAGCTTTACCGGCAGGTAAAGCGAATAATTATATAAGGTACTGCCGGGAAAATCCCTAACGTCTGATGAGAGCAGCAAACCAGCGCAACAAACGCTCCAGCATCCAGTGCGCCTGCACATATATTTGAAAGAGCATGTTTTTGATATGATCAGATAACCTGGGAAGCTCACAGGTCAATTCATTCAAGGCTTGTCCGGTGTTTCTGAAAGAAATAATGCTTTCATCATTTTTCAAACCCAAAACCTTCTGCATTACATCATAGGTTATGGATACGCCGGTAATAAACAGCAGCAAGCAAGCCAGAAGAATGATTCCTCTGACTCTTGCTCTTTTTTTCTGTAAGCGCTTTCGTTCCTGACGGGTCAAGTCTTCCACCTCACTCTATAATCTGGCTGATAGCCTCCGCCAAGTACACGGTTGCCCGTTCGGCTTCCTCCAGGGTTGTCAGTGTGCTTCCCACTTCTATTAGGATGGCATTGGTCGATACATGCTGGTTGTATCGTCCGGTTTTGTAATAGACGTCCTTTGCCAGGCCGGGGTACAGCTCATTTATCTTATTGGTCAGCTTGATGGCAAGCTTGGCATTTTCCTTCCAATTGGGCTTGTCGCTGAATCCTCCCATAACCCCTTCACCGGTGCCGATTACTATCAACAGCTTGGCAACCCGTTCTCCGTTTATGATAACCACATCATCGTCCGGTTTCTTGCTGCTTTTCCTGCCATAAGCATTGCGATGCACATCAATGAACATATTCAAAGAATCGTGTTCAGCCATTCGTTTTTGCAAGGTTTTAAGAGATTTGGAATAGGATGCGTTGTAGTTCCCCTTTTCATGGTTGGTCTTGTCATGGAGAACTGCAATCCCTCTTTTTGTAAGCTCCTTTGCCAATGCAGTTCCGACCTTGATGATTGAATGATTCAAATCGTCAGTACGAAATGCCTCTGCAGAAGCTTCCTTATATGGGTCATTTGGATCCTGCCGATAGGATTCCCTGGAATGACTGTGATAGATGAGTATCTTAGGACCGTCTCCGGTCATTTCAATGGGGTCGTCATCTACCTGAATCTGTTTGATCTGAATTTTGATTTCATCTGAAACCTCCTGCATATTGTCTTCATCGGAATCAGCCTGGCTGATATCCATGGATACGTCAGATCGGTCAATACCGCTTCGCCCCGGTTGGTTGGATGCTACCTCCATTGCATGATCCATATCGTTATCGGGCAGATTGGGAGCATGATCCAGATAGGGCATGGGATACTGCATAATGAATCTGGGGTCATGGATGTCTCCCCTGACAACAATGCTCCAAAGAAAGGAGAAAATTCCTTCCACGCCTTCATCTGCTGCTGCCACGGCAGGAAAACCTACAGCCAGCATGGATTGATAAGCAGGATGAACATCGCTTGTTTCTTCCGGGGGCTGTATTTCCTGCTCTGTCTTCTGACTGAAAGCCACGGGATTGCCGGACAATAGCCTCCAGGACAAAAATACCACGGCAGCCAGCAAAGCCGCTATAATCAAAAAATACGCCAAACCGGACAATCGTAAGTTCCTGAATTGAATCATTCCCACACCTCATTTCCCAAAGCAGCAGCTAACTATCTCTTAAATAATCTATTCACGGGAAATGAGATTCATGACAGCGGGAATGATATTATGACAACCTAATGGAAGTATCTATTCACATCTTCCAGGGACAGTCCATCGTGTATGGCCAGGTTAATCCCGTCCGCAATAATACCGGCAGCATCATCTATCAGCATATCCACTTCCTTGGGCGTTACCACCAGGTCCCCCAGGCCTTCCGTCAACACCTCTCCAACAAGACTGTTTAAGTGCTGCTCATTCATTGATTGGAGCATTTTATAAAATTCACTATGAGATTCTGCCTGTTTTGTAAACTCCTTAATAAGCATCTCCAGGGCATCCCTTCCAATGGTATGGGCATAGACCACAGTGGGTACACCCACAGCCAGTGTTGGTACACCCAAGGTTTCCCTGGTCAGCCCCATTCTTTTGTTGCCGATACCGGATCCGGGGTTGACGCCTGTATCAGCTATCTGTATGGTACTGCCTATCCGGTCTGTCTTGCGTGAAGCCAGTGCATCTATTGCAATTACCAGATCAGGTTTCACCTTATCCACAATTCCCTTGACAATTTCACCGGTCTCTATGCCCGTAATGCCTAAAACTCCGGGAGCAATTGCACATATGCGCCGCATGCGGTCATCCACCTGGTCCGGAACAAATTCAAAAACATGCCGGGTAACCAGTACCTTGTCCACCACCTTGGGGCCTACTGCATCAGGGGTAACATTCCAGTTTCCCAGCCCAACTATCAGGATCACGCTATCATCATTCAAACGAATCAGTCTCCTGATTTCATTGGCCAGGTGCTGCTTAACTTGTTCTTCATACTCCGGATTCCTGTCCCAGATTCCAGGTGCCTCCAATGTAATATAATTGCCCATGGGTTTCCCTATATTCTTCTCACCCAGCTTGGATATCACCTCTACCCGGGAAATAGCGATGCCTTCCACGGGCTCTACATTTTCCACCCGAATACCGGGGATTTCATATTGCTTCTGCTCCTGAGCCAGCTCTCTGGCTTCCATTGCCAGGTCTGTTCGGATGCCTCTCCACACAGGTACGTCATCCTTTCACTATTACTGGTAAATTACATGCTCCTTCTATTTTCGCCAGGCAAAAACAAATTTATTCTGCTTTCCGCCTATGATAAAGAATATGCAGCCAGGACAGAGATAAATTTTGCCATGGATCACCCGGCTGTTGCCGCACTGACTCACACCTTGAATAGCCCTTCAACCATACGTGAGCCTGCTTTGATCGGTGGTATTACCAGAACCGGAAAAGAAGTGTAAAGTTTTTCTTTAACCCTTGCGCTACCGGTTTTTTAATGGTACAATATAATTCGTTGATTTTAATCGAGGAGGTGAAGAATTTGCCAAATATCAAGTCAGCAATCAAGAGAGTCAAGGTATCCCAAACCAAAACTCTTCGCAATAGAATGGTAAAATCAAATCTTAAAACAGCTATCAAGAAGTTTGAAACGGCTCTGGCAGATAATGATCTGGAAAAGGCCAGGCTGCTTTATCCCGAAATAACCAAAAAGATTGATATGGCTGTTACTAAAGGTACCATTCACAAAAATGCTGCCAACCGCAAAAAGGCAAAACTGGCTCTTCGATTGAATGCAGCCGCTCAAAAGTAATTTATCTGAGGGCGATACACAAAAAAGCAAACAACAAAAGCTTCCCGAAACAGGAAGCTTTTTTTATGACATCCTATCCTTGCTGCACATTTTGATTACCAATAGCTCAATACCCAAACGTTCTCTTATTTTCCCGCTTTTGATTCCATAATCCAGCTTCAAACACCGGTCCAGACCGCGCCGCAGCTGCTCCATGGTAAAACCCCGTGATTGCTGCATTCCCTTCTGCACAGAGTAGGGATGAAGCTTATATGGTTTCTGCTTCATCTTATCCTTGATTTGGTTAAGTGTATACCCCATTTCATGGTAAGCCTTGCAAAGCAGCATGATTTTAAATTGTCTTGCAATCAGTGACAGAATTCCAAATATAGACTGCCCCTGTTCCAGCAATGTCTGCATCTGCTCCAAAGCAACAGCTTTTTTTCTGGCTGAAACTGCATCAATAAACTGGAAAACCGTATATTCGGGGGAGGGAGTGATAAGCTTGTCGATTTCTGCCCTGGTAATTTCGTTCGAGGTTCCCGCATACGCAACCAGTTTTTCTATTTCATTTTTTATATCTTCCAAATCGTTTCCAACCTGTATGATGAAATACTCCAGGTCACTATTGGATATTTTTTTATTATATTTACCAAACCTCTTGCGTATCCATTTGGACAGAACTGTATGGTTTAATCGGGCAAATTCGACTGCCTCGCCGTGTTGTGCTATAGCTTTGTATATCATCCGTTGTTTATCTGCTTCGCCTCTTACATAGAATATAAGGCAAGTGCTGTCAGAAACCTTAGCCAGGTATTCTTTCAATTTTACTTCATCTTCAGACTTCTTCCCGGTAAGGCCGGTATAATCTTTAACCACTACCACCCTTTTGTCAGATAAAAAGGGCAGGGTTTCACCGGCGGTTATTATGGAGTCTGCCGTCGTTTCTGTTCCGTCAATCATGAGATAGTTAAAGTCCCGGTATTGTTCCGGAATTTGCCCGATTATCTGGCTTAATGCCTCTTCTTTTGTAAATTCCTCAGGACCATGGAACAAATACAGGCTGCCCAGCTTTCCCCGCTTGATTTGGGTGAACAATTCCATATAATCCATACCATTACCTCTATTCAGAATCCCCTGCTCCGCCGGCGGATTCATTCAAACTATCAGCCTCATCAAACGGCTCGGTTTCTTCGCTGCCTTCTCCCTCCTGGTCTGACTCATCAACAAGGTCCTCGTCAACAATTCCTTCTTTCAACAGCAGAATGAAATCTTCCATTTTTTTGTTCTGCTCAAAGGCTAATGAGACAGCCCCGGCCATCACGCTCAGTGTTCCGTCCACATTCCTGCCGGGCTTCAAAGTGTGTCCGGTTTGCATTATATGTTTATATGAGGAATTAAGACCGATTTTTTTGAGCCATTCCGGCCGGTACAGCGATGCTTCAGCCGGCATCAGTCCCGCATCCTTTATCTTACTCTGGGATTGTTCACTGACTAAAAACTCCATGAACTCCCAACTTTCAGGTATCCGGCCGGTATGGCTGCTCATTGTCAGGGCATAACCGCTCAAAATTCCTCCCGCCTCCTCATTTGACGTCGGCAAAGGAGCAACCCCCACCTTCCCCGATATGGGTGATTCCTCATCCAGAAACAGTCGGGCTGCATAGGACCAGTTCCACATGAATACAGCATTTCCTGCCTCAAAAACCGTTCTGCAATTCTCAGCACTCATATTCAGGAAATCGGGGGAGATTACTTCATTCTTGGCCATACTTGTTATACAGTTCCACGTATTGGCCACTGCCTGCTCATCAAGTATGGTTTCCTCTGCTTCAAAGTCGGGGTAAGATCCAAAGAAAGACCAGATACTGCCCAGAAAAGCTGCAGCATTCTCTTCGGATTCACCCGGAAAAATGAAACCGTATTCCATTTCATTGGATTTTCTGGCTTGTACCACCATATGGGACAATTCATCCCAGGAAGCAGGCGGATCCTCTACCAGATCACTGCGGTAATAAAGCAGGGGTGCATCCTGCCAGAAGGGCAGTCCATAGATTTGTTCTCTCCAAACCATGGCATCTGTCATTCCGGCAAAGAATTGCCATCCTTTGTCTTTATATAAGCCTCCGTCCAGGGACCGAATTTCTTTTTCCGCTGCCAGTTTTGCCAGCCAGGTATCATGGATCAGAATTACATCCGGCACCGTTTCCCCCGCCTGATTGAGTTCGGTCAGCTTTTCCAGGAACTCTGTACGCAGACCGGAACCCTCTATCCCCTCGACAATAACCTCTTGCTGCATATGATTATATTGCATGATAAGGCTTTTCATGATATGGCTGTTGTCATGGGGATAGTAAACATACAATTGTTTCTTGGGTATTTCCTCTTCTTTATCCTGCTCTATCAGAGCACATCCTGAAAGCAAGGTAAATATAACAAGCAGAGCTGCCAGCCCCGCTGTAATCCTATGCACTTTCATGCAACCCCTCCGTTACACACCGCTGGAACCAAAACCGCCTGTCCCTCTTTGGCTGTCGGACAGCTCACCTACGACCTCTACTTCCACCCGCAATACTCGTTGTATAATCATTTGAGCAATTTTCATGCCCTTATGGATATGAAAAGATTCTTTCCCATGATTTATCATAATAACGCCTACTTCCCCGCGGTAACCAGAGTCTATTGTGCCGGGAGAGTTCAGTATTGTTACCTGATGCTTCAAAGCCAGCCCGCTTCTGGGTCGTATTTGAGCTTCCATTCCATCCGGCAGCTCTATGACGATGCCGGTTCGTATTAAGCGGGAGCTGCCCGGCAGTAATTCCGCTTCTTCTATTGAAAAAAGATCCAGGCCTGCATCCCCCGGATGGGCATATTCAGGGGTTTTTGCGTCAAAATGGATTTTTTTTACCTTAAGCTTCATACATATGCCCCCAATACACGCTTCGTTATTTAATAGCTTTTTTCTCCTGCCAAACCTTTCTCTTCCTGCCGCTATACCTATACGCAATCCTTACAATAACCATAAATTTCAAAATGATGCTCTGTTGGAACAAAACCATCCTCATCCTGCAATTCATCCAAGGGACAATAGCTGGTAACCTGAATGTTCCCGCATTTGGTACAGACCAGGTGGTGATGGTGTTCTTCGCAATTGCTTAACTCATAACAGGCGGCATCACGATTTAATTCAACCTTTCTTACAATCCCTTCCTGCATCAATAGTTCCAGGTTTCGATATACGGTTGAAAAATTAGTGCAACCGCCATTTTTCAATACCTTTTTGAAGATCTCCCGGGCAGAAAGGAGTTGATGCCCTTCTTCACTGAGAACTGCAAGGATGGATTCCCTTTGCCTGGTAATTTTATAACCTTTATCCCTAAGTTTCTCAATAAGCTCAAAAGACATGCTCAAGCTGCATCCCCTTCACAGGATATAATTCTGCTGTGTAGATTGTTTAGTATTATAGCAATATATCTATAATAGTATCTCATGGCAGGAGATATTGCAACTGATACCGCATCCCGGCATTATTCTTCTGCCGCCCTGCCCAGCTCAAATTTTTCATGAATGGCCTGTACTGCTTTTTCTGCCTCATCCCAGCGAACCAGGCAGGAAATCTTAATTTCCGATGTACTGATCATATGGATATTGATATCTGCTTTTGCCAAGGCTTCAAACATGTCAGCCGCCACACCGGGATGATTAGCCATTCCGGCACCCACGATGGACACCTTTGCCACATCATGGGTAAAGTTAACCTCCCTGGCTCCTATATAATCCAGATTTTTATTGATCAGGTCAACAGCATCTGTCAATTGGTTTCTGGCAATGGTGAAGGAAATATCCTTTGTATCACCTCTTCCAATGCTTTGAATGATAATATCTACATTGATATCCTTATCAGCCAGCAATTTGAATATCTTAAATGCCACACCGGGAATATCCCTGACAGCAATTATAGAAATCCGGGCTATATCCTTATCGTAGGCTACTCCCTTAATCATCATTTTCTCCATTTCCGCTACCTCCTTGATCAATGTTCCGTCATGATCATTCAGACTGGACCGAACCACCATATTAACACTATACTTTTTTGCTAATTCTACCGAACGATTGTTAAGAACCCGGGCGCCAAGGCTGGCCAATTCAAGCATCTCATCAAAGGAAATATCCTTTAGCTTACGTGCATTCGGAACAATCCTGGGATCTGCGGTATACACACCGTCCACATCGGTGTAGATTTCACATAAATCAGCCTGAAGTGCTGCGGCAAGTGCAACAGCAGTGGTATCAGAGCCTCCCCTTCCCAATGTTGTGATATCACCATGCCTGTTGATGCCTTGAAACCCTGCTGCAATAACAATCCTTCCTGCATCCAGTTCTGCCCGTACTCGCTCACCGTCAATTTTTTCAATTCGGGCATGGGTGTGGAAGGAATCCGTATGAATTCCTATCTGTTGTCCGGTCAGGGACACTGCCTTGCAGCCAAGCTTTCCTATAGCCATAGCCAGTAAGGCAATAGATATTTGCTCCCCGGTGGATAAAAGCATATCCATTTCCCGCTTGGATGGTTTCTCATCAATCTCCATCGCTTTTTCAATCAGTTCATCAGTGGTATCTCCCTGGGCTGACAACACAACCACAACCTGGTTGCCCTGTCGATAAGTTTCTATAACCCGTTGGGCTACATTCATCAGCCTCTCGGCATTGGCTACCGAGCTGCCTCCGAATTTCTGTACGATTAATGCCAATTGGTCTGCCTCCCTTGCTTTCAGCATTAGAAAATAGAATAAATATACATAACAAAAAAAATATATACTTAGGAATTGTATCACTTTGCTTTTTCATTGACAAGGCTGTAATATAAAAAAAAGCCCGGCCGGCGGGCTTTCATATGAGGGACTGCTGCGGCAGTTGAATGGCTCTTGCATGGAATTGCATTTCAAGTGATTGCATTGGCATTATGCTGCCTTCCAACCTCGTTCCAGCTCCATTACCAGTCTGATCTCGCCATAGTTGTAATCGGAAGGCAGTTGTTCTCTGATGGCTCTTAAGCTGACAGCACCTGTTGTGTCGGCAGCCTGGAGTATACCGGCAATCCTTTCCTTGGGCACAATTTCATCTAAATCCAGCTTGTACTTAGGAATCAGCGAGATAAAATGAGTAAATACAGTGCTGACTGTCAGCCCCCGCTCCCTGGCTATTTCGGAAACAGACATGTTCTTCCTGTACATTTCATAGGTAACCTGAGCAGTATCCTTTACTAATGGCAGCGGATTGCCCTTGTCATCACCAAAGCTTTCTGTCAGAAGATGGTAAATGCAGGCAATGAAAGGATATCTGTCCATGAAATTGCGATTGGAAAAATGTGAGATACAGCGTTTAATTATGTACTGCACATTTCTCTCCATCAAGCCGTAATGTTTCATGAGGCAAATCAGAGGTTTATATAAATCATCTTCCAAGCGGTAGCGACAACGAAACACCATGGCCTCCTGTTCCGGAAGTACACTGAGAAATTGTCGGATTTGAGCGTACAATTGATAACAGATAATATCCAGGGAATAAGAGGTGCGGAACTGACCTTTCAACTTGTCGGGAGTGGAACGATAAAGGAATTTTTCCAGCATTTCAGCAGCGGAAAAATCCAATTCAAGGTGACCGATAAGTTCGGTAAGGTCCATGTCTTTGCAGGAACTATTGCGCCACATCTTCAGCAATTGAAACAGGTTGAACAGGAAGTTGTCCAGAAGGATACCCTTGTCAGATATTTCCGGGTTTTTTCGCATAAAACAGGTTTGTTCCAGGTAGCTGATCAGCCTGTGTGCTTCAGTTTGTTCCAGGGAATCCAATTCTTTTTTACCCTCTTCACTAATGTGAAGGAAGGGGAAGGTATTACCGGCTGTTGATATTTCCTGGATATAGAACCATCCTTTTGCCAGGTGTTCTGCCAGGAGGGATTCAATACCCTCTCGGGTTAGACGGGATAACAGCCCCCATAGGGGAATCAGATCAAAATCGCGTACTGTTCTTTCCACACTGTACTCTCGTGAGCCTGCGAGAAGCTTGACCACAAAGGTTTTGCCCCTCTTTCCGTGAATTTTTTCGACTGTTTTCAACATAACATAACACCGTAACTTTTCATCCACCTGTAATCACACCTTTCTTCACTTTTACTTAATATCAACCTTTACAGCCGAAGCCTGCATGAATTGCCGGCTTATATATAAGGTACCAGAACATATGTTCCATGTCAATAGTTTTTTTACATATTTGCTTTAATTTTCCTTTTTATTTTTTTGTTACTTATCTGAGCAAAAAAAGGAATATTTTCTGTTCTTTAAAAACAAAATAAAACCGGAGGTGCATATAAATGAATCTAACTCTGACACAAAAGGAAAGAACATTGTTGGAGGACCAAAAAAATCATGAGAATATCTGCATAAAAAAATACAACAGCTATGCAAATCAGGCACAGGATCCTGAACTTAAGCAGATGTTTCAAACCTATGCCCAACAGGAGCAACAGCATCTGAATACTATTAACCAAATGCTGAACGGACAGGTTCCTGCCATGCAGCAGAATCAACAGCAGCAACAGCAGGGTCAGCAGCAACAGATGCAACAACAGCAGCAGAGCCGGCAAGGCCAGCAACAAAATCAGCAATTTGCCGGTATGGTCAATAGTTCAGATGCTGATCTCTGTACCGATATGCTGATGACGGAAAAATACGTTTCAAGTGCATACAACACTGCAGTATTTGAATTTGTTGACACCAACGCCCGACAAGCCTTGAATCATATTCAGAAGGAAGAACAGCAGCACGGTGAAGGAATCTTCAACTACATGAAGAAAAAGGGATTGTATCAGATGCAATAAAGAGACTGCAAATAACAATAAAACTTACAGTGAGCAGCCAAAAATAAAACCGGTAACACGGTTTTATTTTTTGTTCTCTCTAAGCAAGGGAAAAATACAATCCAATTCGGCCTATTTGTAAAACAGTACCAGTTGTTATATAATAAATTCATTAAACAGGTTTGATTCCCATAAGATAGTTGTCAACATCCAAAGGAGGCTGCAAAAGATGAATCAAAAAGAAATGATTGAACGAGCCAAAGAACATTTAGGAAAGGTTCTGGAGGAACAATTCCTTAGAATTGAAAAAATGAAACAAACCCAGGATTTTATTGACTACAACAGCCTGCACCCCATTGTAATCGGCATAGTCGGAGGCGACGGAATAGGGCCTTTTATTACCGCAGAAGCACATAAAATACTGGAGTTTCTACTAAAGGATGAAGTTCGGGAAGGGAAGGTTTCCTTCCGTGTCATCGACGGTCTTACCATTGAAAACCGGGCAAAGCAGGGTAAAGCCATACCCGACGATGTATTGGAAGAGCTCAAACAGTGCCATGTTATTCTGAAAGGCCCCACCACTACTCCAAGAGCAGGTGACCCCTGGCCCAATATTGAAAGTGCCAATGTCGCCATGCGGAAGGAGCTGGATTTATTTGCCAATGTACGCCCGGTGAAGGTACCCGAGCATGGGATCGACTGGGTTTTTTTCAGAGAAAACACAGAAGGTGCTTATGCTTTGGGCAGCGATGGAATCCATGTTAATGAAGACCTCGCCCTGGATTTTACCGTTACCACCCAGGAAGGCTCCTATCGCATAATTAAGGCTGCCTTTGACTATGCCAGCAGAAACAAGATTAATAAGGTAACCGTTGTAACCAAGGCAAATGTTGTAAAAACCACCGACGGCAAATTTCTGGATGTATCCAGACAGGTATCAAAAGAATATCCGGAAGTGGAATGGGATGATTGGTATATTGATATTATGACCGCAAAATTGGTGGATGAAAAACGCCGTACCCAATTCAAGGTAATGGTTCTGCCCAATCTCTATGGTGATATACTTACAGATGAAGCTGCAGAATTCCAGGGAGGCGTGGGTACTGCAGGCAGTGCAAATATCGGAAAACGATACGCCATGTTTGAAGCCATTCACGGTTCCGCCCCGAGAATGGTCGATGAAGGCCGTGCCCAATACGCGGATCCCAGCAGCATAATACGTGCTGCAGCCATGCTACTGGAACATATCGGCTATCAGGACAAGGCGAAAAGTTTGCAGATGGCCTTGGATATTTGCGGGCAATACGAGAAGAAAATTGTGCTCACAGGCAGGAATAACGGTGCAACAGGCGCTGAATATGCTGAATACATCATGAATACTTTATCCGATCCCCAGCTGCAGCAAAAATGGAACAGCTTTACAAAATAGACCATACCGGGGTTAGAATTCAAAACAAGCATCAAATAAACAGGCTGATATGCCTGTAGAAGAGGAGAAAGGTTATGAAGAGCTTTCATCTGATGCATCCGGCTGATCAATTGGTTACCATCATGGAAAGAATTTACCAGTATGGAATGACCACAACATCCGGAGGGAATTTATCCATTCTTGATGACAATGGCGATATTTGGATTACACCAAGAGGTATTGACAAGGGTACACTGACCAGAAGGGATATGATCCGGATCAACCCCAGGGGAGAAATAGAAGGAATTCATAATCCTTCAGTCGAGTTTCCCTTTCACGCACAGATTTATCAAAAACGCCCTGACATCCGGGCCATTATCCACGCCCATTCCCCTGCTCTGATCGCTTTCAGTGTTGTAAGGAGAATCCCCAGTACCAGGCTGACTCCCAGTTCGTACTTCACCTGTGGAAAGATTGGCATGGCAGAATATGCCCTGCCTGGAAGTGATGAATTGGGAAAGAAGATTGCAGCGAAGTTCCAGGAAGGCTGTGATATTGTAATTTTGGAGAATCATGGTGCAGTGGTGGGCAGCACGGATCTCTTTCAAGCCTTTATGGCCTATGAAACCCTTGACTTTACTGCCAGGCTTGAAATTGAAGCACAAAAGCTTTCCAAGCCCATCGAACTGACCGACAGGCAGCTGGACTTGTCCAAACAAAAGCAAAATGTCGTAATGGATGAGTTTATTCCGCAAAGCTTTTCCAGCGAAGAAAGGGATGCCCGCCGTGACATGTGTAATTTTATACACAGGGCATATGACCAGGCCCTGTTTACCAGTACCCAGGGAACCTTTTCCCAGAGGCTGAGCGACGGTTCCTTCCTAATCACACCCTATGGCGTGGACAGGAAATATATGAGCATATCCGATATAGTGCGAATCAGTAACAACTGGAAGGAATCCGGCAAACAGCCCAGCCGATCAGTCAGAATGCATCAGGCTATTTACAAAAAACATCCGAAAATAAACTCAGTAATTATTGCACACCCACCTAATATCATGGCCTTCGCAGTAACGGAAAATGAATTTGAGACTAAAATTATACCCGAAAGCTATACACTGCTGAGAAATATCAAAAAACTGCCCTTTGGCTCCAGCTTTATGCAGCCTGAAATGACCGCTGAATCTTTTTCCCCATCAACACCCATTCTCATCATTGAAAATGATTGCATAATTGTAACGGGAAGCTCTCTGCTAAATGCATTTGACAGGCTGGAAGTAGCAGAATACAGCGCGAAAGCCATACTGTCCGCCAAAGAACTGGGAGATCTGGTTGCCATCAGTGCGGATGAGCTCAGGGACATCGAGGAAACGTTCAAATTAGAGAAATAAATCATAATCAGTAAATAAGATATAAAGAAAAGCCATCTTAGCCCTAAGCAAAGATGGCTTTTTCATCTCATTATTTAAATTATTCAGCTTGCTGTTGCAATGATTTTACATACTCAAACTCATCCTGTATTTCCTGCGATGGTTCCTTTGATAGTGCAGATACAAGTGCAATCACAATACTGGAGGCAACAAAAGCAGGGAACAGCTCATATATACCAAAGATGCCGCCCATGGGCTTAATAAGCAAATTCCAAATGAAAACCAAACTTCCTCCCGTGAGCATACCGGCAATTGCACCGGACCTGGTAACTCTTTTCCAGAAAAGCGAGAAGAGAATGATCGGCCCGAAGGTTGCCCCAAAACCTGCCCACGCAAATGATACAACTTTGAATATTACACTTTCTTCATTCAATGCTATAATCATAGCTATTATAGATATAATAACCAATGTAATTCTGGACGCATATAATACGGTTTTGTCCGAAGCGTTCCTTTTAATAATACCATGATAGATATTCTTTGAAAATGCCGAGGCCGCCATGAGCAGATAGGAATCGGAGGAGCTGATTGTAGCTGCAAGTATACCTGCCATAACGATACCTGCAAAAAACGGAATAAAGAAGTCAGTGGACATCAGAATAAAAATCTTTTCAGAATCACTTTGCGTAAGCAGGGCACCGGGAAACAGCATTCTTCCGATAATCCCAATGGCTATTGCTGCAAAAAGTGAAATTGCACACCATATGGTAGCTATCCTTCTTGATCTGCCCAGTTCATTGGGATTTCTTATAGCCATGAATTTAATTAGTACATGGGGCATGCCAAAATAACCCAGTCCCCAGGAAAGCGTTGAAATTACGGTGAGCAGTCCATAACTGCCTGCTTCGCCAAATAAGGGCATGCCGTTTTGTCCGATCTGCTGAATGCCGTCTTTAACTACAGGCTGAGCAATACCGAAAAATTCAAAAAATCCGGGTATGCTTCTTGCATTTTCAACTACAGCCGATATGCCGCCTGCTGAGGTAATACCCACAACTGCTACGATAGTCAATGCGAAAACCATGACAATTCCCTGCATAAAGTCAGATGCACTTTCAGCCAGGAAGCCGCCGATAAAAGTATAGGCAACAACAAACAAGGCACCGGCAATCATCAAATACACATATTTAATCCCGAACAGGGTGCTGAAAAGCTTCCCCACCGTAACAAAGCAGCTTGCTGCATATACAGTGAAAAATACTAGAATAAATAATGCCGCTATTGTCAGTATTACTTTGTTTTTTTCCTTGAATCTGTTGCTTAAAAAATCCGGAATTGTTATAGCATTGCCCGCAACATGTGTATAGGTCCGAAGTCTCTTTGCAACAAGAAGCCAGTTTAAGTAGGTGCCTACAAACAGGCCAATTGCAGTCCAAACGGCATCACTTAAACCGAACCAGTAAGCAACTCCCGGCAAACCCATCAGCAGCCACCCGCTCATATCCGAGGCTTCTGCAGCCATAGCGGTCACCCATGGACCTAATGATCTTCCGCCTATCAGAAAATTGTGGCTGCTCTCACTTGCACGCTTTGCATAATATAAGCCGATAACAATAACCACGGCAACATACAATGTCATTGCAAAAATAATCTGCAACTTACCAATATCCACACCCATTATAGTCCTCCCCCCAATTACACATATTTAAAAAACTACTAAATATGCATATTGTAATACATGTTTATACAATTGTACAGTCAAAATTACAGTTTTTTCATCAATAAGCTTCAATTGCTTATAGAATTCAACGTTGTTTATCCGGGATGGGTCTGATATGATGGGTTTATACCGGAATTTGAGGGTGATTTGCTTGTCCAGGCTGACTAATTGGCTGTTGAGGAAAAATATCAAAGCTGTATTTACAGCAGCAGCTTTTACCGTTGCTGTTCTATCCTTCTACTTGCATAACCTTTTACATAAGTTATTTTCAATCGGTTACCTGGTATCGCTCATTGTCTTTATATATGGACTGTATTTACACCGCAAACTGAGCAGAAAAGCATTGCTCAATCAGTTTCGCAAACAGTGGGGAAATCCCGCCAAGGCTGAAAGAAATTATAATAAAATAAAAGACACCTATTACAGTCTGAATTTACAAAACAAGGGATGCAGTCACTTGGATGACCAAACCTGGAGCGATCTCCTTATGAATGATATCTATTCAGAAATAGACCGTACACAAACATCCTGCGGTCAGGCACTGCTATATAATATCCTTAGAAACCCTATTGTTGAGCCTTCAAAATGGGAACAACGCAAGAAGGCAATTCATGCCTTCCATAAAGATACTGAATTTAGAGAAAAGCTGCAAATGATACTACATAAGCTGGGAAAACAGAATAAAGAACAAGTAGAAAAGTTGTTAACTGACGATCTTCCGCTAGTGCCGAAGTTCTGGATGCTGCTCGAAATTGTGCCATATATCAGTCTGGCTTCCATCATAGCTGCCTTTCTGTTGTTCAGTCAGCACAGGCCGGAGATCTTTTTGGCTCCCTTCAGCCTGATATTCATCATTTCTATAACCAACGGAATAATCAGACATAAATTAAAGCGGGGTATCATGGCATACTCCGCTTCGATAGGATATTTAAGCAGGATTATATATGCTGCCAGGAGCATAAAACAACTATCCGCAACAGGTTTGGAAATACAGTTAAAAAAGCTGTCCAGCGCTTACGAAACATGCAAAGTAATTAATAACAAGGCCTATGCGCTAAACCTGGAACGGGTAGATCCTTTTGGTTTATATTCATATGTAAATATTCTGTTTCTCATAGATGTTCGCATGTTTTTCCGGGTGATAGGCGATATTTGTAAATTTAAAAATGATCTGATTACCCTTTATTCTGCAATTGGCGAATTGGACGCATTATGTTCAATAGCTTCCTTTCAGGACGGATATGCTGATATTACAGAGCCGGTATTTATTAATAAGAGTTTAATATTGGAAGCTGATAACATAGTGCATCCACTGATAGATAATGCAGTTGCCAACTCTATATGGTTAAATGAAAAAGGTGCCTTGATAACCGGTTCCAATATGTCCGGTAAATCCACATTCTTAAGAACAATAGGAGTAAACGTGGTATTAGCCCAATCCATATGTACAGCCTTCGCGTCAAGATACAAAAGTGCTTTCTTTCAGGTATCCACTTCCATCAGCCAAAGCGACAATCTCCTTGGGGGAAAGAGTTATTTTCTGGCGGAGGCAGAAACATTGTTAAGAATGCTTAACAGAATCCGGCCTGATTTGCCCAGTATCTGCATTATAGATGAAATTTTTCGCGGAACCAACTCTATAGAAAGAATTGCGGCAGCCAGTCAGCTTCTAAAGCATATGTCCGGATTGAATGCTCTTACTATTGTGGCCACTCACGATATAGAGCTTACTGATATGGTAAAGGGTGAATATGACGTCTATTATTTTGATGAGGATGTGGGCACCGAGGGGCTGATATTTGATTATCACTTAAGAAAGGGTATTGCTCCCACAAGAAATGCTGTTAAAATTCTTGATTACCTGGGATACCCTAAAGAAATAGTAGAAAACAGTAAAGCAATAATGAATCGGCGCAATACTCCGCACAAAGCAACCTAGATGAATATGTACAGTCAATTTTTCGGACACAATCAAATAATCAGCCAAAATTGCCGAAAAACATCCTGAAAAGCGGTATGATTTCATTAAACCGGATGCATATCAGCTTTATAAGAGAATATATAATTACAATATTAATGCAGATTACCAGAATATCTGAAATAAGCCACAGATACATCCAATGTTTTTTTACCCTTTGAATCCAATCTTTAGTTTCAACCGGCATACTACCAACCTCTATCATCTACCCGAATCATTTGCTTTAATATATCTTATGCAACCACAGTTATTATATGAGTGAAGTTGGCATAAGCCTGCATATCTTTAATGATGAAATTATTCGATAAAAAACACCCGATATCATAAGTGATGTCGGGTGCTTAAATCTTTTCTTTTTATTATATTTTTTTATCTTACTCGCTGCACTCAATATTTAATCATGGGTAAACCGGGCTATTTTTTTCATAGCATAGTCTGCCTCTTCCCTGTCCCGGGCATTAACCACTAAATAAAGGCCCTTGGAGGACAAGTTCTCCATTAATGTTTCTATGTCCCTGATACTTACGTGAAGCAGTAAACCCTTTCCTGCCTCCTGTATTTTTTTGAAGGTTGGTATAAAATGAACCGGGGAAGGTTCCCCCGCCACATTGGTCCATTGAATCATTTTCAAATTTTCAATAGAACAAATCATATCCAAATGCCTGGTTTGTTGAAAACCGTCCAGATGATAAAGCGGGAAATCCAAATGATTGGATTGCTCCGCTAATTCCGGATAAACAAATTTTTGAAAGGATTCCGGTGAAAGCATGACAGAAATATCGCTGTACATCTGGTTATGGAGACCGGGTGCCCATGTGTACAGCCAGCCGACACAACTGCCGCCCTCGTTGGTTTCTCTTACAATATCATAAATCAAATCAATGGTTTCCTTCCAAACCTCCTGTATCTTGTCAAGAGCATCCAGAACCGGCTCAGGATCAACCAAAATATCCATCAGCACATTTTCACTGCCTCGCAAATGGGCAAGTGCATCCAGATTCCCGCATACCTCCGGCATGGCTACGAAATACCGTCCATTGCTTTCACTTGACAGGTATTTTATCAACCCCACTGTTTTCTTATATATGAAGCTTTCCGGGTCAAATTGAAGTGAATCGGGACTCCATTCTTCAATGGACGGAAAATACCAGACAGTACTTTCCAAATGATATTTTGCACCGCTGAAAAAGCCTGCATGGCAGGCTGCCCCCATGTCAGGATATATTATGGGGATTGCATCCCCGGCAAAATAGGTATTTTCAAATATCTCAAGATTTCTTTTTAAAACCCATTCGCCGTCCGTACGGTATTTAACTGATTCTTCCGTGTCGGATGGAAGCCTGCGCAGTTTTCTTGTGTCATTTATCGGAGCCACTACAGCTGCACAGCATCTGTCAATAATCTCCCCCTGCCATAGAGCTTCAAATCTTGATTTTATCTTTTCCCAGTCATTGCAATACTCCATGCTTAGTCTCCTTCTATTATAATTGCATATAATGCATTTATTGTTTCCTGAAACCAATTCTAAATAAACCCAATTATCAAAAACAAACCCGATATTATAAAACATCGGGTTTGGCATCATCTTATGATTGTACTTCACTTATCAGACAAGGGGATGGGCCATTGTAGTCATCAGGCTCATTTCCGCCTGTGTGGTATCCAATCTGCTGTACTGTACAACAACGGGTTGATCACTTTCCACCATGATTGCGTAGGGGACATCCTGTGGAATGGGCGCACCATTCTCATCCCTGATTTGATCCAGGCGGATATGGTTTGTGCGTTCTGCTTTGCAGACCGCCTTAAAACTGCTTACCGGTTCTCTGTCTTCAAAGTACAAGGTTAAAGTAAGAGAAGCGTCCTGGTTACCGGTATTTAATACACATATTGCCTCATGGCTGATATAATGCCCTGGACTGCTGATAGAAGGGTAATAGCAATCCGGAACAAGCCATACATAAGAACCTCTTGCTTTTGCCACACTCATTTATTGCACCTGCTTTCAATTTTTAGTCTGATAAATAAATTCTACACCGGTATATTAAAATCCTTTAATTTGTCATAGATAATAATAAAGCATAGCATGATAGCTGGGGGGGTATTCCCATGCATTGCAACAACAGCATGTTATCTAAAGCTCTTCAAGCAATAAACTGCGCCGCTGTCCGACTCTTTTTAAGCAGGATAAAGCATTTTTTGCTCAGTTGCAGGAGACGTAAGAGTATCATTGGATTTTTCAATCACTTGGATGAGTGCGGCTGCAGATATGTTGTTCTCCGCTGGTTTGAGGGTTTGCCTGATATAAAGTATGGCGTCGATATCGACATATTAGTACATGATGACGATGCCGATACTATGAAATCGCTTTTGAAACACTACATCGAAAAGGAAGGAATATTCTATGACCTGTATAGCGTGAACGGTACTGTATATGACTGGGAAGGATCACCCTATTACCCACCTTTTGCAGCTTGCGGAATTCTTGAAAGAGCTGAAAAAAACGAGGCAGGAATTATGGTACCGTCCAAAGAAGACTATTTTTTCAGTTTGGCATACCATGTTCTATACCACAAGGGTGTCACAGCAGGTTTACCTGTTAGTAAGGAGCAACCCCCTATATATACAAACCCCAGACACGACTACAAAAAAACTTTATTATATTTAGCCCAGGAACTGGGACTGGATATAAATATTGACATGAATTCCCTTAAGCAGCTATTAACAAAAAAGGGGTGGCTCCCTACAAGCGAACTTATGGAAAAAATTAGTATGGGGGAAGATTGAATTGCTTTATAGCTATTAACGGAGTGATATGAAATGTTTAATCCATTGGTCAGTATCATAATACCCGTTTACAATGTAGAGCCTTATTTAGAGCATTGTTTGGAAAGTATAATCAACCAGACATATAAAAATCTTCAAATCATAATAGTCAATGATGGCTCTACAGATAATTCACCTGCTATCTGCGACAAATTTGCAGAGAAAGATAATAGAATTGTAGTTATCCACAAAAAAAACGGCGGCGTATCCTCCGCAAGAAATGTTGGTTTGGGTATTAGTCAAGGCAGCTATATTCTATTTGTAGACAGTGATGATTGGATAGAGACTGATATGGTGGAACACCTTATAAACATTTCAATAGAAACGAATGTTGATGTGGTTTTGTTCGGTATATACAATGAAGATTATATTCAAATGAAAACCTATACCATACATTTTAACTCGGATCTATTAGTTGACAAAGATCATTTATTAAAATTGCTGCCCGGATGGGTAAAAGATGAAAAAATCAACACTATCTATGGCAAGCTGTATCTTGCAGACATTATAAAAAGTAACAATATCAGGTTTGATGAATCACTGAACATTGCAGAAGACGCTTTGTTCAACTATGAGGTTTTTCTTCATGTGGAAAGTGTATACCTTTTGAGAGCCTGCTTCTATCACTATATGATAATTGATGCCGAATCGCTGAGCAAGCGGTATAATCCTGGAAAATATGAAATGCTGAACCATGTGAATGGTAATCTTCTGGAATTGATACAAAACAATAAAATTTATAGTGGTTTGCTTCAGTCTGCCCATTATATAAGGATAAAAAACTTATTTTCCTGCCTGGTTGATGTATTCATGTATGAGAAAAAAACATATAGGGAAAAAAGAAACTTGATCGCCGATATTCTAAAAAAAGAGGAAAACCATGAGTACCATAATACAGGCAGTATACTGCACAATATATTATACGCCATATTTAAAACTAATAACATATCTTTGGTATATATTGCTTCACTCATTATATATA
>DUOI01000061.1 GCA_012838915.1 Clostridiales bacterium
CGGAATGAATATCATCCTGGCCAAATAAAGCCGGGCCGATAGACTGATGCCCCGAGCCCATCAGACCATAAATGCCAAGTATCTCGCCTCGTCTTGCACTAAAAGATACACCCATTAAAGTATCCGTATGAAGATCTTTTACTTTTAATATTTCTTCCCCCGCCTCTGTTTTCTCCTTAGGATACATGTCAGACAAGTCACGACCAACCATGTAGGAAATCAGCATTTGCTTTGTAGCATCCTTAATATCTATTTCCCCGGTTTTATACCCATCACGCAATACCACAACTCTATCTGCAACTTCAAAAAGTTCATCCAGTTTATGTGAAATATAAAAAATAGATACACCCTTTGATGCAGCCTTATGGATGAGATTAAACAAGTTCTTGATTTCAGTATCATTCAAAGCAGAAGTAGGTTCATCCATAATCAGTATTTTAACATCGTTTGAAATGATTTTTGCAATCTCAATTAATTGTTTTTCCGCCACCGAACATTTTCCAATTGGCATTTTAGGATTTAAGTTCAATCCTACCTCTCCCATGATTTCGATTGAACGGCTGTACATTGTTTTGTAATCTACTCTTCCAAACCTTTTTGGCATATTGCCCATGAATATATTTTCGGCGATGGACACCGAAGGAACATAGTTCAATTCCTGATGTATTACTCCTATTCCGGCATTTTTTGCTTCCATTGGGATGGAAAAGCTTACCGGATTACCGTTCAATTCCATTCTTCCACTGTCTGGTTGATATACTCCTGATAGAATTTTTATCAATGTTGATTTGCCGGCTCCGTTTTCACCCAGAATAGCTACAACTTCACCTTCGTGTATTTTTACATTTATATCGGATAAGGCTTTAACCCCCGGAAAGCTTTTATTTATGTTGAATGTTTCCATAACTACTTTTTCAGATTTATAGTGTGAATCTTTAGTGTATACTTCTTCCATATAGTTCACCCCCAGCCACCGGCGTGTACCTCGATATCCCTTGATACTTCAGTTGCGGTTTTCCCTTGCTCTGTTATCAGCTTTACGATTTCTTCCTTGAATTCCGGAGTATACTTTCTCCTTTGCTTTTCCATTGTAGACACTCTTCCTTTCTGGTTTTATTATACCAGCTTAACTGTGTGTCTATCAAATCGGGTATAGGTCATATCGCAGTAGTTGAAAAATAGGGCAGCCTAGAATAAGACCGCCCAATATTCCAAGTCTCTCCGATAGATCCGGTTATCAGCGTTATTGCATACCTGCCCAGGGCAGATTATCCAACGGATAGTATTCTTTTATGTTTTCCCAGGTAATAACCTCCATTTTGCATACGGAATTATCCGGGATTGAACCTGTTTCAAAATACTGCTCAATTAAACCTAAGCACTGTTCACCATACAATTCGGTAAAATTGGATACTGTGGAAACCCAGGACTGATTTCCTTCATTCTCATACATTGGTTCCACAAATTGTGAACCGCAGTTTGCAGAAAATACGCGTATATCCCATTCACGATTTGCTGTTACCGCTGCTGCATACGCGCCTTGAGCTGTATTTTCATTAATAGTGAAAACAGCTATTCTTTCAGCATCAGGATGGGCTGTCAGAAAATCATTAAACCTCTTTTGTGTAATGGCAGCATCATTTTCGCCTTCTATTTCGACAACTTCTTTATATTTAATTCCGTTATCATCCAAGGCAACTGCTGCATTGCGTACCCGTTTTTGAACTTCATCCCCGGAAGCAATCTGTGTAATCAGAACAACATAATCAATTTCACCATCGAAATTTTCTTTAATATAACCTGCTGCAAATTCCCCATTAAAATATCCCATTTCTCCGGAGTCTATTCCAAAAAACGGTGCTCCGGGCAGGGCAATGTCAACAGCAAGTACCGGAATATCGGCTTCGTTAAAAATATCCATAATCGTTTGACCCACTGATGCATCAACATTCAGATTAACTACAAACTCCACTTGTTTGAGAGCTAATAATTCAGCATTTGAAACTGCCGTTTGCCCGTCTGCATTATTGTCCACATACTCCAGGTTCCATCCTCTGGCTTCGCATGCCTGCTCAAATCCCTGCTTAACCAGCTTTCCAAATACACCGCGTTCGTTAATATTTGCCAGTCCAATGGTGTGAGTTTCATTTCCTCCGCCGGTTTCGCTTGGTTCGCTTGGTTCGCTTGGTTCATTTGGTTCGCTTGGCTCGCTTGGCGTGCTTGGCTCGGTAGGCTCATTTAGCTCACTTGACGGATTTGAGCAAGCCGTGAATGAGAAAATCAAAATCAGAGTGATTATCAATACTAACAATCTTTTCATTAATTAGAACCCCCTTATTTTTTGGCTTTTGCCAATTATTAACACCGGTTAAACTTTACCCTCTAATAATATCGCATTCAATTCCCAAAATATCGGCAATCTTTGCTATGGTATCAGCACGGTGACCTATTCCTAATGCGTAATGATGTGTTGGCCCTGCCATTACCCACTTTTTAATAAATGTTTTTGTATCAGGTGCAAAAAAGCCACGTGTATTAGTGTTTCCAGTCGGAGGGATTGGTCCTTTCTTAGACATTCCTTCCCCAATAATAAACCTGAAGTTTCCATTTTTATCCTGAGTAATATTAAGCATTGTTATTGGACCTTCTTTAATTTTGAATTCCACCGAAGCGCCTGATCCTGGCTTGCCATGATATTTCTTAAGGCTGCGAAGAACCGGCTTACCTTCAGCTATGGCAATATGATGCGGTCCGTCGTGCCCAACCAGGATATAGTCTTCAACGAAATCAAAAGGATGAAATTCAGCAAAGCTTCCGCCCATATCCAGCCTGTCCATGATGAACATTGCAATACATGTCTTTAAGTCAAATTCACCGCACATGGGTATTCCTTGAGCATTCAAAATAGAGTTACCTACAATGAATGAACTTACCAGTTCACGTTGAATTGAGTCCGGCTGCCCATTATAGTAATATGCAAGGCCTGACAGGTTATATTTCTCTACAAACCTCTCCAGGGTGATTGCAGCCTTTGACGTTTTCCAGAGATCTTCGTCAGTAAGACGTGTAGTAATGGGATCGGACACAGGATCAGGGGTATCAAAATATTTTAGCACCTGTTTGCTTTTTTCCTTGATCTCAATGTCTTTTATAGTCTCATGTATCGCAAGCATATCATCAATTTCCAGCAAAGGAACATGCACTCCAAACACAGCAGCAATCATAGTAGGATCGGTATGCATATCATACATTGACTCCAATACATGGCCCATTAATCCAAAACGGGCTCCTTTCAGATCGTGCAGTACCTTTGCAATATAGCACCATTCAGCCAGCTCTTTTTCGGCAGCAGGATCATCGTATAATGTTCCAATTATAACATCATCTACTTTTTTCCCAAGCCTGATTGCCACACCGGTAAATTCAGGCACTGAACAAATACTATCGTTTTCAAGCTGTTTTCGAGTACTGCCATTGGCACAATCAAGCTCTGCCTCCGGTTGTAGTGCTGCTAATATTATCGGCAGCCCAATATTCCGCATGATGGGCGCAAATACTGATGAAGTTGCATAGGTCACCATATTACAGAATATTAAATCCAAATCGGATGCCCGCATTTTCCTTAATGCTTCATAAGCTTTCTCATTAGTATCAATAATCCCGAAATCTATAACTTCCACATCATTTTTCTTAACCAAATTATGGAAATCTCTATGATATAAATTAAGCTGCTCAAAAAGTCCTGGAAACTGATCCCAATAAACTGGATGTGCCACACCAAAAATCCCAATACGGGCAGTTAATGGTTTTAGCCTCTTTATCATATTTCCCTCCTGTATTGAATTGTAATTGTGTAGTTGCGATCGCAGTTTTCATGGAATCTTCCTATGAATATTATTATAAATGTTGAAACTGTATAAAAAAATGGATAAAATAAAGTTATAATTGTCTAAAATAAAGATTAGAAAGCGGGTTAAGATTCTATCCCTGAAAGGTTGATGTTTCTTGGGTAATCAAAGGATAATAAGATGTGAATTTTCTCAAATAAATCCATTTGTCCGCTATGTGCAAAGATTTAAAGTAACAAAAGATGCATATCCGTCATATTTACACGTTCAGGCCTGCGACTGCCGTCTTTTCTATGCATATGAAGGCTCGGGAACAATTATTCTAAACAGAATATCCTATCAGGTAAGCCGGGGTACTTTTCTGTTATGGAAGTCGGGCGTTCCTTATCACATGTCCAGTAACGACAACGATACCCTCATATTGCTAGGCTGTAACTTTGATTTTACCCAGAATCATTCCAGTCTGAAGCATCCCATACCACCTGTCCGGGTGCAAAATTTTGATCCAAAAGATATTTTAGAAAATATTATACTAACGAATAACCCAGCCTTTAATGAAATTGTAGTCTTAAATAATATGTTCTTCGCAGAAAGTATTCTCTTGGATATGTATAATGAATTCAAAGCACAAAAAATTTTTTGCCAAAAAAGACTGAATTCTATGTTGTTAAGTCTTCTTTGCCTTGTCTATAGAAGTGTTTCACTGGGCAATGAAGGCAGTAGTAAAGCAATATCGACAACCAGAATTGATGAAGTTATCAGCTACATACAAGAACATTATGCTGGGAATCTAACCAATAAAAGCATAGCCAAACAATTTAACTATCATCCTAATTACCTCAGTAAACAGATCCTCTCCTATACCGGAAAATCCTTGTACCAATACTTAATTTCATACCGTATCGCCCGTGCAATAGATATATTAACTACAACTAATGTTCCTATTGCTGAAATTGCTGAAATGGTGGGATTTGCAAACCCTAGTCATTTTTGTAAAACCTTTCGCCAAAAAACAGGAGTTACACCCAGCTCTTTGCGCACTCGTGAAGCTCCTGCTGATACCAGTATTGATGATGAGATTGATCAAATAAAACAGCCCAGCGCTACAAAGCCAAAGGGATGAAAGGCCGGCTGGGCTGCTGGGCGAGTGATTGCGAAAAGCACTGTCAGTTCCTCCCCAGCAGAGAGTGCATCAGTGAATCCATCCATCAGGATAATACTGCTTAATCAAACAGGAATGTCTGCTCCGAATGGAAATGAACTGATTCCAGCCTTTCATCAGCCTTAAGTTCCTCAAGCATATGGGGCTCAAACTCCAGGTATTCATCCTTCATCATATTCTGCTGAATTTTAATCATATACATCAGGTTGAAACAGCTCAATACAGAACCCTGCTTGATATCTGAAAGGCATATAAGTTGAGTGTTATACTTCCTTGCAATATCGAACATGGGCTTTAAAAGATGTCCTGAGGTTATGGGGCCAAATGGATTATCCATAATGAGCACCTTTGAATCTTCCTTCTTTATTAAAGTGTTTCTGCTTCGTCCCCTGCTGTATGAAATCAAGGCAACCAACAGCGAAAAATAGGCCACAAACTTCTCCCCGCCGGAATTTTTTATGATAATGTCCTCCCAGGGCATCATCCTCCGGTTTTTTTGGTTTAAATCAACCTTGTATGCCTTCACTATGCAATTCTCCAGATTGCTGACTACATTTAGAAGCTCTTTTGTGGATAAGAATTTTTCCAGTTCCCGCCTGATTCTGTTTTCATCCTCACTATCCTTGATTAAGGCTGTCAAGGTTTCCAGGCAATCGCTTATATACCCGGTCATTTTTTCTTTGGCTGTAAGTTCATCCTGTATCTCATCGTATTGAATATCCAGGATTTTTCTGCGTACGCCGTCAATCATCACGCTGGAATTCTCTGAGATTTTGGGAATTTCATTATAGATTCGCATTGCCTCCATAAAGGCATGCTCTACCAAATCCCTTCTGTCATGCTCCAGCTGTAAAACCTTTTCCTCCATAATCCTGAGAACCTCCTGCAGCCGTACACTGCAGGTATCCAACCGTTCGCTGAGATAGTAATACTTTTCATAGGTACGTTCCAGCCCGTCTATCTGAGCCTGAATACTGTTAAAGGCCTCATATACAATAGCTGTCTGATCCTGTTGATATTTGGATTTTAAATCTGCAGCCATGCTCCTGAATTCATCAATATTACCTTGAGTTTCTTCGATTCTTTCTGCATATTGTTCAAGCATGGCCTCAATTTCCGCATCAACCTCAGAAAATAACTGAAGGGTTGCATGGTCTGCTCTTTCATTCAGAATATCGGGTATCCTTGCATTTATAATCGTTATCAGCTTGTTGATCCTTTTCTCTGTTCTTCGAACATCATTCATGCGGTTGTTGTTTGCCTTAATCTGCTGCTGCAAGCTTTGGCGCCTGGAGTCAAAATCTCCCCTGATTTCCTCAGCAGGTATCAGCGGCCTGCCTTTCAGATCTCTTTCCACTATGCTCTTTTTGTTTTCTATGCCGGTTTTCTTTTTATCCTCTTTATGATATTCCTCAATAAGGGATTCCAGCTCAGATTTGTGCCTAACAACCTCCGACTCCAGCTCCTGCTCCAACAAGCTGTCATAAGCAACATCCTGGTAGTCCTCGGGGGACAGCCCCATCTTTATAATCTGCTGCTCCTCACGGCTGATTTCCAACTGCACCTGTTCTACTTGTTCCCTTAATATATCAACCTGACCGGTTTGTCTTTCCCGATAAGCTGCTAATTTCCCTTCCAGCTCTGTCAGTGTCCCATCCAATACTTCTTCAGATTCTGCATCCCTCACTTTGGTATACCTTTTTTGATAGTCATCCCTTTGCAACAGCCCTGCTCTCAATGCATCCTTTTGCCCATGCAGTTGTTTTTCATGTTCCAGAATCTCTTCCTTAATGGATTGGATTTCAGTAGTTATTCTGGAAATTTCACTATTTACCCGGGATGCCCTGCTCAGATTTTTCATGTATTCGGAATCCTGATTGATATAATCATAAAATATGTTTTTGTGATTTATTGATTGTGCAAGATCCTGCTCCAGCTGATTAAGGGATTGACTGAGTTTATTGTATTTCACCCTGCAGGATTCCACCCGGGCTTGCAGCTTACCTCCACGGTTTTCCATTTCCTCCAGCAAGCCATCAAGCTGCCGCTTCTTATCATATAAATCATCCACTTGTTGCTTGTGCCAGCCAAATTGGTTAATTGTCTGATAATCCGTTCGTGTATCCTCCAATACCTTTTCTGCCTGCTCCAGCTCTTTAAGCATTTCTTCCCTGCCGTTTTCAATCTGTTTTATATAGGCGCTCATATCCTTTACATCCAATTGCAACATTCTGGCAGAGGCAAGAAACCGGAAACCGGCAGAGTGCTGCCGGTCAGCGCAGGACAATTCACGATCCTGATACCGGATGATTGGAACAATTTGACTCAACTCCTCATCCATCAGCAGCTCGGAAATTTTACCGTACTCTTTTTCAGTAAGAATCAATGCATAGGGAAGCAGGGGGTTGTTTGCTATAAGCTCTTTCCTCTTATTGTCCTCCAATGCCTTCAGAAATTGTTCCCCCGTATAACATGGTAAATTGTGCTCTCTTAAAATTGCCGCCAATCTTGGAGGCAAATAGCTGACTCCCTTCTCAATTCCATTTAAAATCTTTTCCGCATCATTTATATTCATCCTCAACTGAAAGGATTTGACGGACCAGGCATCAATTTTCTCCTGAATCTGTTTAAGTACAATGACTTTATTGAACAATTCGGATTCCGGAATATGATATGCCTTCAAAAGTTCGGTTATTTTATCCCTTTCCCTCTCATAGGCATTTATGCTCTGCTCATTTTTAACCGCTTCACCCTTTATGCGCAGCTGCTCCTTGCCCAGCTCCTCTCTTTCAGTTTCAAGGCGAAGAATCTCACTGTCTGATTCCTCCATCTCCCGTTTCCGATTTTCCATCTCCGTCTTTATATCGAAGATAGCTTTATCGAAGCCGGCTTCTGCCTTCTCTACATCTTCCCGGATCAATTCCCCGATTAACGGATTACGATAAAGTTCAATGCCAAGCTGCTTCAATACTGTCTGCTCCCAGGACTCGAAGCGCCGGATTTCCGTCTGCAATCCGCCAAGCTTCAGGCTAAGCTCCTGTACTTGATTTTGCCTATTGCCCTCCTCCTTCCTGAGATCATTGATTCGCCTTTCAATGGTTTGCATGCTCTTTTTATAGCCTTCAATATTTAGAGAAATGTCTGCCAGAACCTTCTGATATATGATCTTCAGGGAATAGCGCACCTGGTTGAGATCTCTCGCCAGCTGCTCCTGACTCTTCATCTCATTGGCCAGGCGTTCCTGTAAATCTGCAAGCCTTTGCTTTTTGCCCTGTATAAACCCATACTTCTCTGCTGCCCTTTGAACAGCCAGATAGTGTTCAGCCTTATTAAGGGCTGCCTTCTTTTGCTCCAGCTTTTGGGTTAAGGTGGACAGTTTTTCTTCCAAAGCTGTCAGCTCATGCAGATACTTGTGAATCTCCAGGGATTTTTCTTCCAGGTATATATTCTCAATTTCATCGCTTAAGCGGATATTTTCCTGCTCCAGTCTTGCCGATTCCTCTTCCAATCTGCTTCCTTCCGCCTGGATTACATAAAGGCCGGACCGGATTTTTCTTTTTAATTGTAACTCTTCATCCATAGAGGTCAAAACTGCCCTAGTTTTCTCATAAATCTCCTGAACATCGCTTATAAAGGCATTAATCTTCTCATACTCCCTGGTATGCTGTTCATTTTCCACCATGGAAGATGCCACCTGGGCCATCATGATTTCCAGCTTTTTATGGTCGGAAACCCCGGTGCTTGATTTGTTAAGCACATCTTCAATATATTTTATTACCCATTGTTCCATCACCATCCTGGAGCTTCTGCATTTTGAAAATACTTCAGACACACCATGCTCCGCCTCGTTGATACGCACCATCAGTTCCTTCCACTCATCAATGGAAATACCGTAGCTTCTAAGGGCTCTTTGATAATCGAGCTGGGCATCTCTGTCCGAAGCGAAGTACCCCATACGCAGAGGAGACTTATCCGCTTCTTTTCGCAGGTATTTGCGAAATTCCGTGTATGAAGCAATCTTTATATGATTTCCCTTCCTCTCAGTAACAGGAATGTTTTTTATATCCATCCCGTTTCCTTGCTCGTATTCATGGAGAAAGGTGTAATATCGTATATTGGCTGCCTGTTCCTCTTCGTTGGCGGAGTGGACAGCATTGGGTACCATGGCGATGCCTGTCAACAGATATCCTGCCTCATCATCCAGTTTCCATTCAAGAAGAATATAGGAAGGAGTACTCTTCCCAATGAAAAAGTCGCCTATTTTTCTATCCAGCAGGGTTTTCTTGGGAAGTATGGGCTGCAACATAACCTGAACCAATACGGACTTTCCCCCGCCATTGGCCAGGCTGAGCAGGGCATTCTCACCGCCGTAAAAGTTAAAGGATTCATCCAGAATATGCCGGTTATTATTGTTATAGGAAAAGTTTACAATCCGTATCCTGTTTATCTTGGGCATTTTACAATTCTCCTCTGTCAAAAGCCTGGTTAATCAGACTTACACGTTCCGAATGAAGATAGTATTGACGCATCAGAGTATCCAGCCTGGGGGTGGTTCGGATTTGATCTTCCACCAGGTAGGCCAGCTTCTGATCCTCCAGAATTTTGCATACATTTTTTATCATGTTATACTTGGTTCGCCTTTTTGTTTCATGGTCTACCAGCATGTTTGACCAAATGGCCATGGAGGAAGACAAGTTGATCTGATAAGTCTTCTCCAACTCCTCCCTTTCTTCCTCGCTCATGCTCATAAGGCGCTCAAAGCGTTCATCCAAGCGGTCAATGAGCACGCTTACCTGAAGAAAATCGATTTTTTTTGGATCCTTGTTCTTCCCGCTGTAAAACTCATGGAAGATGTACATCATGATGTAAAACCCCAGGAACACTTCCCTCCGGGTGGCGTTGCTGCCAAAATAACTTCGAAGCTCGGCGGGCTGTATTCCCAATATCTCGCTGTCAATGCCCGGAACCAGGTAAACCGTGTCATCAAAGTGAAGGAATTTGCAGGTGAATTCATGCTCCAGCACAGCCAGTGCTTCCTGAACCTCTGCATCCAAATATTCACTGTATAGCCCGGGATTGTCCCTGCGGTTGAACTCACCCTGGTTAACCAATAGTTTAAAAATCTGTATTGCAGATTGATAGCCTTCCATTACATCACCACCCTGAACAATAAATCGGACATCTCAATATTTTCAATGATATTTAATTCGCCTTCCTTGTATGAAATGGTGTCGCGGACAGGAACCTCAAGCTTTTCTATGGAGAATTCCCTGACGTGGGGCAGCTCCGGTATCTCATCCTGCAGCCTGACAAGGCAATATTCCACATTTAATTCCTCCGTAGGCGTCATCATAACCCGATTGTTCTTCCCGAAAAACTCGGATATGCGAAGTGTCCCCATGTCATACAGCTTAATAGCCGTCAGGAAAATCAACCTTTGGGTTTTTAAGTCCTGATATAGCTCCGGCTGATTCTTTTTCAGGTCTTCCAAAATGCTGCTCAAGGCTGCCTCTCCTGATTTCAGTGTTTCTCTGATAAATATGCCTACTGCCTGAACATGCCTTTCGCTGATAATTCGAATGCGTTCCTTCTCGTGATAGTCATCAATTTCCTCAACCGGTATCAATAATGCATCCGGGTTCTCCTCATCCTTAATGATAATTTGCGGCTCATATACCTGGGAAATGCCCAGGATTTTATTGTATAAGGGCTGAAACAGGGGCCTCACGATCTTCAGATAGTTGTCCAGTGAATCTGAATAACTTTCAAGAGCGGAAAGGATAACCTGTTCAAAATCATAGCGTTTCTCAAAACTGAACTCGAAGGATTTTCGGATAGTATCCATATACAGATCGGTCAGGCTGCGCCGGTTGATAATCAGATCACGCTGCTCCGTAATTACCACGCCGATATTATGATGAATTTCCTGCACTTCCTGTCTGGCCTTTTGCAGCCTTCCGGTAAAAGCCCCGTTTTCCCTTAACTCCTCCTTAATCCGCTTTTCTGCCTGATAGATCATATTCTGAATTTCCGTCATGGTTTCATATTCTTCTTCCAGCATGGAATAGGTGCTTTTAATCAGGGCTTCATACTTGTCGATATCCACGCTGTGTATGTTCTGCCTGATGGACAATATGAAATAATCAATTTCCCTCTTCTTCTGCCGGACATAGGTAATCAGCTCCACGCTTTGACGAACTGCACTGGAAAATTTCTTGCGCTTGATATATTCCTTTAATTTCAATTGCTCTATGGTGAGCTGAATTTCCTCATCCACTTCCCGGAGCCGGAATAAAAAATCGTAGCCCTGATTGGTCAGCATGTACACTATTTTCCTGCCATTGCCGTCATCAACAATCTTATCGGATATCAAACGGATAGTAACTTCCTCCACCCTGTTTTTATTATAGTTCATAACAGGATAGGTATAGCTTACACCGTTATTCTGCAATATACTCTTAACTATATAGTCGGCAATATTGTGTATTTGCTGTTTAGTCAACCTGTCTGTATAGTATGTGAACAGCAGCTCGCTTAAAAAGCTTTCAATCGCTGCCATATCGCATTCATTGTTCTGCTCCAGGGTTTTTTCCATTATAAAAAGAAGAACGGATATGATAATTCCGGTCAGTTGGTTCTCGCTGAACAGCTCTTCAATCTCGGTGTTCTTTCCTTTACGATTAATAATGGAATGGGCTGCTCCCAGCCATTCCATACGCTTCTCAAATTTATCCAAAAACTCATACATCTGCCGAACCCTCTATTATTTTGATAAAGTCACCATAATTTAATATTTCCTGGGGGATATATCTTCGTGATTGAAGTATTTTAACAATCATATCCCGATATTGGGGCTCAAATTCAGCAAGAAAACTTTCCGGATTGCTTTCCACCTGCATATCCTTGGTGAAAGGCAGGGATACTTCCTTGGACTTTTCCAGCATCATTATGTACAGAGGGGTCATCAATTTAATTTGCAGCGCAGGATTCTGCTCAGTCAATTCATTGAAAATACCGATACCCTCATAATCGATATCGCCGATATAGTAATATCTGCTTTGGAGTCCGTCCAGGGTAATTTCATCATAATCAGAAAGAGTATCATACCTTCGATTGATTTTTTTACCCTCACCATACATGAGAATATGAAACCCAATCCCAAAAAGCATGTTTCCGGAAGCATTCATGATCTTCCTCAAAGTATACCATGTATCCTTGTTTTCGCTTATTAATATATTTACCGTTGTTTTTTCATCATATGGCTTAATATTATGTGTAAAGAACGGCTCCGGTGTTTCATAGTAATTCAGAACATCCCGAATGCCGGAATTGAAATGGAGAACGGCTGCAAGATCCTTGTTGTCCCGAAGTGCCTTCTCCTGATGAAATATCTGAAAGGATCTTTCATTGATGGATACTGATGTTTTTAACAGCTCCTGATTTTCTTTCAGCCAGCTGTCAAGCGGCTGAATCCAGCCTCTGTGTTCCTTATACTTTCCAGGTTGGTTTAAATAACCTTCAACATTTAAGGAAGTGTGTAGCAACCTTATTTCAGGCAGTATATCATCATAGCGTTTTTCTTCCTTTTGTACACGATACCTTTTATACAAAGGCGGATTCATACCGTTGGAACCGGAAGATAAAACCGGCTCTATCAAATGATTCTGCAGCAGATACTGCATCGCTTTATAATAATCCTGGTAATCCTGTATGTTCAGGATTTCCCGAATCTTTTTCTCAGTTATTCGTTTTCCTGCGTAAGGTTTAAGCTGATCCACCTTTCATACACCCCTTCCATGTCTATTGATTATACCATCATCTTGATGTTTTGATAATGGTATAATCAATAGCGGAAGGAATTTCAAAACAAACTGCTCAAGTGGGCTTATTTCAATGCTTGTAATTTAATCTCCTGAGTTTCCACTCTTTTGGTTAATTCATCTAATTTATGCTTTATTTCGGTGATAGCCTCAATACTTTGCTTATAACCGTCGTACAAAGCCTTGTGACTAATGTCCATTTTATTTTCAATTCTGACCACATCGTGTTTGGTTGCAAAATTCTCCTTAACTTCTTGGAGTTCAATATATATTTTTTCTAATAAATCAAGCATCTTTTCATCCATCTCAAAATTCCTCCAAGCTTTCTGCATCAAAGATATATATAATCACTCGAAGGGATACACAAGGCCCCACTGCTTTCTTAGTTCATCCATTACTTCAGCTATGGCAAGGGATTCATCCAGAGGCATCAGTTCACTTTCCAGGCGGCCCTTCCGAATATCCTCCAGGACTGCAGCTATTTCAAATTGATAGCCATCACCTGCATGCTCCTGTTTGAAGCTTTCTTCCAGTTTACCTCCAAGATAAAGGTGTGCTTCCTTAGGACTCCAGAATCGGGGAATGACTATCCGGCCCTTCTCGCCTATGACTTGAGCTTCCTGCGTGGTATCCGTGTTTACGGCTGAATACAGCAGTGCAAGCCCGCCGCCTTCAAACCCCAGGGTACAGCCCATAGCCGCATCCACACCGGTTGAAGTCATATCCGCAAGCCCGGTAACCCTGTTGGGTTTTTTACCAAACACCATAAATGCAAACGCAATAGTATATACTCCTACATCCAGTAAGCTGCCTCCTGCTGTATCAGGATTAAATATTATATGTGAGGGATTCTCCCTTTCGTAATAGCCAAAGTCTGCGATTACAAGCTGAACCTTGCCGATTCTGCCATCCTTCAGCCAGGAACGTATCTTTTCCATGGCAGGGAAAAATCTTGTCCACATAGCTTCCATCAGAAAGATTTTCTTCCGCCTTGCTGTCTGAATCATTTCCGATACCTGTTCAGCATTGGGAGCCATCGGTTTTTCACATAGCACAGGCTTGCCCATGTTTAAAGCCATCAGCGTATTTTCTTTATGTACGGTATGGGGTGTGCCGACATACACGATATCAACATTCCTGTCAGCAATCATCTCTTCAGGGGTGGCATAAACCTTGGCATTATATTTGTCGGCAAAGCTTTTTGCCCTGTCGTAGGTTCTGGAATATACGGCAGCCAAATATGTATCAGGCACCTGTACCAATCCTGTCATGAACCTGTTGGCAATATCGCCCGCTCCGATAAAACCCCAGCCTGTTTTTTTCATCAACTGTTCCTCCCTTAATGTATATATACTGAATTTATTGACCTCGCTTTTTCAAGCTTAGATAACACATCAATAGTTTTTGCTAATATGATGATAACCCAACTTGCCAAAATTGCAACATATTTTGTGCTCGCCTTACGAAATATTCAAAACCCTTTTAATTTCCGGATTTAATACCTTCCCATGTTAATTGTAAACAATCTAGCTAACTCTATTAACCTGGGACTTGCATATTCCAAGAATTCCATATATGAGGGACAGAAGTAGTTTAACCCAGGCATGTCGGCAATAAAAGGCTCCCTATGCCTTCTACAACCACCTCTACATAAGTTAAGCCACTTACATTCCTTACATTTAGGATCAATATGTCTTGATACATTTACAAATTCTTTAGCTGTTTCGGAATATCCTATTTCAGCAAAACTTTTATCCCTAAGATTCCCAAGGTACCACCTATCTATAACATAAAAATCACAGGGATATACTCCCCCATTGGATTCTACAACATATTGAATAGAACATACGCCGGTCATCCCGCATTTTTCCGGTGTATATCCCATAAGCATGCTTATCAAATTATCAAAATACCTTATGCTTATCCTAATGCCACTTTTTATGTCTTTATACCAAGCATCGAAAAGTGTTTTCAAAAAATATGCGAATCTGTCTGGGGAAAGAGAATGGGAATATCCACCCGGTTTCTCGCTCAATGGATCTAAACAGGGTATAAACTGGATATATTTAAATCCACTTTTCTTGTAGAAATTATATATTTTTTTTATGAGCCTTGCAACCATAGAATTGACTACAGTAAGTATATTGTACTCAACATTATAGTTGTCCAGTAAATCAACTGTCTTCATAACTGAATTAAAAGTCCCCTTGCCTGAATAATCCACCCTTCCACTATCATGTATTTCCTTGGTTCCATCTAAGGATAAGCCAACCAAAAAGTTGTTATTCTTTAAAAATTCAGCCCATTTATCATCTATAATCATACC
>DUOI01000062.1 GCA_012838915.1 Clostridiales bacterium
AAAACGGCAGAACCCTGATGGGTAACGATGCTTTGTCGGCGGTAACCGTATTGGAGGGGCTGGGAGTGGAAGCGCTGGGTGTAAACTGCTCTCTTGGCCCGGAGGAGCTGCTGCCGGTAGTCGGCGAGTTTGTAAAGGCTGCCCATGTTCCTGTGCTGGTTCAGGCTAATGCCGGCTTGCCCGAATTGTCAGGAGGAAAACCCTTATATCCTCTCCATCCCGAAAGCTTTGCAGATTCTGCAGAAAAAATGGCTGATATGGGCGTAAAGCTGATGGGAGGATGCTGTGGTACCAACCCTGACTTTATCAGGATGCTTTGCGAAAGATTGCATAATAAAAAATGGAATAAACCCGACAACCCCATGCTCACAGCTGCGGCTTCCTCCCGGCAGACGGTGTTGTTTGACAAGGGCATCCGTATCGTTGGCCAAAGGATAAATCCAGTGAGCTGTCCGAATATGATGCAAGGGCTGCAAGACGGAGATTTGAATTTTCTTTATGAAGAAGCCTTACTTCAAAAACAAGCGGGTGCTGATATACTGGATATCAATGTTTGTACCGGACAGTCAAATGAAGCGGAGATAATGGTAAAAACAGTTGAATTCATACAGTCCATGGTTCCCATTGCACTGCAGCTGGACAGTGAAGATTATCAAGTGATGGAAGCCGGTGCCAGAATCGTCAATGGCAAACCCATTCTCAACTCCGTTAACGGCTCCGAACAATCCAAGAAACGTATTCTGCCCCTCGCCCGCAAATACGGGGCCTGCGTTATAGGTATGACCCTGGATGAAAAAGGGATTCCGGACAGCGCAGAAGGCAGGCTGCGCATAGCAGAGAGTATATTGGACACTGCTTTGTCCTATGGAATAAGAAAGGAAGACCTCATAATCGATTGTATTGCAGAAAGTGCATCTCAACAGCCGGGAGCGGCGGGGATAACCCTGCAGTCAATATCATTGATTAAACAAGAACTCGGCCTTAAAACCATTCTGGGCATCAGCAATATTTCCCATGGTATGAAGAACAGGCCGGCACTGAATGCTGCATTCCTGGCAATGGCTCTGGGAGCGGGGCTGGACTGTGCCATACTGGATCCATGCTCACAGATGATTGCCGGTACCATTGAAGCTTATCGTCTGATTACCGGAGAAGCAGAGTAATTACATAACAATAACGGAGTTTGACACGGACATACTCCTGTATTGTTTTTTCGGTTGGCAATTGCCATTTCCATTTTTTTTTAGTAGAATTGTATCGCAACATCATCCGGCATAGACGGTTATTTGAAAAAACAGGATATTGCTTTCTAGTTTTGGAAGCGGTGCATATGGCAAATATATAATTGTGCCTATCTGATACAGACAGAAATAAGGAGGATTGGAATAATGGATATTGTTATGCTTGGACCGCCGGGATCGGGAAAGGGAACCCAGGGAAACCTGTTGGCTGAGCAATTGGGCGGCAGGCCTTTATCCACCGGTGATTTGTTCCGGGAAATACTGCAGGATGAGTCTCATCCGCTATACCCTAAGGTTCAGGTAGTCAAGGAGGGGAAGCTGGTCTCTGATGATATAGTTAACCTGGTGGTGGAGGATGGAATTCAAAAGCCGGAATACCGGGACGGCGTCATTTTTGATGGATACCCTCGAACCATCGGCCAGGCTGAAGCTTTGGACCGCATGCTGTCAGGTATGGGCAGACAGGTGGATCTGGTTATCGACTTGAATGTCAGCCGGGAGGTCCTGTTCTATCGCATGCTGGGCAGACAGGTATGTCCCAAATGCAAGCAGGTTTTTCACAGGGACCAGGGTTTGAAGAATTGTCCGGACTGTAAGGAGGCCCTGGTTTATCGCTCAGATGACAATGAGGAAACCATTGTAAAGAGGCTGCATGAATATGAGGTAAGTACATTGCCCTTACAGCACTATTATCGCAGCAGCCGGCCGGTTTATGTTACCCTTACTATTGATGATGCGTCCTTATCTGCTATGGATGTAAACGGACAGATCCTGGAGAAGCTAAAAGAAAAGGGCATGCTGCAGGAAATAAAATGAGCATTTCTATTTATGCAATCGGCGATTTGCACCTGTCAGGAGCCAAGGACAAGCCCATGGACGTTTTTGGAGAGAATTGGGCAAATCACTGGAATAAGATCAGGATAGACTGGGAGCAAAAGGTTTCGGATGAAGATATTGTTTTAATCCCGGGAGATATCAGCTGGGCTATGAAATTACAGGATGCCGTAATTGACCTGGACAGTATTGGCAGCCTTCCCGGGATAAAGATTATGATTAAGGGTAATCATGACTACTGGTGGTCTTCTGTATCCAAGGTGCGAAGAGTTCTGCCTCCTTCCATGCATGTTCTGCAAAATGACAGCCTCAGCCTATCATGTTTTACGTTCTGCGGCACCAGAGGCTGGACCAATCCCGGTATGAAGGATTTTTCTGAGCAGGATGCAAAGGTTTATAACAGGGAATTGCAGCGGCTCAGGCTTTCCCTGGAAAGTGCAGGAAGGAACAATGAAAAAGCAGGTAATAGTATTATTGTTATGCTTCATTATCCGCCCTTTGACGATAAGGGTCATGCCACTGAAATGGTCCGCATCCTGACTCAGTACAAGCCCGCTCATGTGGTATATGGACACCTTCATGATGAGGGCACCAAATATGCCTTTGAAGGGATCTATGAAAATACCCAGTATCACTTGGTATCCTGTGATTATCTGGATTTTCGCCTGAAACAAATCATCTGACAGGGAGATACATATCAGAAAAAAATATTTATCTGAAAAAAGAAGAAATCGGCATAGACGTGTTATTGCGGCTATGTCGTTTTTTATGCCTAAAACAAGTTCTTTTTTTATTTTTTCCAAATCTTTAGAAGGAATTTCAGAATAAGTATAGAATAATTAACTAAAGTGGTGTAAAGTGGTGTAAAGTGGGTTATAAGTACATAAAACACCAGACAATATAATTACAGTGGAGGAAGGAGGGCAGTCAGAATGTTCATTGGGGAATACCAGCATACAATTGATCCAAAAGGCAGAGTGTTTATGCCGGCTAAGTTTCGCGAAGAACTGGGGGAAAAATTTGTTGTCACCAAGGGGTTGGACAATTGTCTGTTTGTATATCCCGATGAAGAATGGCAAAACCTAGAACAAAAGCTGCGCACCCTGCCACTGACCAGTAAGGAGGCCAGAGCCTTTATCCGTTTCTTCTTTGCCGGTGCTGCAGAATGTGAAGCAGACAAGCAGGGAAGAATTCTGATCCCGGCCAATCTCAGGGAGTACGCCTCTCTGGAAAAAGAGCTGTCCATTATAGGTGTATCCACCCGGGTGGAAATCTGGAGCAGGGACGCCTGGGAGAGCTACAACGGCGAATCCAGTCTTGATCAGGATGCCATTATAGAAAAGATGGCTGAGCTGGGCATTTAATCTGCCTGGAAAAGAGGAGAGATAATCCAATGAAATTTCACCATGTACCCGTCCTGCTAAAGGAAACACTGGATTATTTGAACCCCAGGCCTGGTGGTGTTTATGTAGACGGAACCATGGGAGGCGGAGGCCATTCTCAGGAAATTCTAAAGCTGATTTTCCCCACCGGGCGTTTAATTGGAATTGATCGGGATCCTGCAGCCTTCCAGGCAGCATCGGCCAAGCTGAAGGCATGGTCTCAAAGCTTTACCCCGGTTCACGGAAATTATGCTGATATCAGGAGTATATTGAGGGAATTAAATATAGCAGCTGTGGACGGCATTCTACTGGATCTGGGTGTATCCTCTCATCAGTTGGATACGCCGGAAAGAGGCTTCTCCTACCATGAGGATGCCCGGTTGGATATGCGCATGGACACCACACAGGAGTTCAGTGCTTACGAATTAATAAATAACTCTACCCAAGATGAATTGGCACGGATTATCCGGGATTACGGTGAGGAACGCTGGGCAAAACGCATTGCTGCCTTCATTGTGGACAACCGCCCCCTTGAAACTACCGCACAGCTGGTGGAAGTAATCAAGAAGGCAATTCCCGCATCTGCCAGACGGATTGGACCCCATCCGGCCCGCCGCACCTTTCAGGCGCTGCGCATAGCGGTTAATCAGGAGCTCTCCCTGTTGGAGCGGGCACTACGAAATGCAGCAGAGGTTTTACGGCCGGGAGGCAGACTTTGCGTTATCACCTTTCATTCCCTGGAGGACAGGATTGTAAAAAACACTTTTCGGAGCTTAAAGAATCCCTGTACCTGCCCTTCTGAGGCACCTGTCTGTATTTGCGGCAAAAATCCGGTGGTTGACATTATTACCAGAAAACCCATAGTGCCCGGACAGGAGGAGATGGCTGCCAATGTCCGGGCCAGAAGTGCAAAGCTAAGGGTATGTCAGAAGCTATAACTACGAGATGTTTACACATAAACAGCGGGGGGGCTGAATACAAATGTTAGCAGAGAAATATGCATACCTGGAAGAAATGATTCCTGAAGTGGAACCTCGGCGAAGGGAGCCAACCCGACATAAGGAGCAAAGTCGGCAGGAGCAGCTTCAGACAGCTCCGGCTAAAAAGCATGGGACATTAAACAAGATCGTTACCATCGGGTTGGTCCTGCTTTGTTTTGCAGCTGCAAGCTTTACAGTGTATCGATATGCTTTGATATCAGATAATCACAAAGCCATCCTGGAGCTGGAAAATCAATTGAAACAGGAGAGGCTGCGAAGAGATAAACTGGAAGTAGAATTATCCTACAGCGAGGATTTGAATGCCGTTGAATTTTCCGCAACGGAAATTGGAATGAAATATCCGGAGGCAGGCCAGGTGCAATACGTAGACCTTCCACAGCAGCAGAAAGTAGCGGAGCAGGCTGATGCCTCCATCGAGCAATCCGATCAAAGCTTGTTGAGCCGCTTCCTGGGGTTGTCCAACTAAAGGCTGTTTCTTGCTTTTTGGAAGGGGGGATTGCTGGTGTCCGCACCGGCAGTGACTAATCGAAGGAGACTTCTGGTCTTTTTACTGGTGGTTTCCCTGATTTTACTTGCTTTGATTGTACGAAACGGCTATATTCAATTGGTGTGGGGAAGCGAGCTGTACGAAAAGGCAGTGGATCAATGGACACGTTCATTGGATGTATATCCTCAGAGAGGAATTATATATGATCGAAATAAGGCTGTACTGGCGCAGAGCGCCAGTGCCGACAGCATAGCAGTTCGTCCAAATCAGCTTAAAGATGCCAGGGGCACGGCCCTTAAGCTGGCTGCCATATTGGATTTGGATGCAGAGGAGCTTTATGAAAAGATATCGGATAAATCCAAATCCGAGATATGGGTTAAACGTCAGTTGACCCGGGAAGAATCAGTACAAGTCAGACAGCTGAATATAAAAGGAGTTTATTTCACCGAAGAACCTAAACGATACTACCCCAACGGCAATCTGGCTTCCCATATCCTGGGCTTTACCATGAAGTATGCTGAACCGGGGGAAGGAATCAAGGGCCAGGAGGGGATAGAGCTTTATTATGACAAATATCTGAAGGGTATGCCAGGTCAGATTGTGATGGAGACCGATACCAGGGGAAGGGAAACTCCTACCAATGTAGAAAGAATGATTCCGCCCATCGATGGATGGAATGTTATTCTGACCATAGATCAGGTGATTCAGCATTTTGCGGAAAAAGCTGTGTCCGACGCCATGGATCAGTATCGTGCCAATAAGGTATACTGCATTGTAATGGATCCCAACACCGGAGACATTCTGGCTATGGCAAACCGGCCGGATTTTAATCCCAATGAACCGCCCCGAGAATTGGGATATGAAGGCATGGAGGCTTATGTAAAAAACATAGCCGCAAAAGACAATATGGATCCGGGTTCCACCTTTAAGATTATAACAACCGCTGCTGCCCTTGAAGCGGGAGTAGTATCGGCAAATTCCACCTTTAATGATCCGGGTTACCGAATTGTGGACGGCCAGCGCATCAGGTGCTGGAGAGCCGGCGGCCATGGTCACCAAAATCTCTTTGAGGTGGTGCAGAACTCCTGTAACCCTGCCTTCATGGATATGTCATTAGGTCTCGGGGTAGAACGATTCTATGAATATTTAGAGGCCTTTGGATTCGGCAGTCAAACCGGAATTGACATATATGGGGAAGAAAAGGGCGTGATTATGAATAAAGACTCGGTCAAGAATGTTGACCTTGCCCGAATGGGCTTTGGGCAGGCTTTGGCCGTTACTCCCCTTCAGCTTATAAACGGAGTTTCTGCTGTTATAAACGGCGGAAACCTGATGCAGCCTCGATTGGTGAAGGCTCTTGAGTTTGATGACGGAAGTGAATATATCTATGAAGAAATAAAGCCGGTCACGGTGCGAAGGGTAATTTCTGAAGAAAACTCTGCCCTTATGCGGGAGATACTGGAAAGTGTTGTCAATAAGGGCAGCGGTAAAAATGCTTATATTCCAGGCTACCGGGTAGCCGGAAAGACGGGCACTGCCCAGAAATACAGCGAAAGCGGCGGAATAAAGCAGGATGCCGTAATCGCTTCCTTCATCGGCTTTGCACCTGCAGATAATCCCCAGGTAGTGGTTTTGTTCATGGTAGATGAGCCCCAGGTAGCCGTGGATTTCGGTAGCGTTGTAGCCGCACCCTATGTTAAGATGATATTGGAAGACACCTTAAACTACATGGGCGTGGAACCGGTCTTCGATGAAAATACAAAGCAGGAAACCCGGGAGGTAATCGTCCCCGATGTTACGGGTAAAGATTTAAGTGAAGCAGCCAGGATTTTGCGGGAAGCAGGGTTGGATTACCTTGCTGAACAAACCGGTACCATTGTAACCAGGCAGATGCCTCTGCCGGATGCCGAGGTTTTGGTGAATACCACTGTGCTTCTTTATACCGGCAGCGGGGAAACCGGCCATCATTCGGAGGAGCAGCAATTGATTGAGGTACCCGATGTAACCGGCAAATCCATCCGGGAGGCCAACAATATTTTGACTTCCAGGGGGCTTAAACTTAAGATAGAGGGTATTGGTCTGGCTTTCAGTCAGCAGCCTGCTCCGGGAACCATGGTGGAAGCGGGAACAACGGTAACTGTGAGTTTTGAGCCGCCTCAATAAGGATGTTGAGAAGGTATGAATAGGAAATTATCTGTATATACTTACAAGTGAGGAAAACCGCCTGTTCAGGCAGGAGTCCGGGAGGAATGGGAATGATACTCAGAGAAATGCTGAAGGATATAGAGGTTCTTCACGTTGAAGGCTCTTTGGACATCCATATCAGTGATATACATTATGATTCGAGACAGGTGACCCCCGGGTCCTTGTTTTTTTGTATAGAAGGATTCCGGGCAGACGGTCATAATTTTGCTGCCGAAGCGGCTGAAAAAGGAGCGGCAGCGGTTTTGCTGCGCAAAGATGTATCGCTGCCCAGGGGGATTACCAAGGTATTTGTGGAGGCACCCCGGAAAGCTATGGGCTGCGTATCAGCTGCTTTTTATGGAAATCCCACTGAGAATATGATATTATTTGGTGTTACCGGTACCAATGGAAAAACCACCACCACTTATATGATCAAGTCCATTTTGGAACAAGCAGGTAAAAAAACCGGATTGATTGGCACCATTACCAATATGATAGGAAGCCGGTTGATTCCGACGGAAAGAACCACCCCGGAATCAGTGGATTTGCAGAGACTTTTTTGGGAAATGCTGCAGGAGGGCACAGATGCGGCGGTTATGGAGGTTTCCTCCCATTCCCTGGAATTGGAAAGGGTGACCGGATGCAATTATGAAGTGGGCATATTCACCAACCTGACCCAGGATCACCTGGATTTCCACGGTACATTGGAAAAATACCGGGCAGCAAAGGCAAAATTGTTTGAGCACAGCCGCCTTGCCGTTATCAACGTGGATGATGAAAGCGGACGTATTATACTGGACGGCCTGGAATGCTGTGCTTTTACCTATGGAATATACAGGCCTGCGGATATCTTTGCCCGGGACATCGAAATAGCCGCAGAGGGAGTGACCTTCAACCTTCATATTCTGGGAGCGAAAATTGCGATCAAATTGGGTATTCCCGGGATATTCAGCGTCTACAATGCCCTGGCTGCGGCTGCTTCCTGCTATGCAGCAGGCATTTCCCTAAAGGATATTCAAGCCGGCCTGGAGAGCATTCAGGGCGTACCGGGAAGATTTGAACTGCTCAATACAGGAACGAAATACTCGGTTATTCTTGATTACGCCCATACCCCCGACGGTTTGGAAAACATATTGAAGACCGCCAGGGACCTGACAAATGGCAGGCTTGTAACCCTGTTTGGCTGCGGAGGAGACCGGGACGCGGCAAAACGCCCTTTGATGGGGGAAGTAGCGGGCAGATATTCGGATTTTTGCATTGTTACCTCTGATAACCCCCGCAACGAAGAACCCATGGAGATTATCAAGGCTATACTGCCCGGACTTAAAAAAACCAGGTGTCCCTATCAAGTTATCGAGGACCGCAGACAGGCTATCGAGTTTGCGCTGAAAAATGCCAGGGATAATGACGTAATAATACTGGCCGGAAAAGGTCATGAAACATATCAATTAATAAAGGGACAGGCTTATCATTTTGATGAAAAGAAAATCGTAGCGGACATCCTTGGAAGGGAGAATGTAAGATGAGACCCATAACCGTAATAGAGACAGCGGATGCTGTTCAAGGCCGCATCGTCCGGGAAGGCGGTGCTGCGGTCATTACGGGTGTATCAACGGATACGCGCACTCTGCAGCCAGGGAATCTCTTTGTTGCTTTGGAAGGGGAAAGATTTGACGGGCATGACTTCTTAAAGGAAGCAGCTGATAAAGGGGCTGCCGCAGTTTTGATACACAATCTTAATAAAACTTTGCCAGAGGATGTACATACAATAGTTACAGGCAACACTCTGACGGCTTTGCAGGATTTGGCGGCCTGGTATCTGAGACGCTTTTCCCTTCCAGTTGTTGCAATTACCGGCAGTACGGGGAAAACCACAACCAAGGACATGATTTGCAATGTGCTTTCCCGGAAATTTAATGTGTTGAAAACCCAGGGTAATTTTAATAATGAGATCGGATTACCGCTGACCTTGTTTGGCCTGGAATCCCATCATCAGCTCGCGGTTTTGGAAATGGGGATGAGCGGCTTCGGGGAAATTCGCCGCCTGGCGGCTGTAGCTCCTCCCAAGGTTGCGGTTATCACCAATATAGGCATCTCCCATATTGAAAAGCTGGGCAGCCGGGAAAATATATGGAAGGCCAAGTCAGAGGTTTTGGGACAATTTGGTGAAGGCTGCACCGTGATTCTGAATGATGACAACGATATACTTCATCGGGAAGCAGAACGAATGAAGGGGGAACCTATCCCCTATGATGTCATCAGATTCGGAACCGGGGCGGGTGCAGAATACCGGGCGGATGATATTCGGATGCTTGGCGAAGACGGCATTGAATATAATTTGTCAGTAGAAAAGGGTACCTACCCGATTAAACTGAATGCACCGGGCAGGCACAATGTATACAACAGCCTTGCAGCAATTGCAACAGGCAGGGTATTCGGCATGGAAATGAATGACATTCAATCAGGGCTGCTGGAGTTTGTCAGCGGCAGCATGCGTTTGAACATCTTTTCCATCAAGCACCGTGAAAATATCAAGGTGATTGACGATGCATACAATGCAAGTCCCGACTCGGTTAAGGCAGCCCTTCATATCTTGAGGGACATGGAGGGCAGGCGCAAAATTGCGATTCTGGGTGATATGCTGGAACTGGGTGAATATTCACACTCTGCCCATAAGCAGACAGGGAGAACGGCAGCTGAATGCGGAGTTAACATCCTGCTTACCAGGGGCCGGGACAGTGCCTGGATTGGAGAAGGTGCAGTAGAAGCGGGTATGGACACCCGGAATGTTTTTCACAGCAAAGACAATCAGGGCGTGATCCAATGGCTGGGCAGCTATTTGCAGGAAGGAGACCGTATATTGGTAAAGGGCTCCCGGGGCATGCACATGGAGGAAATAGTATCGTATTTGAGAAATGGGGAGGATTTAGTTTGAAATATTTTGCATCCATTGTCATCATATCCTTTTTAACCACACTTCTTATGGGTATATTGCTGATTCCCTGGCTGCGAAGGCTGAAGCTGGGTCAGACCGTCAGGGATGACGGACCCAAAAGCCATCTTTCCAAATCCGGTACCCCTACCATGGGCGGGATTCTGTTTCTGGTTCCGTTAATAGCAATAAGCCTGGCGCTGCCCAAAGGAAATCAGGATTTTGTGCTGGCTGCCGTGCTGGCAACCATAGGATTCGGTTTGATCGGTTTTGTGGATGATTATATCAAGGTGGTAAAAAAACGCTCCCTGGGCCTTCGAGCCTACCAGAAGATTATCAGTCAGCTGGTAGTAGCGGTAGCCTTGGCCGTTTATGCCTATAACAATGAATTTATCGGAAGCAGCGTGGTAATCCCCTTCGTAGGCACGGAATGGGATTTGGGCATTCTATATATTCCGGCAGCGGTTTTTATCATAATCGGTACGGTAAACAGTTTCAACCTGACCGATGGCCTGGACGGCCTGTGTTCAGGGATAACGCTGATTGTTTCCGCCACCCTCAGCATAATAATTACCGCAGCGTGGAGGCTTGCCGACCGGCAGGGTATGACCTGGCTGGCCCAAAACTATCAGAACCTCATCATTTTTTCTGCAGCCTTGACCGGCGGCTGCCTGGGCTTTCTGAGGTATAATTCCCATCCCGCTCAGGTGTTCATGGGTGATACAGGTTCTTTGGGCTTAGGAGGAGCGGTAGCTGCTTTGTCAATACTGCTGCGCATCCCCCTTTGGCTGCCAATCTTCGGCGGTGTATACATGGCTGAATCGATTTCTGTTATCCTGCAGGTGGGCTCCTTCAAGCTGCGGGGCAAACGGGTATTCAAAATGGCGCCGCTGCACCATCATTTTGAACTGACCGGTATGCCTGAAACCAGGGTAGTGGCTATGTTTATGATTGCTGCTGCGATACTGTGCCTGTTTACACTTTTAAGCATTTAGGAGGACATGAAAAATGGACGGGAATAGAAAGACAATATTGGTGATCGGCCTGGCTCGCAGCGGCATTTCGGCTGCCAGGCTGCTGTATAGGATGGGTAATAGGGTAATTATAAATGACAGCAGCAGTACAGCGGAAGTTATGTCAGCGGCGAAAGAGTTAAGGGAAACCATTGACTGTGAGGTTTATCTGGGACGAAATCCGGATGAACTATTGGATCGGACAGATCAAATTGTAATCAGTCCCGGTGTACCCACAGATGCTCCCTTTTTAATCAAGGCAGCCAAAATGGGAATCCAGGTGATAAGCGAAGTGGAACTGGCGTATAGATATTGTAAGGCGCCAATTATTGCCGTTACCGGTACCAACGGGAAAACCACCACAACTGCCTGGATTGGCGAGATTCTGAAGGCATCAGGCGCAACTACCCATGTTGTAGGGAATATCGGGATTCCCTTTTCGGGAAAAGTGGAGGAAATAAAGCCGGCTGACAAGGTAGTTGCTGAAATCAGCAGCTTTCAATTGGAGACCATTGTTGATTTCCGTCCGCACATATCCCTGATTTTGAATATATCACCGGACCATTTGAATCGTCACAAAACCATGGACAATTATATAGCTGCCAAATCCCGGATATTTGAAAATCAGGGAAGTGAAGACTATTTGATTTTAAACGGGGACGACGATACTCTGTCCAAAGTAAAGCCGGGCGGCCCTGTTCGCGTATTTTATTTCAGCCGGACAAAAAGCTTGACGGAAGGGGCTTGGGTGGAGGACGGGCGCATATGCATGAACCTTGGAGCAGGAGCGATCACCGTATGTAAGACAGACCAGGTTGGCATACCCGGCGCCCATAACCTGGAAAATGCTTTAGCAGCCGCTCTGGCAGCCGGGTTGAGCGGCGTCACGCCGGAGATAATTGCCAGGGTTTTGAAGGAATTTCCAGGAGTGGAGCATCGTATTGAAAAAGTGGATACCATAAACGGGATCACCTTCTATAATGATTCCAAGGGAACCAACCCCGCCTCTTCCATAAAAGCCATTCAGGCTATACCCGGTCCTATTGTACTTATTGCCGGCGGCATGGACAAAAAAACCGGCTTTTCAGATTTCATAGATGCTTTCGGCAGCAAGGTACGGGAATTGGTTTTGTTGGGCGAGACTGCCGATATCATTGCCAAAACTGCAAAAGAAAAGGGTTTTACCAATATTCATATGACGAACAGCATAGAAGAAGCAGTAGAAAAAGCCTATGAGCTATCTTCTCCCGGATTTCAGGTGCTGCTTTCCCCTGCCTGTGCCAGCTGGGATATGTTCCGGGATTTTGAAGAGAGGGGAGAGCTGTTCAAGGCAGCAGTTAAGGCATTGAGGAGGTAGGCAATATGAACAAGAAACCCGTGGATTTCCCTATACTGCTGACCACTGTCATATTGGTTGCCTTTGGCATCGTCATGGTTTTCAGTGCCAGTTTCTATTATTCCGCCGATCGCTGGGGGGACGGCCTGTACTTTTTCAAGCGTCAGTGTCTGTGGGCTGTAATCGGCTTTGCAGGGTTGTTTGTAGCCTCCCAGATAGATTATACCAAGCTACAGAAGTATTCCAGGATATTCCTCATTGTCAGTATTGTATTGTTGATATTGGTACTATTGATAGGCGAAGCACGGAATTATGCCAAAAGATGGCTGGGTATCGGTAACTTTACCATTCAGCCTGCTGAGATTGCCAAGTTTGCCATGATCTTTTTCATAGCGGACACTATAGCCAGGGATAAGGGCAGGATAAGGAAATTTTTCAAGGGTATGCTGCCCGTTCTGTTGGTTGCCGGCCTGGTTTTCGGGCTGATTCTAATGCAACCGAATCTTAGTACCGCAGGCAGCATAGTGATACTGACCCTGGTGATGCTTTTTGTGGGTGGGGCAAACCTGGGGCACCTGTCGTTATTGGTGGGAGCAGGTGCTGCCGCTGCGGTGGCATTAACCTTTTCCGCCGACTACCGGCTTAACCGCCTCACTGCATTTATGGATCCCTGGGCTGATCCCATGGAAAGCGGCTGGCAATTAATTCAGTCCCTCTATTCCCTGGGCTCCGGCGGCTTTTTCGGCCTGGGTCTGGCCAGGAGCAGACAAAAATACCTGTATCTGCCCTATCCTGAAACCGACTTTATCTTCGCTATTATAGGAGAGGAGCTGGGTTTCATCGGAGCAACCTTCTTGATTCTGCTCTATCTTGTATTGATCTGGCGGGGCATCCGGGTTGCCTTGTCTGTACCGGATTTATTTGGCAGCTTACTGGCTGCCGGCATTATCTCCATGATAGCCATTCAGGTGGTAATCAACATAGCGGTTGTTACAGCTTCCATGCCTCCGACAGGACTGCCCTTACCCTTTATCAGCTACGGCGGTTCCTCCCTGGCTATTTTTCTTACCAGTATAGGTGTGTTGTTGAATATTTCCAGGCATTGCAAGGCAGCATGATGCAGCGGGCAATCTTCTCCATCTGTAACACCTGAATATTCCCTGCATACTATGGTATTGAATCGTTATTTTTGTGCAAATCCGAGAAGCCACTGTACGCTGAGGAAAGAGGTGTAACTTGTATGGGAAAATTTCGAATCCGGGGAGGCAGAAAGCTGGCAGGAAACGTCCGGGTAATTGGAGCAAAGAATGCAATCCTGCCTATTCTGGCTGCTGTAATCCTCACTCGGAAGCCGGTTGTGCTGTATGATTTCCCTCATCTTGCAGATGTTGAGAATATGCTGCTGATATTGCAATCCATAGGATGCAGGATAAAAAGAGAAAATTCCACTTTGTTTATCGACCCGTCGGATATAAACAGCTGGGTGATTCCCGACCGGTATGTAAAGGAAATACGTTCTTCCATTGTTATGTTGGGTGCTGTTCTGGCCAGAATGCAGAAGGCTGTCATTACTTATCCGGGGGGCTGCGAGATAGGGCAGCGTCCTATCAATCTGCATCTGCAGGGTTTAAGGCAGCTGGGGGTGATTATCACAGAATCCCATGGCTATTTGGAGTGCGAAGCGGCCAATATGGTGGGTGCCGATATCCATCTTGACTATCCCAGTGTAGGGGCAACCGAGAATATCATGCTTGCCGCCACCCGCGCCAGGGGCAGGACCGTGATACGAAACGCTGCCAAAGAACCGGAAATTACCGACCTGCAGAATTTTATCAACAGCATGGGCGGCAAAGTGGCCGGAGCAGGCAGTAATACTATAACCATCGACGGCGTGGAATCTTTTCATGAAACGGAATATACCGTCATACCTGATAGGATTGTAGCAGGGACTTATCTGGTAGCGGCTGCAATTACGGGCAGTGAGATTGTTGTGGAGAACGTCATTCTGGAGCATATCCAGGCAATCGTCACCAAGCTGAGGGAAACCGGCTGCATGATCACTCCATACAAGGGAACAGATTTAGGTGCGATTAAAATAAAGGCTCCTCCCCGCTTATGGGCAATTGAAAATACCAAAACCCACCCTTATCCGGGTTTTCCGACGGATATGCAGGCATTGCTGATGAGTGCACTGACGGTCTCAAAGGGAACAAGCATAATTACCGAAAACATTTTCGAGAACCGATTCAAGCATGTTCCGGAATTGATTCGCATGGGCGCCCGTATTCGAACCGAAGGGAAAATTGCAGTAATACAGGGGGTGCCCCGTCTGAAGGGCGCTCAGGTCAGTGCAGGAGACCTGCGGGGCGGAGCAGCCCTGGTTATGGCAGGCTTGAATGCGGAAGGGGTTACCGAAATAGACAATGTCCGTCATATTGAACGGGGATATGACAAGCTGGATGAGTATCTTCGCAGTATTGGTGCGGATATTGAGAGAATTGAGAGCAGTTGATTGATACCGCCATAAAGCTTTGCTGCAAAAGCAAGGTTTTATGGCTCAGTCATACAAGGTTCCCATTGATTCTGTGGAGGAAGAGCTATGGTTAGGAATGGGACAAGCAAAGGAATTTTCATGTTCCTGATTCTTTTGATTTGCTTCGCAGCTATTGTATTCATTGGCACGGAAGTGTTCCAGGTAGAAAATATTGAGGTTATATGTAGCGGTGCATTGGATAAGGATGCTATAATAAATACATCGGGCATAAGTTATGGGGAAAATATATTTAAGATCAGCAGAGAAAAGGTAAAACAGCGAATTGAAAGCAGCGCCCCCTTTCCTGTTGTTGAAGGAATTTCCGTTAAGCTGCCTGATGAAGTACTTATAATAGTGGAAGAACGGGTTCCTGCTGCGATTATTCCCTATTTAAGTTCACATATTACAGTGGACTCCAGCGGATTTGTTCTGGATATTGTAAAACAAACCCGGCAGCCGTCTTATCCGGTAGTTGAGGGCATTTCCATTTCCCGGCTCACCAAGGGCAGGCCGTTGGAAGTGGCGCAGGATGGCATCTATAAGCAGAAGGTATTGATTAGAATGCTTGAAGCATTGGAACAATGGGATGTCATTGATATGATTCTGACCATGAGCATGGACGATCCGGATGATATCTTTCTTACTACCAGAGACGGTATCCGGATTAAATTGGGACAGGCTGTGGAATTGGACAGAAAACTGGGATGGCTTAAGTCCACGGCCTACGCCGAGGTGTTGCAAAAGGGTGAAGCAGGGGTTTTTGACGTCAGTGTACCTGGCAAAGCTGTGTTCTATCCTCAATCCTTATCGGAAGAGCAGGAAGGGGAAGAAGAGCAGACAGATGAAGAAGACGGCACGCAAGGTGAAAATGAGGTGACAGGTTGAAGAAATTTAGCGATAAAATTGCTATTATGCTGGTATGTATGATATTGGGACTGATGCTGGCTGCTCAGTTCAAAAATGTTCAGAACGTAGGGGGGAATGTGTCCCTGCAAAGGGCTCAGGAGCTTACCTCACAAATTCAGAAGCTGAATCAGGATATTGCAAATCAGCAGAACTTGATCCAGGAGCTGGAAGACCAGTTAATGGAATATGAAGCCGCTGCCCAGGATGCCGGAAAGCTGAACGAGACCATGTATCGGGATTTGGAGCGTGCCAGGAATCTGGCTGGCCTGACTGATTTGGAGGGAGCCGGTGTAGTAGTTACGGTTAATCTTGTTTCCTATCAGGAATGGGGTGAAACCGGCATTATCAGGAATGTCTATCATGAAGATCTGCTGATGCTGGTTAATGAATTGAATGCTGCCGGTGCGGAAGCCCTGGCCATCAACGACGAACGCATTATTGCAAGCACGGAAATACGGGATGCGGGGGATTATATCGTAATAAATACAAATCGGTATTCTGCGCCTTTTGAAATCAAGGCTTTGGGCAACCCTGACACCCTGGAGGCTTCTTTAATGCTGTTGGGCGGTGTGGCTGATACATTGGGAGAAGAACTGGAAATTAAAATTCGCAAGGAGAACTTGATACGAATTCCCAAATACAGCGGTTCGCTCCAATTTGACTATGCAATTCCCGTACAATAGTAAAAGCCCCCGGAGGAATAAAGATGAAAAAGCCAAATAAAACCACCTGGCTGATAACGCTGGTCTGTGTCATACTTGCCTTTTTCACAGTTAAAGCCTTGGAAGGACAGAAAACTGAAATGGAGATCGGCGGTGTAACATCTCTGCAGACTATAAAGAAGCTAATGGATAAGAAAAAGGATTTGGAGCAGCGAAGAGAAGAATATGATCAAATTATAAAAATGCAAGTGAACGAGTTAGCCCAGTACGAAAACAGAGCTGCTGATAAAAGCATGAAGCTTCAGCAGATGCAAAAGGAAGTCCAGGAAACCAGGCTGGCTGCCGGTCTGCTGCCCGTGGAAGGACCGGGTATTGAGATTATTCTTAATGACAGGAAGCGAGACAGTTTCCTCAACACAAATTTATATATGATGAATTATTTTATCGTGCACGACAGCGATATGCTCCATGTCATCAATGAATTAAGAGGAGCAGGGGCAGAGGCAATTGCCATTAACGGAACCCGGATAATGGCAACTTCCCGGATTAGCTGCGGCGGCCCCACAATTAATGTGGGAAAATCTGAAAGATTTGCACCTCCCTTTGTTATTCATGCCATCGGGGACCCGGATGCGCTAATGGCCGGCTTTCAGCGGGAAGACAGTATTTACCATGATTTGATAGCCTGGGGTCTGGAGTTTCAGATCCGCAGGATGGAATCCATAGAAATCCCCCGATATTTGGGAGAAATCGAATTTACCTATGCAGAAGCGATACAGGAGGATGAATGATATGTGGCTGCCCCTGATTGGCATTTTAATCGGTATTATTTTAGGGATGACATTACCCATTAATATTCCTACTGCCTATTCTTCTTATATGTCCATAGCCGTACTGGCAGCGTTGGATTCTGTGTTCGGAGGTATCCGGGCTTCGCTGGACAGGAAATTTGAATCCGATGTTTTTATTTCCGGCTTTTTCGGCAATGCAATATTGGCAGCCGGTTTGGCTTATATAGGCGATAGATTGGATGTCCCCATCTATCTTTGCGCCATTTTTGTATTTGGTTATCGGCTGTTTAATAACTTCGCTCAAATACGAAGACATTTCCTGGGGCTGCTTCGGAAAAAATCTTATGTACAGGAAAAGCCGGATAAATAGTTATTTATCTTTATAAGAATATGTGATACCATAATTACAAGGTGTATATATTAGCAAAAGTGAGGTTTCTCGGCTTTGAACAATGCTGTCACGGTGATTGACCCCGGCACTACAAAACTGTCAGTGCTGGCATGCCGGAAAGGTCAAAATGGCAGCCTGAAGCTGACCGGCCTGGGTCAGGTCGGATACAGCGGGGTGCAGGAGGATGGATGGAAGTCCGAGAAGATGCTTTATCATTCCCTGGATGCAGCTTTAGGACAAGCCCGGAAAATGGCCGGTTATAAATTTAAACGGTGCATTCTGGGAATCCCCAATGAATTTTGCGGACTAATCAGCAATGCCGGAAATCTCTCCCCAGGCTCCACGATATCCGAGCGGGATATATCCGAACTTCGCAGGCTGGCTGCAGATTATCCACTGCCTGCTCCCTGGGAGATTTCAAATGTCATATATGGCGATCTTCTAATGGACGGCAGCCCGACAGCAAATCCCATCGGGCTTTCATGTGAAACCCTAGAGCTGCACGCTTCGGTTATCTGCATTCAAACTGATTTTGCCAGGCAACTGACAAAGGTTCTGCGATCGCTTAAAATAGATGTAGACAAGTGGATTCCGGTTCCCCTTGCATGCGGTGAAGCTCTGCTTACAAAAGAAGATCGGGAAAACGGAGTTCTTTGGCTTGATACCGGTGGTGAGTGTACCGATATACTTATATATAAGGGTGGAATTCCGATATTTCTGGACTGGCTTCCACTGGGAGGCAATGATATCAGCCGGGATATTGCTGCAGGTATCGGAGTGTCCTTCGAGGAAGCGGAACGGCTGAAACGATATTGTGTTTTAGGGCTTGCATTCAGCGGGGATACGGGCACATCACAGCTGCAAATGCCTATTTGCGGCGGGCAGCATATACATAATGTTTCTGTTGATTTTCTACAGAAAATAGTGGAAGCCCGTATCGAGGAAATATTGGAGCTGGTTCACAGCCGGATAGAGGCCGAAGGCCTGCTGACGAGCTATTCCAAGGTGGTATTGGCCGGCGGTGGTCTGGCTTTGTTTAGGGGAATCAGGCATTTCACCGCCGGAATACTGGGTCAGTCCGTTCAGTTGGGCGTTCCGGATGTCATTGGGCTTTCCAGTCCCATTTTTTCAGCGGTGTATTCCCTGGGATATACCGGCCTTACCGGTAAACCTGCAGGCAGGTCAGGCATAAGAAAAATATTCGGAGCTTTACTCAAAAAAAGGGAAATGGTTTAAGAAATAATACTATTTGGTATACATTACATATAAGGGAGGGTACGGCGTGCTTGAATTTGACATGGATATGGATCAGTTCGCACAGATAAAGGTAATAGGAGTAGGAGGTGCGGGCAACAACGCAGTCAACCGAATGATACAACATGGACTGAAGGGTGTGGATTTTGTTTCCATCAATACGGATAAACAGGCATTATTCCTTTCGCAGGCTACTCAGAAAATACAAATCGGAGAAAAACTGACCAAAGGGTTGGGTGCAGGTGCTGATCCTGAAATCGGTCAGAAGGCAGCTGAGGAAAGCAGGGAAGAAATTCTTCAGGTTCTGAAAGGCTCCGACATGATTTTCGTTACTGCCGGGATGGGGGGAGGTACCGGAACCGGTGCAACCCCGGTAGTTGCAGAGCTGGCCAAGGAACTGGGCATATTGACTGTGGGTGTTGTCACCAAACCCTTTATGTTTGAAGGCAGGCGCCGTGCCATCAATGCTGAAAAGGGAATTGCCGAGTTAAAGGATAAGGTGGATACTCTGATTACCATACCCAATGACAGGCTTCTCCAGGTGGTAGAAAAACGTACCACCATGATGGAAGCATTTAAAATAGCGGACGATGTTTTGCGTCAGGGCGTACAGGGCATATCCGATTTAATTGCCGTACCCGGCTTAGTGAATCTGGATTTTGCAGATGTTCGCACCATCATGAAGGAAAAAGGGCTGGCTCATATGGGCATCGGAAAGGGAAGCGGCGACAACCGCGCAACTGATGCAGCCAAACAGGCCATTCAAAGCCCATTACTGGAAACCACTATCGAAGGTGCACGTGGCGTACTGCTTAATATCACGGGCGGTCTCAACCTGGGATTGTATGAAGTAAATGAGGCAGCCGAGCTGGTTGCACAGGCAGCCGATCCGGATGCCCATATTATTTTCGGTGCAGTGATTGATGAGAATATGGAAGATGAGATCCAAATTATCGTTATGGCTACCGGGTTTGATAAATCTATGGATAAAAAAGAACGGAAACAGGTGGAGAAGGTAATGGAAACCATGCAATCCGCTGCCGGACGGGATATGTCCGATGATTTGGAAATTCCCACCTTCCTGAGAAGAAATCGGCTTAAATAAGAGCAAGGTTTTCTTCAAAGAATATTTATAATAACGACAATAAAGTATACTTATTGTCGTTATTTTTTTATCTTCGCATCCACCGTTCTACAGGATTCTGTTTGGGAATAGGTTATAATGAGGACAACAGGGGCCGGAAAGGCATGAAGGATGGGATGGGGTTGGAGTACCGCTTTCTGGATGTCATCTGGCTGGATAATTTGCTAATCAATTTTATTGTTTTGTGGATCACTTGGAAGTTATCCCGAAACATTTCCCCAATGTGGAGGTTGTGGTGCTCTGCCGGTATCGGGGCAGGTTATGCGACTGTGCTCATTTTGCCGGGTTTTGACTGCCTTGCCGCACTGCCCTTCAAGATTCTGCTGTCCTTTGCCATGCTGACGGCAGGGTTTCGCATCCGCTCTCCAAAAGAATTTGCCAAATTACTTGGTTATTTTTATGGCATTACCTTCCTATTGGGAGGAGCAGCCTTCGGTTTCTATTATTTTTCAGGAATTGGGGCACAGGTGTCCGACGGCGTCTTCCTGATCCGAGACTTTCCTATCAGGATTCTGATATTTTCAGTGGTTTTTATCATCCTGCTGTATCGCTGGCTGTGGCCTTTGCTCCGGTTTAGAATAAGCCAACATCAGCTGGTGTACCGGGTGGAGGTACAATTTGACGGCAAATGCATTACTTTGGACGCTTTTCTGGATACGGGGAATGAGTTGACGGATCCCCTTTCGGGTTGTCCGGTGATGGTGGTTGAATTTGATCGGATCCGATCCATTCTGCCGCCTGAGATACAAAAGATCTACCTGCAGGGCAGGGAAGAGCACCTGGGAGACATAACCCGGGTTATGGCAGAATCTGACTGGATCAACCGGTTCTGCATCGTACCCTACTGCACTCTGGGACATTCCGGCAGTATGCTTTTGGCATTTCGACCCGATTGTGTTCGAATTTTGAACAATGGCAGCTGGGCAAAGTCAGGCGACACCTTAATAGGCATTCGCAATCAGACTCTGTCTGACAGTGGTGAATATCAAGCGTTGATCCAGCCTCACATCATCCCGTAATCAGGAGGTATGATTTATGTCCCTGTATCGCAAGTTGAGAATGTACTGCCGTGTGAAATGGGCAATAATCATCAACAGGCTTAAAATATTAAGAAACAGGTTTATTTACTATATCAGCGGTAACGAAGCCCTGCCCCCACCCTTGTCCAATGAGGAGGAAGTTCAGCTTATCACCAAACTGGAAATGGGCGATTTATCGGTAAAGGGCACTTTGATCGAGCGCAATCTCCGCCTGGTAGTGTATATAGCCAGGAAATTTGAAAATACCGGTATCGGTGTAGAGGACTTAATCTCCATCGGCACAATTGGTTTGATAAAGGCAGTAAATACCTTTGACCCGTTAAAAAAAATCAAGCTGGCCACATATGCTTCCCGCTGCATTGAAAACGAAATTCTCATGTATTTGCGGCGCAATGGTAAAACTAAATCTGAGATTTCCTTTGACGAGCCCCTGAACATTGATTGGGATGGTAACGAGCTGCTGCTGTCGGATATTTTGGGTACCGATAATGATTTGGTGTATAAGTATATTGAGGATGAAGTGGATCGGGAATTGCTGAATTTGGCCATGAGTCATTTGTCCCGCAGAGAAAGATGCATTATTGAATTGCGATTCGGTCTGAGGGATGGCTCGGAAAAAACCCAAAAGGAAGTTGCCGATCTGCTGGGAATCTCCCAATCCTATATTTCCAGACTGGAAAAACGCATTATCAGAAGGCTGAAAAAGGAAATCAGCAGAATGGTATAAGCGAATAAATTACTCCATCCAAGGCAATACTTTTTGTAAGAAGGACATCCTGTTTTTTACAGGATGCGGGATGGAGGGAAATCGCATGCACACGAATAAAGTCGAAATTTGCGGAGTCAACACATCACAGCTTCCTGTACTCACCAATGAGGAAATGAAGGTGCTGTTTTCGAGGATGCATGCCGGAGATAAAAGTGCCAGGGAGGAATTCATACAGGGAAACCTGAGGCTGGTGCTAAGTGTAATTCAGCGATTCAATAACAGAGGCGAGCATATCGATGATTTGTTTCAGGTGGGATGCATAGGATTAATCAAAGCCATAGACAATTTTGACGTAACTCAGAATGTACGATTTTCTACTTATGCTGTGCCCATGATCATCGGGGAAATTCGGAGATACCTTCGGGACAACAACTCCATCCGGGTCAGCCGCTCACTGCGGGATACTGCATATAAGGCCCTGCAGGCGAGAGATCAGCTGATTAACAAGCATTCCAGGGAACCCACGGTAAGTGAAATTGCCGAGGCTCTGAATATACCCAGGGAAGATGTAGTGTTTGCGTTGGATGCCATTCAGGATCCCATTTCTTTATTTGAACCAATTTATCATGACGGCGGGGATGCCATTTTTGTCATGGATCAGGTCAGCGACGATAAAAATCAGGATGAAGCCTGGCTGGAAGGAATAGCCTTGAAGGAAGCCATGAAGAAGCTCAATGACAGGGAAAAACTCATATTGACCATGCGCTTCTTTGACGGACGAACCCAGATGGAGGTAGCGGAGGAAATAGGTATCTCCCAGGCACAGGTATCCCGGTTGGAGAAAACAGCATTGAACCATATGAGGAAATATATTTGATATCCGTTACTGCAATAACCCATTTGCAGAAACCGTGTTGCGAATCAGCATTAGCCTAAGTGTACACCACCATGTTAAATTGCAGGTATATATTAAGCAATTCCATTTATCAGCCGTCTTTTTCGATAAGACGGCTTTTTGTCATCTTTTTTCTTTTCGAATAATAGGATAGAAGGAGAATACTGTTTGGGAGCGAGGTGGACTTTATATGCCGAAATCGTCGGATTTTCGAACCAAGGAAGTAATCAATATCCGAGACGGCAGACGTTTGGGCAGCATCGTAGACATGGAATTCAATCTGCAGGAAGGCAGAATAACAGCAATAGTGGTTCCCGGAGCCAGTCGCTTTCTTGGACTTTTAAGAGAAGAGGATGATATAGTCATACCCTGGGAAAAAATTAAAAAGATCGGCGATGATGTCATACTGGTGGATGTGGAAACCCGATCCACATGACTGTAACCATATGTACCGGGCAGATGTTGATATCACGGGCATATGAATTCTGTTGATGTGTATGAAAAGAATGGACGAAAGCGGGAAAAAATAATATAATGGGTACCAAAACCAGCCGGGAAGGAGGTCCCTGTTTGAAGTGCCCATTTTGTTTAACCGAAGACAGCAAGGTGGTTGATTCCCGTCCGACTGATGAGGGAATGGTTATACGCCGCAGACGGGAATGCAACCGATGCGCTAAACGCTTTACCACATATGAAAAAATCGAAAGTCTGCCCATGATGGTTGTTAAAAAAGACGGGCGAAGGGAAGCCTTTAACAGCAATAAAATCATGGCCGGTCTCCTGAAAGCATGTGAAAAGAGGCCTGTGTCCGTCAGGGATTTGGAGGCCATGGTACAGGAAATCGAGAAGCAGGTGTACAACTCTCTGGAACGGGAGGTAACCAGCGGGTTTATCGGTGAAATGGTCATGGAAAAGCTGCGGGAATTGGATGAGGTAGCTTATGTGCGCTTTGCTTCGGTGTATCGTCAGTTTAAGGATATAAATACCTTTATGGAAGAATTGAACAAGCTATTGAATGATCAATGAGGGCAGCCCACTCCCTCAATGGATGGAAGGGGAGCACTACGTTATATGCAAAAAATCAAACAGAATTTTCCGTCAAGCCGGCGGGCATTCCTGGAACGAAGCTGCAAAGGGCTGATTTATTATACCATTCCGGCCTTTGAACAGACCGGACTGGTAAAGCATGGATTCAGCACTCGTTTGGGCGGTGTCAGTAAGGGGGAGTTTTACAGCCTGAATCTGAGCTTCAGGCGAAAGGACAGCCCTGAAAACGTACGGGAGAACTATAAAAGGTATTGCAGGGCATTGGAGATACAGCCGGAGCAAGCAGTTGTTCCCAACGCAGTTCATGGTAACAGGGTGACGGCAGTTAACGAAACTCATCGGGGAATGGGAATCACCAGGCAGTCGGAAATATGGGAAACAGACGGACTTATCACCAACCGGCCGGGGTTGGCCTTGGTTTCCTGGCATGCGGATTGTGTACCCTTGTTTTTTTTGGATCCATTGCACAAGGTCATCGGTTTAAGCCATTCGGGATGGCGGGGAACGGTGGCAAAAATCGGTCAGCGTACCCTTAAAGCTATGAGGGAGCATTATGGAACCAGGGCAGAGGACTGCCTGGTGGGAATCGGACCTTCAATAGGCCCCTGCTGCTTTGAAGTGGACAGCCCGGTTGCAAATGAGTTTATTGAAGCCTGGCCGGAGCATAAGAATGAGATTGTACAGCCCGGTGAAGACGGCAAATTTACCGTAAATCTATGGGAGGCAAATCGCATCCAACTGGAGCAGTTGGGCGTAAAAAAAAGCCATATTACAACAGCGGCACTTTGCACTGCCTGCAACACGGATGTGTTTTTCAGCCATAGAAAGGAAAAAGGGCGTACCGGAAGCATGGCTGCTGTTTTGATGCTGGTGTAGCAGCTTAAAAAAGTATAACATGACGATAACCGGTTTATTGGAGATTGAAATCCCAAAACCGGTTAATTGCATTTTTTGGCAATACAATCAAAAAGCATACAAGCTCTTTTTACAGGGAATGATAATTTTGAATTCAACTAGTAAAAAGAGGTGACAGATTATGCCCTTGGGATTAACATTGCTTGCTGTAGCAAGTATATTGGTTCTGTTTGGGGTAGGCCATCAGGTTCTGGACAGAATGCGGCTGAATGATAAAGCCGCCCTGTTGTTCATGCTGGGAATCTTTGTCGGAGGAGTGCTGCCGGATATTTCCCTGGGTAACCGTATTTCCGTTAATCTGGGTGGAGCGGTGATCCCTTTTATTCTGGCAGTTTATTTGTTTGTAAAAGCCGGGACAGGGAAGGAAAAAGGAAGGGCGGTGCTGGCTTCTCTGATAGCCGGTGCTTCCATTTACCTGGCAGGAAGACTGCTGCCCCATGAACCGGAATCCATCCTGTTTGACCCCAACTATGCATATGGCGTAATAGCGGGCATTACCGCATATCTATTTGGCCGATCCAGAAGGGCTTCATTTATAGCCGGTATTATGGGCGTTATTCTGGCGGATGTTGCTCAGGGAATTGAGAACATCATTCGCGGCATACCGGCACCTATTCGTATTGGTTCAGCAGGGGCAGTTGACGCCGTAGTTATTTCGGGGTTTTTGGCAGTGTTATTGGCGGAAGTGGTAGGAGAAGTGCGGGAAAGGCTGCAGGGGGGTACAAAAAAGAAGCATATGCGCTTTGAACATGCGGAATTTACCAGTGCCTTAGGAGCGGAGGATATACCAAAGGATGTTGAGCAAGTAGAAAACTGGCGGGAAGTAGACGAAGAAGGGGATGTTCTGGAGGAAGATGATTACCCTGAAAAGGAGGGAAATTCATGAAAAAAACCATTAGGAAAGGACTTATACCGTTTCTGTTGCTCATCATAATTCTTCCCAGCTCCGTATCAGCCGATGACTGGTTTGAATCGGAACCAGGCTACTACACCCTGTTGGATGAAAAGGGCAGAGAATTGACGGTTATGGCACGGGAGATTTCAGTGGATGACGAGTATATCAGCGGCGACAACAAACACTATGTTGTGATTAGAGTGGATAAGAAAAAAAAGGAGGCATACACCAGGTTTGAAGGAGAAATTACCCTTCCTGTCGCAGCACCCGGCAGTTTAATTGCAGCTGCTAAGCAGGGTAATGGAAAAATACTGCTGTATTGTACACATAATTCAGAATCCTATATTCCATCGGACGGCAGAGAGAGTATTGAAGGCAATGGCGGAATTATTGATGTGGCAAAGACATTTGAAGATAATTTAAAAGAGAAGGGAATCGATGCTGTTTTCAGCGATGAGAAACATGACCCCCATGATGCAGGAGCCTATCGACGATCCCGCCAGACTGCGGTCAGGCTTATTAAGGAGAATATGCCGGTACGGGCTGTATTTGACATTCACAGGGACGCGGTGCCCAAAAGCCATTACATTGCCAAGGTGAACGGGCAGGACATGGCCAAGGTACGGATTGTAATCGGGCGTCGCAACCAGAACCGGAAGGCCAATCAAGAGCTGGCTTACAAGATCAAGGCGGTGGCTGACAAGGCATATCCGGGTCTTATCAAGGATATTTTCCTGGGCAGGGGATCCTACAATCAGGAATTGTCCCCCAGGTCATTGTTGTTTGAGATGGGCACTTTTGAAAACAGTAAGGAAGCCGTACAAAAATCAACGGCTTATTTGGCGGATGTTATCCAGAAAACCATGTATGGCGGCAATATAAAAGACCGATCCGAACAAACTGATGAATCAAAAGGAGGAGCTGCGCAGGGCAAGGATACAAGGGTTGCGCCTATTGGCCGGGATACCGATGGGAATAAAGGCGGTTCCGGGGGCAGAAGCGGACTGGCCTGGCTGCTGGTTGTGGTAGCAATAGGTGCAGTAGGCTTCCTGCTAATAAGTATGGGCGGTAAGGAACTGAAATCCAGGTTCAGAGGCTCTTCCGGCCAGGAATTCAGCAGTTTCCTTGGGCGCAAAAGAAGAAAAAAATAAGGGTTTGCCGGCCAGGAGGTATTTGGTGCGAATAATCTACTACAGCTATTGGGGAACTTATGCAGCTTATACCATGGCAGCCCTGCATGCCGGTATTTATAAGCCCGGAGGGTTACCACCGGAAGAGTGGATTGCAGCACAATTTGAGCTGTGCCGCCGGTATGGCGGACAATATGGGAATTTAATGTTTGTGGGCCTGGACAACCGATTTCGGGAGGTGTACAGCATGGGATGCAAAAAGCATGCCGGAATGGTGATCCGGGCTCTTCAGCATATCAGCAGGATATTTCAGATAGAAGAGCCGGTGCAGTTTATTGATGCGGGGCGGCGGGAAGGGATATTGCCCGTATTGCTGCAGAGAATAGGTTTTCGAAGAGAAAAGACTGCAAAAAAGCTTTTTACAATATGGTTTCAAAAAAACTACCGGGCATGCCTGCAGCAGGTTCAGCGTACCAAACAGGCTTTGAAGGACGGGATAATCGAATGAAACTGTTTTATTGTTGTTACGGAGGTGCTCACACCTCCGTTACTTGTGCATGCATTCATTTGGGGTATTTGCCTGATGACCGGATTCCGGCAGCATCCGAGTTCTTAAGCGTGCCCTACTATGATAAAATGGAAAATCGAGATCTGGGAACACCGGTTTTTATGGGAAGGGATGAAATGGGTTGGGACATTTACATAATCGGAATGAAGAATGTAAAACAGTTGGTAATTCCATCCATGAAGAGCTATCTTAATGCATGCGGTGTTGAACAGAAGGGTTTTATGCTTATCAATGCCCTGGTTGAGCTCCATCCTGTTACTTCCATAGGCGGCGTGCTCTCCCGCAGATTCGGCATAGTATCACTGGGCAGGCCCATGACAGTTTGGGGAATCCGGAAAACCTATCCAAAGTTTCTGGCACTGGTTGAGCAGGTAAAAGAAAACTTGCGGGTCAGGCAGGAATTATCTTGACTTGACAGGCAATATGGCTGATAATTATTATGTTAAGCAATTTAGTATCTGGTACTATAAACAGATAATAGTTTTTTTCACCGAGGTGGACCAATGGGCATGGACGGCCATAAAATTATAGGTGTGCAAAGAGGCTCCTTAGCGGAGGAGCTGGAGCTGGGGAAGGGTGACATCCTTCTAAAAATCAATGGAAGGGAAATTGTGGACGTCATTGATTACATAGAATTGATGGAAAATGAATCACTGGAGCTTCTGATACGAAAATCAGACGGTGAGGAATGGGAAATTGAACTGGAAAAAGAGCCCGGTGAAGATTTGGGTTTAAATTTTGAGCACGACCTGATGGATCAGGAACGTACCTGCAGAAACAAATGCGTTTTTTGCTTTGTGGACCAGTTGCCCAGGGGAATGCGAAGCAGCTTGTATTTCAAGGATGATGACTGGCGATTATCCTTTTTGGTAGGCAACTATATCACGCTGACCAATCTCTCGGATTGTGACGTTGACCGTATTGTGGAAAAACGCATCAGTCCCCTTTATGTTTCCGTGCATACCACCAATCCCGAGCTTCGCAAAAGAATGCTGAACAACCGATTTGCAGGGGATGCACTAAAATACCTGCAGCGTATGGCAGATGCGGGTATTCAGCTTCACACCCAGATTGTTTTATGCCCCGGATGGAATGACGGAGCGGAACTGGATCGGACAATTCGGGATTTATGGAAAAACCGTACATCCATACAATCCCTTGCTGTGGTGCCGGTGGGCTTAACCGGTCACCGGGAGAATCTTGCCCTCATCCGGCCTTTCAGTCCAAAACAGGCTGCCCAGGTGATAGAACAGGTGGAAAAATGGCAAAGTATTTTTCGCCCCCAATGGAATGCCGGATTTGTATATGCTGCGGATGAGTTTTATATTACAGCCGGAAGAGAGTTTCCGCCATTGAAATACTATGATGAGATGCACCAGGTGGAAAACGGGGTAGGCCTGACGGTTCAGTTTATGACAGAATTTGAAGAGGCAATGGCTTATGAGGCAAAAATGAAAAAAACAAACGGCAGAAGGGAAGATAAGCCGATACGGCAATCCGTTGTTACAGGCATGTCGGCATTTCATATTATTAAAAGCATGGCAGACAAGGTTAACGACACCTTCCGAACCGACATTCATGTAATTGGAGTGGAAAACCGCTTTTTCGGCTCCAGTGTGACCGTAAGCGGCCTGGTAACCGGCAGTGATATAAAGAAGGCTATAAAGAACAGAAAATTGGGACAGCGGCTTTTGATTCCGGAAGTCATGCTGCGCAAGGGGCAGGATGTCTTTCTGGATGATGTAACGGTTTCCCAACTGGCAGCAGATGCCCATGTGCCTGTATCCGCAATACCTGTTCGGGGCAATGCATTTTTACATGCACTACTGGAGGAAGCTTGTACGGAGGTGACAGAATGGCAAAACCAATAGTAGCTGTTGTGGGCAGACCAAATGTGGGGAAATCCACCTTGTTCAATCAGCTGGCAGGAAAGCGGATTTCCATTGTGGAGGATACGCCCGGGGTTACCCGAGATCGTGTTTATGCCGATACCGAATGGTTGAACAACAGGTTTACCATGATCGATACGGGGGGAATCGAGCCGGGCAGCCAGGATGAACTGCTCAGACAGATCAGGTATCAGGCTGAAATTGCCATCGAAACCGCTGATGTGATACTTTTTCTGACCGACGGCAAGGAGGGAATTACTTCTACCGATCGGGACGTGGCAGATATGCTGCGGAAATCCAAAAAGCCCGTTGTTCTGGCAGTGAATAAAATTGATACAATGAATGAAGAAGCCAATCTCCTGGAGTTTTACAACCTGGCTATAGGAGAGCCCGTATCCATATCAGCTTCCCATAAAAGAGGAATCGGCGATCTGCTGGACAGGATTGTTGAGCATTTCAACACCGAGGACGCGGATGAAGAGGACGAGGATGTTATTAAAATTGCCGTGGTGGGGAAACCCAATGCCGGCAAATCCTCCCTGGTAAATAAAATTCTGGGTGAACAACGGGTGATTGTCAGTGATATTCCCGGCACCACCCGGGATGCCGTTGATACACCGGTTGAGATTGACGGGCAAAAATACATTATCATCGATACAGCGGGAATACGCAGAAAAAGCCGGATAGATGATTCCTTGGAACGCTACAGCGTGATGCGGGCACTTAGCGCTATCCGCCGATGTGATGTAGCCTTGATTATGATTGATGCTGTTCATGAGGTAACGGAGCAGGATACCAAAATTGCAGGTTTGGTTCATGAGGAGGGAAAGGCCTCAATCCTGGTCATGAATAAATGGGATATGATAGAAAAGAGCACCAATACCATGAACGAGTATCGAAAACGACTGATGAATGACCTGAGCTACATGACCTATGCTCCCAGTGTCTTTATATCTGCAAAGACAGGCCGGCGGGTGGACCGTATAATGGAATTGGTCAACTATGTATACAGTCAATATACCTTTCGGATTTCCACCGGCGTGCTTAATGATTGTCTGGCAGATGCCGTAGCTGTAAATGAGCCGCCCTCCGCCAAAGGAAGACGGTTGAAGATCATGTACGGTACCCAGGTTTCAGTCAAACCGCCTACCTTTGTACTGTTTGTAAATGACCCGGAGCTTATGCATTATTCCTACAAAAGGTATCTTGAAAACTATTTCCGAAAAACCTTCGGACTGGAGGGTACACCCCTGCGCATCATTGTACGGGAGAAAACTGGATAGGGGGAATACAAATGTCTGACTTTGTAAAATATCTGCTGGTTATTCTGATCAGCTATCTCATAGGAAATTTTGCTCCATCCTACTTTATGGGGAAAATCGTAAAAAACATCGATATCCGGGAGCATGGCAGCGGAAATGCGGGAGCAACCAATGCCTTTCGCGTATTGGGAGCTTTAGCCGGAGGTATTGTGTTTATTTTCGATGTTCTGAAAGGTGTGCTGGCTGTTCACCTCGGCCTTTGGCTAACCGGCAGCAGCCTGGGAGGCATGGTGGCGGGAGGCATGGCTGTTATCGGACATGACTGGCCTGTTATGCTTCGTTTCAAAGGCGGGAAAGGCATAGCCAGTTCCCTTGGGCTGGTGCTGGTATTGTTCCCGAAAGTCGGTCTAATCCTGCTTGGATTTGGACTTGCAGTGATTTTTATCACCAGGTATGTTTCCCTTGGTTCCATATGCGCAGTCGTTCTGTGCCCCATTCTGTTGGTTGTATTTGGTGAGCCCGTGGAGCTTTGTTTGATTGCTGTTATATTGGCAGCGATAGCGGTGCTGCGGCACAGGGAAAACATCCTGCGCATGTTAAAGGGAACGGAGAATCGGATTTCATTTTCAAAAAAGAGGGGAAGGTGATGGGCTATTACTACAACAATTGCAGTAATCGGTGCAGGAAGCTGGGGAACCGCGTTGGCGGTTCTTCTTGCGAAAAAAGGATATAAGGTGAATCTTTGGGTTTATGAAGAGGATGATTACCAGGCCATAACGAGGGAAAGGGAAAATCGGCGCTATTTACCCGGCATTTCCATTCCTTCCAATGTGGATGTTTATTTTGAGCTGAAACACGCTGTTCGAAAACAGGATGTAATACTGTTGGCGGTTCCTTCCCACGCTGTCAGGGAGACAGCCCGGAAAATCGCGGCAGATGTCGTTAACAAGCCCATTATCATAAATGCGGCAAAGGGCTTGGAGGAAAATACCTACAAACGGCTTTCCCAGGTAATTGGCGAAGAAATTCCTCAAGCCCGTATAGTAGTACTATCCGGCCCCAGCCATGCGGAGGAGGTAGCTCAGGATATTCCGACAACTGTGGTGTGCAGCTCGGAGGATTCGGAAGCGGCAGAGCGGGTACAGGATATATTTATGTGTCCCAGTTTTCGGGTATATACCAATTCGGATCTGATCGGTGTGGAAACCGGCGGTGCATTAAAAAATATCATAGCATTGGCAGCCGGAATCTGTTATGGACTGGGTTACGGAGACAATACCAAAGCGGCATTGATGACCCGGGGTGTATACGAAATGGCCAAACTGGGTCAGGCTGTTGGTGCCTCTGCACTGACCTTTGCCGGTCTGTCGGGTATCGGAGACTTAATAGTGACCTGCACCAGCATGCACAGCCGAAACCAAAGAGCGGGAATCCTCATCGGCCAAGGGAAGTCAACGGAGGAAGCTCTGACGCAAATAGGCATGGTGGTGGAAGGCGTGAAAACCTGTAAGGCTGCTTATGAGCTGGCTCAGAGCCTGAATATAGAAATGCCCATTACCGAACAGTTATACCGAATTTTATACGAAGGAAAGGATCCCGCATCGGCGGTGAATGACCTGATGCTGCGGGATAAGACCCATGAAAGTGAAAAACTTGTGGTTCCTTAGTTGAAGTTAGCCGGTGGTGATGAATGACAGTATTTTTTAAACGACAACTTGTCATATTCCCTCCCTGCCTTCCATATACATTAAGTATGATATAAGCACTTAAATCGAATTCCTGAAAGGGGAGGGAATATTGATGGAAAAGTATGATCTGTACCAGGATATTGCCGAACGCACCGACGGAGATATATATATAGGCGTGGTGGGGCCGGTTCGAACGGGAAAATCCACATTGATAAAGCGAATTATGGATTTACTGGTTCTTCCCAATATTGAAAACGAGTTCAAGAGGGAGCGATCCCGGGATGAAATGCCTCAAAGCGGTGCGGGCCGCACAATTATGACTACGCAGCCCAAATTTGTGCCCAATGAAGCGGTACAGATATCTCTGAAGGAAAATGCCAATCTGAATATAAGAATGGTGGATTGTGTAGGCTATATGGTCAAGGGCGCCATGGGTCATATGGAAGGGGATGCCCCCAGAATGGTGAGGTCTCCATGGTTTGATTATGATATTCCTTTTGAAGAGGCTGCTGAAATCGGCACCCGTAAGGTCATAACTGATCATTCCACTATCGGGCTGGTGGTTACCACCGACGGCAGCATAACGGAAATACCCCGTTCCAATTATATAGAGGCGGAGGAGCGGGTTATCAGGGAACTGAAGGATCTTAACAAGCCCTTTATCATGATATTGAACACGAAAACCCCCGATGAGGAGGATACCATAAAGCTGAAAAGCGCTTTGGAAGAAAAATATGATGTTCCTGTTCTGGTTCTGGATGTACTCAATCTCAGCGAAGAGGATATCAACAGCATTCTGAGCCATGCATTGTTTGAATTCCCTATAACCGAAATCAGGGTAGATGTGCCTAAATGGGTTTTGAGCCTGGAGGATGATCATTGGCTGATCCGGTATGTAATGGATACAGTCAAAGCAGCATCTCAGGAAGCACTTCGTATCAGGGATATGGATATATTTGGCAAGTCCCTTGAAGAGTCCGAGTTCATGGAACGTCCCAAAATCGACAATATCGATCTGGGCACCGGCAATGTACTAATCACGATGGATGCCAAATCCGGCTTGTTTTACAAGGTACTGGGTGAGGAATGCGGCTATGAGATTGAAGGAGACTACCAGATGATCGGCTTGATGAAGGAGCTGGCCTGTGCCAAACGGGAATATGATCGGATAGCAGGGGCGCTGAGGGATGTCAGGAATACCGGTTATGGTATGGTACCGCCTACAATGGAAGAGTTGTCTTTGGAAGAACCGGAAATAATCAAGCAGGGAGGCCGTTTTGGCGTCCGGCTTAGAGCCAGTGCCCCTTCCCTGCATATGATCCGTGCCGACATCGAAACCGAAGTATCTCCCATAGTAGGTACCGAAAAGCAGAGCGAAGAGCTGGTTCGTTACCTGCTGGACGAGTTCGAAAGCGATCCCTCCAAGCTGTGGTCTTCAAATATCTTCGGCAAATCCCTGCATGAGCTGGTGACGGAAGGGCTTTCCAATAAGTTGACCAGAATGCCGGAGGATGCCCAGTTTAAGATACAGGAAACCTTGCAAAGAATTATAAATGAGGGCAGCGGAGGTCTGATTTGCATAATACTCTGATATCGTAACGATGCGCAAGCAAAAAAGGCAGCCTTAAGTACAGGATACTTAAGGCTTTTCCTTATTTTGGAGTGGGGAATCGGATGTTGGGAGGTCAGAACAAATGAACCGATCAACTTGTAAATATAGGATAAAAATAGTATAATGCTAATGCTAATGAATTATGTCATTGCGTGAAGCTCATATTATTAATGAGGCACCGATTGATATAAAATAGATATACAGGAGGAAAAAACGGATGAACAAAGTTGATCTATTAGCAATTAATTCCATACGTATTTTATCTGCGGAAGCCGTAGAAAAAGCAAAATCCGGTCATCCCGGCATGCCCATGGGTGCTGCGCCGATGGCTTATACTCTGTGGGCAAAATCCATGAAGCACAACCCCGCCGACCCCAAATGGGTGGACAGGGACCGCTTCATCCTCTCCGCCGGACATGCGTCTGCGCTGATCTATTCCTTACTTCATCTGTTCGGTTATGATTTGAGTATGGATGATTTAAAGAATTTCAGACAATGGAACAGCAAAACCCCGGGTCATCCGGAATATGGCCATACAGAAGGTGTTGAGGTTACCACCGGCCCTTTGGGACAGGGAATTTCCAGCGCTGTGGGCATGGCTATGGCAGAAGCCCATCTGGCAGCTAAGTTTAACAAGCCGGGTCATGAAATAGTAAATCATTATACATATGTTCTTTCCGGTGACGGCTGTCTTATGGAGGGTATTGCCGGTGAAGCAGCCTCCCTGGCGGGAACACTGAAGCTGGGAAAGCTCATTGTGCTGTATGACTCCAATAGAATTACCATTGAAGGAAGCACTGACCTGGCATTTACCGAAGACGTCGGAAAACGCTTTGAAGCGTATAATTGGCAGGTACTTAAAGTGGAGGACGGCAATGACATAGATGCCATTCAGGCTGCTATTGAGGAAGCCAAAAAGGAAGCCGACAAGCCTACACTGATTGAAATTCGCACTGAGATCGGATACGGTTCTCCTGCCAAGCAGGGCAAAGCGTCTGTCCATGGAGAGCCCCTGGGTGCAGAAAACCTGTTGGAAGCCAAGAAATTCCTGGGCTACAATACAGAAGAAGAATTCTATGTGCCCCAGGAAGTTCGGGAACATATGAAGAGTATCATGGAAAAAGGTAAAAAGGCACAGGAAGAATGGAATGCCCTTTGGGAGTCCTATAAGAAGAACTATCCTGAGCTGGCTGAGGAATGGGAAGCCTGGAACAATCCGGAGCTGCAGGTTGATCTATTGAATGATGAATCCTACTGGACCTTTGATGAAAAACCAACAGCCACCCGTTCTTCTTCCGGTGAAGTTTTAAATCGACTTGCTAAGGTAATCCCCAACCTCATCGGAGGTTCTGCAGATCTGGGTCCTTCCAATAAATCCGTAATGAAGGACAGGGCAGTTTTCTCAGCGGATGACTATTCCGGTTCAAATATACACTTTGGTATCCGTGAGCATGCCATGGCGGCCATAGCCAACGGCATGAGCGTGCATGGAGGGTTGAAGCCCTATGTAGCCACTTTCCTGGTATTCAGTGACTACATGAAGGGAGCCATGCGCCTGTCCGCTCTGATGAAGCAGCCGGTACTTTATATCCTGACCCATGACAGCATTGGTGTCGGCGAAGACGGACCTACCCATCAGCCCATTGAACATCTGGCTTCCCTAAGAAGCATTCCCAACTTTACAGTCATCAGGCCTGCTGATTCCAGGGAAACCGCTGCCGCTTATCTTGCTGCATTGACCAGGTTGGACAGCCCCACTGCGCTGATTCTGACAAGACAGAATCTGCCATTGCTGGATGGAACAGGCCCGGATGCGCTGAAAGGTGCCTACATCCTGTCCGATTCAGAAAAGGAAACACCGGACATCATTCTGATGGCTACCGGTTCCGAGGTTCAATTGGTTGTAGAAGCAAAGAAGATTTTGAAGGAAAAGGGTATAGATGCCAGGGTAGTCAGCATGCCCTCCTGGAAAATCTTCGAAGAGCAGTCTGATGAATACAAGGAAAGCGTATTGCCTAAGAGCGTAAAGGCAAGGCTGGGCGTAGAAGCAGCCTCATCCTTTGGATGGCATAAATATGTCGGTCTGGACGGGGATACCGTTTCCAGAGATGATTTCGGTGCATCCGCTCCTGCCGATATTCTGTTCAAGGAATTCGGCTTTACAGTAGAGAATGTTGTTGAAAAGGCATTAAAGGTGCTGGGGAAGTAAATACCTGATGCTTCAAAGTCAATAGTTTAAACAGCGTATTATATGTCAGAAGATACATGATTCAGTAAAATAAGCCCTCGACAGCCGATGGTTGCATCAATTGGCTGTCTAGGGCTGTTTTTTAATCTCAGTGATAGGATTTTGGCTTCTTGGAGTGAGTCAACTTCTATATCTTAATGAATTCAGGTTTCATATCCGTAAAGGCAGTAATATATTCAAAGCCGGCATACCTAAGCAATTCCAATGCCCGCTTGTTTTCATATCCCACATATTTTACAGAATGTGCATCGGAACCGATGGTTACAATTTCACCGCCCAGCTCCCGGAACAGTTTTAATATATCCGGATGTGGATGGGGCTGTTTGGAATAATGCATGAAGCCGGCCGTATTCAGCTCCAATCCCTTGCCCTTGTCAATCAGCAGTTTAAGTACAGCTTCTACCAGTTCCCTGCCAATCCACCGATCTTCCGGATCATATGCGTAGGGCGAATATCGCCTGAAGTAATCAAGGTGGCCCAATACACAAAAATCATCATACTGCTCTAATAGCTGCAGGATGGTTTGATAATAATCAGTATAGCTTTTTATTTTGTCACGGGTATCGAAATAAATTCCAAAATAGGGGTCCTGCCCGTCTACCAGATGTACTGAAGCAATTATCAGGTCCAAAGGGTAATTGGCGGCCAGGTGGGAAGCCTGATCCAGAGTCCAGTCCTGTAAGCCTATTTCAATTCCGGTCTTTATCTTTAACCGATCCTTAAATTTGGCCTTTACTTTTTCCAATTCCTTAATGTATTCATTCATATCCTCTATCTGAAATGCATAAGGATTGTCCGGAGCATCTATATCCATGTGATCTGTAATGGCAATTTCCCTTAAGCCTGCTTCAATTGCCCGCAGGCAGGCTTCTTCGACAGTCATATCAGCATCAGGGGAGAATGTGGAGTGAATATGGTAATCAAACATTTAAAAGCCACCTTTTAGTTTTTGGTAAAGCTGCATTTGTTATTGCAGATTCCTGTAATATACAAAATATTGTATAACCCTTATTTGCTGAAGTCAATCAGAGGGATTGCAGCATACAGCAAACCATTTTACTTGATCTAATCCAGCCCGGCTAATAATCTCATTCTATTAATCAGTTTTGGTTGATATAAGTTTTTCCAATTTATATGTAAAACATCTATTGACAGGAAGATTCAGTAAAGCTATAATATTTACTAATTTAACGTGCTAAACTAGTAAATTAATAAAGCGGCATCAGGTGAGGGGAAAAATGAATGGTTTGATAAATAAATGGATGCAGCAGATTCCGGAAGGAGTGCAGGACTCACTTCCCGATGAGTGTTATAACCGAAGAAAAATAGAAGACAGACTGCGCAGAATATTTTATCTGAGCGGATATGATGAGATCGATACCCCTTTGTTTGAATACCTGGACTTGTTTGCGGGGGAAACAGCCTCTCTGAAGCAGGAGCAAATGTATAAGTTTTTTGAGCCCGGCAGTCGAATTATGGTGTTGAGGCCGGATATAACCATGCCAATTGCGCGAATTGCTGCTACCAAAATGAAGGCTTACCCTCTGCCGCTGCGCTTATCATATATTGGAAGCGTTTACCGGTATGATTACCAAAGCCGCACCAGGCAGAGGGAGATTGCCCAGGCCGGCATCGAATTACTGGGTTCGCGAAAGCCGGAAGCAGATGCCGAGGTTATAGCCCTTGCGGTGGAATCACTTCTGGGATTGGGTCTTTCAGAATTTCAGATGGATATCGGTCAGGTGGAATTCTTCAAGGGGTTGGTAGAGCAAGCCGGGCTGAATGAAGAGCAATCTGAAGGTTTGAGGCGTTTAATTGATCAAAAAAACAGTCTGGCCCTGGAAATGCAGTTAAAGGAATTAAACATAAGCGCTGAAACAAAAAACAATTTACTTCAGATTCCCGTGTTGTTTGGAGGCAGGGAAGTAATCCGGTCTGCAATGGTGCTTACCAAAACAGAACGTTGTATTAAAGCCCTGCAAAATATTGATCAGGTTTACAGGCAGCTGGAGAGGTACGGCTTGTCCAAATATATTGCCATCGATCTGGGTATGGTTCAAAGCCTCAATTATTATACCGGAATGATATTCAGAGGCATGGTCAGGGATATGGGCTATCCTATCTGCGGCGGGGGCCGATATGATACATTGGTTTCAGAATTTGGTGCAGATCTTCCGGCAACCGGGTTCGCGCTGGAAACCAGGCAGCTGCTGATTGCACTGGATAGGCAAAAGGGGCTTGAACCCCCTCCGGTTTCCGATGTCCTGTTTGTATACGATTCAGTAAATGATGTTGAAGGGTATGATATGATACAGAGGCTCAGAAAGGGCGGACAGAGGGTAGAGGTTTATCTTTCAGATGAGAACAGCGTGTCTGCAGAAGAGCTGGCCAAAAGTAAGGGCATCCGAAAAATAATCCGGCTGCATGCCGGAGAAATACAGGAAATAATTCCATGAACTAATGGATTCTATAAGGGAGAGTAGATTGATGTGATAACCATTGCCCTGGCAAAAGGCCGTCTGGCGGATCAAACTCTGGACTTGCTTGAGCAGCTGGGGATTGACTGCCGGGAGATTAGAGGGGAGTCAAGAAAACTGATTTTTACAACCAATGACGGTGCAATCCGTTTTATTCTGGTAAAACCCAGCGATGTTCCCGCCTACGTGGAATATGGAACAGCGGATATTGGCATAGCAGGCAAGGATACCTTGCTGGAAGAGGGAAGATCCCTTTATGAAATGCTGGATTTGAGGTTTGGCTGCTGCAGGCTGGTTGTTGCGGGGTATGCGGGCAGGAAAATTAACGGTATTACCAACTCTCTTACCAGGGTTGCAACCAAGTATCCCAATATTGCCCGAAACTTCTATGCCGGCCGGGGAGAATCAGTGGAGATAATAAAACTGAACGGCTCGGTGGAGTTAGGCCCATTGACCGGCTTATCCGATGTAATTGTAGATATTGTTGAAAGCGGCAGAACCCTGGAGGAAAACGGTCTGGTGGTCCTGGAGGAGATTTGTCCGGTCAGTGCCCGTCTGGTTGTCAATCAGGTGAGTCTGAAAACCAAACATGATGAGATCAGGAAGATAATCGAGGGACTGAGGGAATTGACGGAGGGAAAAGCAGATGATTCAAGGAATTAATGGCAGAGGAAAATCAACCGGCTGGATTCTGAACAGACTGAATCGTCCTTCCCATCTGGAGGCTGAAGATGAACGGGAAACCGTGCTGTCCATTATAAACGGGGTACTTAAGGAAGGGGATGCCGCCCTTTTGAGGTACACAAAAAAATACGATAAGGCTGACCTGGCTGATCCTCAGGATATGCGGGTTACTGAAGAGGAAATACAGGAAGCATATGACAGCACTTCTCCGGAACTGGTAAAAATTCTGGAAAGAGCAGCAGAGAGAATCCGCCGCTTCCATGCCAGGCAAAAGACGGAAACCTGGCTTTGCTTTGATGAAAAGGATATTATTCTGGGCCAAAAGGTAATTCCTATGGAGCGGGTAGGCGTATATGTTCCGGGAGGAAAAGCGGCTTATCCGTCTTCTGTACTTATGAACGTAATTCCTGCCCGGGTAGCAGGAGTGGATGAAATTATTATGGTATCTCCTCCCGGGGGAGACGGCAGGATTCACCCCTCCATTCTGGCTGCGGCAAAAGTGGCAGGTGTTGATCATATTTATCGGGCGGGCGGGGCACAGGCCATAGCAGCACTGGCCTATGGAACTGGAACCATTCCAAAGGTTGATAAAATTGTAGGCCCCGGCAATATTTATGTGGCACTGGCCAAAAAAGAAGTATTCGGACATGTGGACATTGATATGATAGCAGGCCCCAGCGAAATAGTGGTTGTTGCAGACAAATCAGCCAGGCCTTCATATGTGGCAGCAGACCTGATGTCCCAGGCTGAACACGATGAAATGGCTGTCCCTGTTCTGATTACCGATTCAGAGGAAATTTTTGCATCTGTTTTGCAGGAACTAGAGAGACAGACAGCGAAACTACCATCAAAGGACATAATTCTATCTTCTTTGCAGCATTATGGTGCATGTATACTTGTAGATTCCATAGAGAAAGGGATTGAATTGTCCAATGCCCTGGCACCGGAACATCTTGAGCTGGCTGTAGAAAATCCAATGGAACTGCTGGCACGGGTCAGGCATGCGGGTGCTGTATTTCTTGGGCACTATACACCAGAACCGGTGGGCGATTATATGGCCGGCCCCAATCATGTACTTCCTACCGGTGGAACTGCACGCTTTTTTTCTCCCCTGAGCGTGGAGGATTTTGTAAAGAAATCCAGTATCATCTTCTATGGCAGAGAAGCACTCAGGGGAGTGTATGAAAACGTGGCCGATTTTGCCCGGATGGAAGGGCTGCCGGCCCATGCCAATGCCATGGAAGTGAGGTTTTATAAAGATGAGGATGGAATACCTTCGTGAGGATCTCAGAAGCCTAAAGGCATACCAGGTAGTGCAGGAAACCTGTACCTTGAAGCTGGATGCCAATGAAAGCCCTTTTCCAGTTCCCCTGGAAATCAGGGCCCAGTTAGCTACGGAATTGCTGAACGGCAGCAACTTTCAGCTTTATCCCGATACCAATGCCGACCCTCTCAGGGATGCACTGGCAAAGCAGCTTGAACTGGAGCGGGAAAATATTCTTATCGGAAACGGCTCAGACGAGCTGCTCCATATTGTTACCACTGCCTTTGCAGGGCCTGGAGACAGGGTTCTTTGTCCTTCTCCGGGATTTGGCATGGTGAGCTATTATGCCCGCCTTACAGGGGCAGTACCCGTAGATTACTCATTGAATGAAAGGTTCCAGTATTCCCTGCCCCAGATTGAGAAGAGCATTATTGAACATCAGCCCAAAATTCTGCATATATGTACCCCCAACAATCCCACCGGCGGCACAATGGCAGTTTCCGATATAGCCAGCCTGGCCCGGTGGTATGACGGCGTTGTAGTTGTGGATGAAGCCTATTACGAGTTCCACGGTGAAACCACGGTTTCAATGATAAACCGGCTTCCCAATGTGGTGGTGCTTCGCACCTTCTCCAAGGCAATGGGTTTAGCCGGACTGCGGGTGGGCTATCTCATATGCAACAAATATTTGGCCAGGGAAATTTACAAGGTCAAGCCTCCTTATAATGTCAACGGCTTTTCTCAAAGAGCAGCTGAACTTATGCTGGAACACAGGGATATTCAGATGGAGCGGGTCAGGGAAATTGTTGAAGCCAGGGAATGGTTGTACCAGGCATTGGAAGGCTTAAGAGGCATTGACCCCTATCCTTCACGGGCCAATTTTATATTGATCAAGGTTAAGGACGCTGCTGCCTTTTATAAGGGGTTGCTGGAAAAGGGTATCCTGGTGAAACATTTTGCAGATAATCCGGTGCTTAAAAACCACCTGCGCATCACCATTGGCCGGAAGGATGACAATAAGTATATCCTGCACAGCCTGGCAGAGATACTAACCAATATGGAGGACTGGTAATGGAACGTTTCGGAAAGGCAGATCGGAGGACTACAGAAACCCAGGCAGCTGTGGAAATAAACCTGGACGGCAAGGGCAGGAACAATTGCAAAACAGGTATCGGTTTCTTTGACCACATGCTGACTTTACTGGCAGCTCACGGCAGCTTTGACCTGAATGTAGAGGCGAAGGGCGATCTGGAGGTAGACGGGCATCATACGGTGGAAGATACAGGCATTGTTTTCGGCAAGGCTTTTCGCCGGGCATTGGGTGATAAAAAGGGTATTAGAAGGTACGGCACATCCTTTGTGCCCATGGATGAATCGCTGGCCATGGTCAGTCTGGATATCAGCGGCAGACCATATCTTCATATGGAGTTTCCCGGCCCGGCCTCCATGGCAGGGGATTTTGACACCCAGCTGCTGGAAGAGTTCCTCCGGGCTTTTTCCATCCATGGGGGCATAACCCTTCACGTGCGGGTGTTATATGGCCGAAATACCCATCATATGCTGGAGGCCATGTTTAAGGCAATTGGAAGAAGCCTGCGGCAGGCAGTGAGCATAGATTCTCAATGGGAAGGCATCCCGTCCACCAAAGGGCTGCTTGATTAGAAGGTTAATCTGTATGCTTGTGATTTGAAAGGTTGAGCACATGATTATTTTTCCTGCAATTGACATAAAGGGCGGCAGATGTGTGCGGCTTTTGCAAGGCCGTGCGGAGGATGAAACTGTGTATGGAAACAATCCGGTGGAGACGGCCCGCATATGGGAGGAGCAAGGGGCAGAATTTCTGCATGTTGTGGACCTGGATGGAGCTTTTGGCGGCGGTTCACCCAATGAGGAGATTATAAGAAATATGGCTGAGAGTGTTTCCATCCCCATTCAGCTGGGGGGAGGAATACGCTCCATGGATAGAATTCATCGTTTCTTGGATGAATATGGAATCCGAAGAGTAATTCTAGGTACAGCCGCAGTAGAAAATACCAAGCTGCTGGAACAGGCAGTTAAGCGATACGGAAACCGGATTGCAGCAGGTATAGACGCGAGAAAGGGTAAGGCCGCCATAAAGGGCTGGGTGAAAGAAACAGATTTATCCGCTGTGGAGCTTGGACTGAAAATGAAGGAAGTTGGAATAGACACCATAATCTACACCGATATTGCAAAGGACGGCATGCTGGAGGGTCCAAATTTGAGGGAGACTCAGGAGATGATAGAACGAACCGGTTTGAACATAATCGCCTCAGGCGGCATCACCTCTTTACCGGACTTGCAGCAGATAAGGCAGATAGGTGCGGCCGGTGCAATAATCGGTAAAGCATTATACACCGGAGCAATAGAATTATCCGGTGCATTAAGAATAGGAAGAGAGGCAGAATGAGCCGGATAAGAGTGATTCCCTGCCTGGATATTTCAAACGGGCGGGTGGTAAAAGGTGTAAACTTCAGGAATATAAAGGATGCGGGTGATCCCGTTGAAATTGCTGCTGCATACAGTCAAAGCGGCGCTGACGAACTTGTTCTTCTGGATATTTCAGCCGGTCGGCAGGGCAGGAAAATGCTGCTTGATCTGGTTGGAAGAATTGCAGAACAGATTAGCGTTCCCTTTACCGTCGGGGGAGGAATAGTAAGCATTAAAGATATGGAAGATGTATTCCAGGCCGGAGCGGATAGGATTTCTGTCAATTCAGCGGCCCTGAGGAGACCGGAGATAATCTCAGAAGCAGCAGAGCGATTTGGAAGCAAAAGCATAATGGTGGCAATTGACGCCAGGCGCGGAATAGACGGCGGTTATGAAGTATATTCAGACGGAGGCTATACAAGAGCCAGCCGTGATGCTTTGGAATGGGCAAGGGAAGCGGAACTGCTGGGAGCCGGTGAAATTCTGCTTACCAGTATGGATACCGACGGAACCAGGGACGGCTACGATATTCATCTTACCAAATCAGTGGCACGGACTGTTCGGATTCCTGTCATAGCCTCGGGCGGCGCAGGCAGTCCGGAACATTTTTACAGAGCAATTGTCGAAGGCGGTGCCAGCGGAGTTTTAGCTGCCTCATTATTCCATTATGGGGAGCTGGCCATTATGGATGTGAAAAGATATCTGCAGGATAAGGGAGTACCAGTAAATATGGAGATAAACCGATGATGGGTCTATTGAAGCAATTGAAATTTGATGAGTACGGGTTGATACCAGCCATTGTGCAGGATGCTGAAAGCGGCCAGGTTCTGATGCTCGGCTATATGAACAGGGAAGCAGTAAAAAAGAGTCTTCAGACAGGAAAAACCCATTTCTGGAGCCGCAGCAGAAAAAAACTCTGGATGAAGGGTGAAAGCTCAGGACATATTCAATCCATAAAGGAAGCATATTTTGACTGTGATAAGGATGTGCTGCTATTCAAAGTAAAGCAGACAACTGCAGCCTGCCATACCGGGCATTATTCCTGTTTTTATAGCAGAATTGATGATGATTATGGTATAATAGAAGATAATGAGCCGGTTTTTCAACCGGACAAGGTATACTCAGATGCTTCAATTCTGAAAGAGCTGTACGGGGTTGTGGCTGACCGAAAAGCTCATCCCAGGGAAGGCTCCTATACCAATTATCTTTTTGAAAAGGGCTTGGACAAAATCCTGAAAAAAGTTGGTGAAGAATCGGCAGAGGTAATCATTGCCTCCAAGAATTGTTCCAATGATGAAATTATCTGCGAAACAGCGGATTTAATATATCATCTGATTGTTCTGCTTGTAGAGCAGGGAGTTACCTTGGATGACATTTACAGCGAATTGAAAAAAAGAAGATAAGATCAGGACAGCCATCCTGAGAACAACAAAATGGGTTGACTTTATTCAAAACATATAATATAATTTTATTTGTCGCTGAAAACCTGCGATGTTTTGTGGGAGCATAGCTCAGCTGGGAGAGCACCTGCCTTACAAGCAGGGGGTCATAGGTTCGAGCCCTATTGCTCCCACCAAATGGCCCGGTAGTTCAGATGGTTAGAATGCCAGCCTGTCACGCTGGAGGTCGAGGGTTCGAGCCCCTTCCG
>DUOI01000007.1 GCA_012838915.1 Clostridiales bacterium
GTATACTCGACAATGAGCTCATCCAATTCCATGCTCATCTTAAGTATATCTTCGCTGGTGATGTCATCCCGGTTTGCAGTTATCCTGTCCAGGTTTTCCTGCATACGGCTTATGCGGGATTTTAAAGATTCCACGCACATAGCAATAAGGCCTCCTTCTTTTGCTGCATAAAAATAACGTACCCTTGCATTTTGCTATTTAATATGATAATACAGCATTTTCCACTAACTGTCAACATGTAATCTTATGAATTCATAAATTATTCCATTTATTCCAAATATATGACAGTTTAAATTGTAATAAAATATCACACCGGATCGCTGGTTACTTCCTCATAAGGGTTAAGCCATTGGGTATGAAATGTGCCCTGCTTGTCTACCCTGTTATATGTATGGGCACCGAAATAATCCCGCTGGGCCTGGATCATATTAGCGGGCAGTGAAGCTGTACGGTAACTGTCGAAATAGGATAGAGCGGAGCTGAAGGCCGGTACGGGCAGGCCCAGGTTGACGGCTGTGCTGACTGTAAGTCGCCAGTTATTCTGCGCTTTGTCCAAGGTGTCTCTGAAACAGGGAGCCATCAGGAGGTTGGGCAGATCAGGCTGCCTGTCAAAGGCATCCTTGATATTTTCCAGGAATTGGGCCCTTATAATGCATCCTTCCCGCCACATGAGGGCAATATCGCCGAAATTCAAATTCCAATTGTATTCCTTGGAGGCTTCCCCCATCATGGCAAAACCCTGTGCATAGGAGCATATTTTAGATGCAAAAAGAGCCTGCCGGATGGCTTCAATGAATTGCTCCCTGTCACCCTCAAATTTCATACCGGGTGGGCTGAATACCCTGGAAGCAGCTGTTCTTTCCTGCTTGATTGCCGATATGCAGCGGGCAAACACCGCTTCTGTAATTGTAGGGGCTGCAACGCCCAAATCCAGGGCTGTCTGGCCGGACCATTTCCCCGTGCCCTTCTGGCCGGCGGTATCCATGATCATTTCCACCATGGGCTGCCCGGTTTCCTTATCCACCTTTGAAAGGATATCCCGGGTAATTTCTATTAAGTAGCTGTTCAGCTCTCCCTTGTTCCATTCTGAAAAAACACTCTGCATTTCCCCGGCCGGCATGCCAAGGGCATTTTTAAGGATATAATAGGCTTCGCTTATTAGCTGCATATCTCCGTATTCGATGCCGTTATGCACCATTTTAACAAAGTGGCCCGCCCCGTCGTTGCCCACCCATTCACAGCAGGGGGAACCATCCTTTACCCTGGCGGCTATTGCACGGAATATGGGTGCAATGTATTGCCAGGCCTCAAAAGAGCCGCCGGGCATAATGCTGGGGCCTTTAAGGGCACCTTCTTCCCCGCCGGATACCCCGGCTCCCACATAATAAAGGCCCTTTTCCTCAACTTCCCTGGTTCTTCGAATGGTATCCGAGAAGTGGGAGTTTCCGCCGTCAATGATGATATCGCCCTTTTCCAGTAGGGGAATAAGCTTATGGATGAATTCATCCACCGGTTTGCCGGCCTTTACCATGAGCATTACCTTGCGGGGCTTTTTCAAGCTGCCTACAAGCTCCTTAAGAGAGTAAGCGCCGATAATTTTCTTTCCCCTTGCCCTGCCTTCTACAAAGTCAGTTACCTTTTGCACTGTTCTATTGTATACCGCTACGGTAAAGCCCTTGCTTTCCATATTCAAAACCAGATTCTCGCCCATAACCGCCAAACCAATAAGGCCGATATCTGCCTTACTCACTTTGTATCCCTCCAAACAATCTAATTTTTCCCGTTTCCTCCCCTGGTTTCAGACAAAAAGCTCCTGTATTCTGGATACCCGCTTCCGCCAAATTGAAACCATTATTACAATTTGCAGCCGGCTCCGAGGCAAAGAAGGATGCTGCCAGAAATTCAGGTGTCTACCGGCTGCCCTCCGTGAATACAATGTACTGGAGGTGCAGGCTTATGAGAACCCGAAAGCCGCCGGACTCAAAATCCAGTGATAAAACAAAAGCATTTGTTTCCGTCCTTGCCCTGGCCTTATTTATGGTTTTCCTCTATGCGGGCAGTTTCATTCCCTTTGAGCACATAATAAGCAGGCAAATTCAGGCCTTCAGTCCGACAAGCCAAGGTGCACGCCACTACGGGTATATTCAGCCCCAGGTGGTTGACGGCTTTTCAGAGGAGCCCATAGAAGGAGCTGCGGTGGTAATTCCCGAAACCGGCCAGCAATTTATAACCGCCCGGGATGGAATGACAGCTGCTATAAGGATACCCATCCAGGAAGATGTTCACTTTGCGGAGATCTCCCCCAAGCCCTGGGGCGAGATCACCCTGATAGTATACAGGGAAGGGTATGTGGAGTATGCATTGTTTCATGTCCATGTGTGGGAAGATCAGACAAGAAAGGGCCCCAAAATTCTGCTTTTCCCCCAGGTGGAGGGAGAAAAACATGAGCCCTTTACCGTTGTGGAAGGCCCTCACCGGCTGTGGGTAAGGGAGCTGGTAGAGAAGTACAGGCCCGGCAGGAAGTAATTCACCGGCTGCCGGTACCCTACATATTATGTATTACCGGCTTTGCCTCATTTATTAATGAGAGCAAAAAAGCAGAAAGAGTACACCGGGGGAATTGTTTTGAAGGAGCTTTCTGATATACTGTCAATAGACTTGCTGCGCAGTATAGCCAACTGCAGACGGCTTAAAATCAAACAGCTCAATGCTCTGATCAGCCTGCTGATCAAAGCCGATATCAATTTCACCCTTACTCATACTCCGGCCACTGCAAGCGAAGAAGCCACTACTTCCATCACCATCTATCTGAAGCCAAATGTTTCCCTGACTATTGACCTGGGCTTTGACGCCCATGCAATGATTATGTATTAATTTCTTACAGGAATCAGAACCCCTCTCCCATAACCTCTCTGACATCGGCCACCAGCACAAAGGCTGCAGGGTCGATTTCGTTGATCATGCCCTTCAATTGAGTAATTTGTGTACGCCTTACCACGCATAGAATTACATTTTTATTAACCCCGGTATAAGCACCTCTGCCCTCCAGCATGGTGGCTCCCCGTTCCATTTCCCTGATAATCCGCTCTGAAATTGCTTCTGCATGATCCGATATGATAAAAAACGCTTTGGCGGTGTTCAGGCCTTCCTGCACCAGGTCAATTGCCCTGGCACTCAAGGCAAGTGACACAATTGCATAAAGCCCGCTGCTGGGGCCCAGGAGCAGGGATGCTGCCAGAACCACCAGGAAATCCACGGCAAAAAGCACCCAGGCAATGGAAATTGACGGGAAATATTTATGAATGATTTTCGCAAATAAATCGGTGCCTCCCGTGGAAGCATTCATGCGAAAAACAATTCCAAGGCCCACTCCTACCAAAAAACCGCCGTAGATGGAAGCCAGGAGGCTGTCATTGGTAAGGGCAGGCACCTTGATAAGGTCAATGAAAACCGAAATCAATATGGTGCCCAGAAGAGTTCGAATGCCGAAATGCCCTCCCAGCTGGCGGATTCCTGCAATAAACAGGGGGATGTTCAGTACTAGAGTGGTGACACCTACCGGGAACCCGAAGATATGATACAGAACAGTGGCTATACCGCTTAAGCCCCCCGGTGCAATCTGATTGGGAATGAAAAAGAAGTTGAAGGAAAGGGCGGTAAGCAGACAGCCCAGCACTATCAGAAGATATTCATTAATTATTTTTCGATATGACATGGGAAGGGTGCTCCTTTATTTTCTCAACTCTTA
>DUOI01000063.1 GCA_012838915.1 Clostridiales bacterium
GATGAAGCCACCAGTGCATTGGATCCTGCAACAACAAAAGACGTGTTAATGCTGCTTAAAGATATTAACAGGCGTTTAGGAATTACAATTGTAATTATTACTCATGAAATGAGAGTTATAGAGGAAATCTGCAACAGGGTGGCTATTATTGATAGCAGCCGTATTGCTGAGGTCGGCAGTGTAGAGCAGATATTTACAAGGCCGAAAACAAAGGCAGGCAAGCGCCTGGTATTTCCTGATGACCATTCTATGGAGATGTTGCCGGGTGAGCGCTGTTGCCGTATCGTATTTGACGGAAACTCTTCCTTTGAGCCCATTATAGCCGGAATGGTTCTGGATTTCCGTCAGCCTGTCAATATCCTGTTTGCTGATACCAAGAATATTGATGGGAAAGCCTTTGGACAGATAGTTATTCAATTGCCCGATAATGAGCTTATTGCCAATAGAATGATGGAGTATCTGAGGGCAAAGAACCTGACAGTAGAGGAGGTAGATGGCTATGTTTGATCCGGATGTATGGATTATGCTGGGGCGTGGGTTGCTTGAATCCCTTTATATGACCCTGGTTTCTACTGCATTTGCTTATCTGTTCGGCCTTCCGCTGGGCATAGCCATGGTTATAACCGATAAGGATGGGATTTACCCCCGTGAGAAATTCAATTGGATTCTAGGCCTGATAATCAACCTGCTTCGTTCCATTCCCTTTTTGATATTACTGGTTATGGTATTACCTATAACCCGTGCTATAGTAGGGACAACGATTGGTTCCAATGCAACCATCGTACCATTAGTGATAGCAGCCGCTCCCTTTATAGCAAGATTGGTGGAGTCTTCCCTGAAGGAAGTCAGTAAGGGGGTGATAGAGGCTGCCCAGTCCATGGGGGCCTCATCTATGCAGATCATCACCAAGGTATTGCTGCCTGAAGCCCGCCCTTCTTTAATCGTTGGCGGTGCCATAGCGGTTACTACTATCTTAAGTTATTCCGCCATGGCCGGTTTTGTCGCCGGCGGCGGTTTAGGAGACATAGCTATACGCTATGGATACCATCGTTACCAGACAGATATCATGTTGGTTACGGTTGTTCTGCTTGTTGTCATCGTGCAGGTATTGCAGGAGGCGGGTATGAAGCTGGCAAGAATTGGTGATAAACGGAAATAACTTACCATGTAATCTTACTTTTTTAATACATGTATTGTAATTATAAAAATTTCAAAAGTTGGGGGTTAGAAATTATGAAGAAAATATTAGCTTATGCTTTGATAGCAATATTATCCTTTTCTTTATTGGCAGGTTGCTCTAAATCTGCTGATGAGAAGAAAATTGTGATAGGAGCCACACCTACTCCTCATGGAGAAATACTTAAAATTGTAAAAGATGTATTAGCCGAAGAAGGTTATGAACTGGAAATTAAAGAGTTTACCGAATATGCACAACTCAATCCGGCACTGGACAGCGGAGATTTGGAAGCCAATTATTTCCAGCACCAGCCGTATTTGGATAGTTACAATAAAGAAAATAATGGGAAATTGGTTTCCATTGCCGCCATTCACTATGAGCCCCTGGGCCTTTATCCGGGCAAAGCAGCTTCACTGGAAGAATTGCAGGACGGTGCACAAATTGCAGTACCCAATGATACCACAAATGAAGCAAGAGCCTTATTGCTTCTTGAAACAATCGGCCTGATCAAGATAGATCCCGATGCGGGTTTGGAAGCGACTGTAATGGATATTATTGAAAACCCTAAAAACTTGGTTATTGTGGAAATTGAAGCTGCTCAACTGGCAAGATCCCTGTCCGATGTGGAGATGGCAGTTATTAACGGCAATTATGCCCTGCAGGCAGGTTTGAATGCAGCCACCGATGCATTGGCTAAGGAAGAGCAGGATTCACTGGCAGCAGAAACTTATGCTAACGTTGTTGCTGTAAGAGAAGGGGACGAAAACAATAAAAAGCTGTTGGCTTTGGTTGACGCATTAAAAAGCGACAAGGTAAGAGAGTTTATAGCTGATAAATATCAAGGAGCGGTTGTGGTGATGGATTAATCATAAACAGCCGTATGCTGCAAAGCACCGGAAATACTTACTTAATGATCAAAAAGAGCTGTGATCTTCTATCACAGCTCTTTCTCGTATTTCACATCTGATGCCTCATAGATTATTTTCCGGCGCTGCGTTTTTCTATAGGGATGTATTCTCTTATGGGCTGAACACTCTTGTAAGACGGACGGATGATTTTACCGGAATTTATCAGTTCCTCCAGTCGGTGAGCACTCCAACCTGAGATACGGGATATGGCAAAGATGGGGGTATACAATTCCAGGGGCAGCCCCAGCATGCTGTATACCAGGCCGCTGTAAAAGTCGATATTGGCGCTGACCCCTTTATAAATCTTTCTTTTTTTGGTGATGAGTTCAGCTGCCAGTCTTTCTACCCGGTTATACAGGGCAAATTCTTCTGTCAACCCCTTTTCTTTGCTCAAGTCTTCCAGGAAGCTCTTCAATATATCTGCCCTGGGATCGGAAAGGGAATATACAGCATGGCCCATACCGTATATCAAACCTGATTTATCAAAGGCTTTCCTGTCCAATAATGCAGTGAGGTAGTCGGATATTTCACCTTCATTGCTCCAGTCGGAAATCTTATTTTTCATATCTTCAAACATTTTTACAACCTTTATGTTTGCACCGCCGTGCCTGGGGCCTTTTAAAGAGCCAAGTGAAGCTGCCACGGAGGAGTAGGTATCGGTTGCAGAGGATGTTACCACATGGGTTGTAAAGGTGGAATTATTGCCTCCTCCATGCTCGGCATGCAATACCAGCGCAATGTCCAGTATGCGCGCTTCCAGCTCAGTGTATTTACTGTCCGGGCGAAGCAGATGAAGAATGTTTTCTGCTGTAGACAAATCAGCCCTGGGTGTATGGATAAACAAGCTCTGGCCGTCGTGGTAATGACGGAAAGCCTGATACCCGTAAACGGACAGCATTGGAAACAGAGCAATTAATTGAAGCGACTGCCTTAAAACATTGGGGATGGAAATATCATCTGCATTTTCATCGTAGGAGTAAAGGGTTAACACGCTGCGGGCAAGCGTATTCATCATATCCCTGCTGGGTGCCTTCATAATGATGTCCCGAACGAAGCTGGTGGGCAGAGTACGGTAACAGGCCAACATGCTTTTAAAATTTTCAAGTTCTTCCGCTGTGGGAAGTTCACCGAACAGCAGGAGGTATACAACCTCTTCATAGCAGGAATATCCCTTTTCAATAGAGCCTTTTACAATATCCTCGATATCATATCCCCGGTAATACAGTTTGCCACGGCAGGGAACGGTTTGCCCTGCTTCATTGACGGTACTGGATACGATTTCGCTGATTTCCGTCAATCCGGTCAATACACCTTTTCCCTTTAAGTCTCGTAAACCTCGTTTTACATCATATTTTTCAAAAAGGGCCGGTTCCAAAGGACCGTTTTTAAAGCAAAGTTCACTGAGCTCAAGAATTTCAGGTGTTATATCTGAATAGCGAGTTTTAGCCATAGAAAATTCTCCTTTCCGGTTTCATCTCATTGTATAAGAATATAGCTTCCTTGGTTATAGCCCTGACTGCATATATATTTATGTTAACGGAAAAAGCGAAACATGGGAATATAGAAATCCAATATAATTCCAAAGAGGACAGCAGATTTAATAAATTATACTATTTTTACTCTAAATCTGTCAAAGTCTGATTTTGTCGTTCCAGGGGTTTTTCCGGCGAATTTATGAATAACTCGAAAAACTGTATCAAGGTAATACTTGTATTCCGTAGATTGTCATTATAAAATAGAAAATAACGCAGGAATAGGGAACAGATTTGAAGGGAATGTTTTAATATGGCAATTCTTGTGGCAGGCGGCGCAGGATATATAGGCAGTCATACTTGTGTCCAATTGTTGAATTCAGGATACGAGGCAGTGGTGGCAGATAATCTGTACAACAGTAAGATGGAAGCCATCCGCAGAGTGGAGAAAATCACAGGAAAGAATGTAAGGTTTTACCATGTGGATGTTTGCGATCGTTTTGCTTTACGGGAAATTTTTGAAAGGGAAAATATAGAAGCGGTTATTCATTTTGCGGCATATAAGGCGGTGGGTGAGTCAGTTTCCAAGCCTCTGGAATATTATAGCAACAATCTCATATCCACCCTTACTTTACTGGAAACAATGAAAGAATACCATATCAGAAATTTTGTTTTCAGTTCCTCTGCAACGGTATACGGTGATCCTGAAACGGTACCCATAC
>DUOI01000147.1 GCA_012838915.1 Clostridiales bacterium
AGGTGATGTATTTAAAGCATTCGATAGTTTAGGATGGGCTTATCAATTTTGGCAAAATAAGAAGAAAGAACTGATTAACAAGTCTGAATCAAAGATTGGTGCAAAGGAATTACCAGCTGTAACGCAACTTTTTACTGACTCCTATATGGTTGATTTTCTTTTAGATAACTCAATCGGTGCTTTATGGGCATCAAAAAAGGTTAAGGAACTTAAAAATGTTAATATAAAAAATGAAGATGAATTAAGAAAAATTATTTCAACGGATGAAATGCCATTAAAGTATACTAGATTTGTAAGAAATTCGTCAGGTGAATGGGTGGTTGCAAGTGGAGTTCATATAGAAAACTATAATAGTTTGTCTGAATTAAAAGTTCTTGACCCATGTTGCGGATCTGGTCACTTTTTGGTATCAGCATTTAAAATGCTTGTTAAACTGAGAGCGGATGAAGAAGGTCTCACAGCAGAAGAAGCCTGTGATGTTGTCTTGAAGGATAACATTTACGGACTTGAGATTGATCAAAGATGTGTAGAAATAGCAGCTTTTTCTGTTGCTTTGAATGCATGGAAATACCCCAATACTAAAGGATTTAGGAAAATCCCTAAGTTAAATATAGCTTGGTGTGGTCAATCCTTTAATATAAAAAAAGATGAGTGGTTAAGCTTAGCAGGCAATGACTCTAAATTAAAATATAGTTTAGAAAGTTTATATAATTATTTTAAAGATGCACCATTGCTTGGAAGTTTGTTAGACCCTGAAAGTATTTTACCAGAAGGTACGATGTTTGAGGAAGATTGGCATCGAATAAAACAATTGATTGATAAAAAGTATGAATTTAATATCTATGATAAGGCGGAAATAATTATAGCGGCTCAAGGGATAGAAAGAGCTATATATTTATTAAGCCAAAGGTATGATATTGTTGTCACGAATGTACCATATTTAAAAGGTGGAAATCAGTCAGAAAGATTGAAAACATTTTGTGAAAAATATTATTCTGACTCAAAATATGATTTAGCTAATGTTTTTATTGAAAGAATAATTAAACTCTTAAAGAAGAAGGGCACTTTTGCTGTTGTAACTCAACAGGCGTGGCTGTTCTCGAAATATTTTGAAAAATTTAGGGGCAAACTGCTAGAAAATATTGAGTTTGGATTAATCGCAAGACTAGGACCGAATGCATTTGAAGCAATTAGTGGTGAGCATGTAAATGTTGCATTGATGGTAATGCATAATAATACTCCTGATGATAATTACATTCACTGTGGGATTGAATTAGACCAATATAACACCCCATTTGAAAAGGCAAGTGGTTTGACTGTAGACAATGTGATTTGTGTAAAACAAGAAGCTCAAAAAAGCAATCCAACTAGTAGAATTATATTTGATACAAATATTAATAAGAAAAGAGAATTTATTTTTAAATATGCTGACTTTGGAAAAGGCTCAGTTTCTGGTGATAGGCCACATTATATTAGATTTTTTTGGGAAGTATGTAAGCTACATAGCTATACGAAGCCATGGCTTAATAGTCCACAACATGATGTTTGTTGGAGCGGTAGAGAAGAAATAATACTCTGGGGAGAAAAATTTCAGCCTGAGGAGGAAATCGGTTTCAGATATCATGGGCAAAGAGTATTCAATAAACGAGGCATAGCGATTGCAAAGACAGGTAAATTGAGATTTACGCCTTATAACGGAGAATTGTTTGACGATAATGTAGTCGTAATATCACCCTACGATGAGAAAGATTATCCAATACTTTGGTGTTATCTGACTTCTAATGATTTTATTGAAAATGTAAGAAAAATAGATAAAAAGCTATGTATAACAG
>DUOI01000064.1 GCA_012838915.1 Clostridiales bacterium
CAAGGCCCTTGAGAAAAAGATTCGAGAGCTTACCAAAAAAGCACAGGAAGCCAATAAGGGTTCCAGTCGGGGCGGAAGCGGCAACAGCAGCGGTATGATGTGGCCGGTACCGGGCTTCACTCATATTTCCTCCGGTTATGGGATGCGGTTTCACCCTATACTCAAACGTGATAAAATGCATAATGGTATAGATATTTCCGGCCATGGGCGCAATATTCGCAACAAGCCTGCGGTAGCAGCTGCCGACGGAGTTGTAATTCTGGCCCAATATTACGGATCATATGGGAATTGTGTCATAATTGACCACGGAGGAGGAATTACCACTCTATATGCACATGGTGAATCTATTCCGGTTTCCGTAGGTCAAAGTGTCAAAAAAGGAGATACTGTACTTCGAATCGGCAGCACCGGCAGATCTACCGGCCCTCATCTCCATTTCGAGGTTCGAAAAAACGGAAAAACGGTCAATCCCCTTAACTATGTTAGCCCTTAATCATATTGATTTTAGTGAAGTAAGATATAATCATGTATAAATGATATGAAAGAATTACAATATGTTCTTCTCAAAGGAACAATCGGAAAAAGCTTGCCCATGGCAAGCTTTTTTACTTAGTGATTCTATCAGCATATTTTATATTCCTGAGATTTAAACTATCTACTGTTTTTTCTTCTATCCTTCCGCATAGCGTTTGCTGTACTCATGTGCCTGTTCCAGCATCATATCCTTTACCTTCATCAGACGTACCTGGGTACTGCGCTCATTCTCATCCAGCTTCATTGTGATATATTTGATGTTTTCCTTCATTTCGGGAATCATTACATGCTCTAATGCATTTACCCGGCGGCGGGTCTTTTCTATTTCTGCAGCCAACATCTGGCATGCCTTCTCAACTTCCGCCAGGCGCAGCATATCGGGCAATATATCTGCCAGGGATTTCACAGCACTGTCCAAATCCCCGGAGGTAAAGGCATACCCGTAGGAATAAATATCGTTTGGGTCTGAAGTACGGGTTTTATAGGTAAACCGGGGAATCTCCACGCTCATTACGTTTTTTTCGCTTACATCCAGGTAAACCTCCTGCTTAGGAGCCAAAAAAGCGGTTTTCAAAGTCTCATCCTGCATAACAGCCCTGGCCAATACAAAATTTTTATTGGCAGATGCAATCCCCTCTTCCACCCGTTCCCGCAACCGTCTGTTTTTCTGAACCATTTCCAGAAACTGCCTCATTAACTCATCACGTTTATCCTTCAGGAGCTTGTGCCCCCGTATAGCAGTTACCAGCTTACGCTTCAGGTTGGTCAGCTCCATCCGTGTGGGGTTTACATGCTTCCCGGCCACGACTATGCCTCCCTTACATCATAGTATTTATCCAGATATTCATCCCGGATACGTTTCAGCTCACTGCGGGGCAGAATTCGAAGGAGATCCCAGCCAAGGTCCAAGGTCTCCTCAATGGAACGGTTAACATCGTATCCTTGAGATACATATCGCTGCTCAAATTCATCTGCAAACTTGGCATAGAGTTTGTCTATGTTGGTTAAGGCGGCTTCACCGAGAATAACCATCAATTCCTTTGCTTCCTTTCCGCGGGCATAGGCTGCAAACAACTGGTTCATGGTATTGGCGTGGTCTTCCCGGGTTTTCCCCTCCCCTATTCCCTTATCCTTGAGACGGGATAAAGAAGGAAGGACATCTATGGGCGGTATAACACCCTTACGGTACAGTTCACGGCTGAGAATAATCTGCCCTTCTGTTATGTAGCCTGTCAAATCAGGTATGGGGTGGGTTTTATCATCCTCCGGCATAGTCAGAATGGGAATCAGGGTAATGGAGCCCGGCAGCCCCTTTTGTCTGCCTGCCCGCTCATAAATGGAAGCCAAGTCGGTATACATATACCCGGGATAGCCCCTTCTGCCCGGCACTTCCTTACGAGCTGCGGAAACCTCACGCAGGGCATCTGCATAATTGGTTATATCTGTTAGAATAACCAGTACATGCATTCCTTTGGTAAAGGCCAGGTATTCCGCTGCAGTCAAAGCCATCCGCGGGGTAGCAATCCGCTCAATGGCAGGATCATTTGCCAGATTCATAAACATGACAGCCCGGTCGATTGCTCCCGTTTCCCGGAAGCTTTCAATAAAGAAGTTTGCTTCCTCAAAGGTTATTCCAATAGCAGCAAATACCACTGCAAAGGGCTCTTTGGTTCCCCTTACCTGTGCCTGACGGGCAATCTGCGCTGCCAGCTGGGCATGGGGCAGTCCTGACGCTGAGAAGATGGGCAGTTTTTGTCCCCGAACCAATGTGTTCAGGCCGTCAATAGCGGATATGCCTGTTTGGATAAACTCCTGAGGATAGTTGCGGGCTGTGGGGTTCATTGGCAGTCCGTTAATATCCAGCCTGACATCCGGCAGGATTTCCGGTCCGTTGTCAATCGGCCTTCCCAAACCGTCAGATACCCTGCTTAGCATATCTTCCGATACGCCAAGCTCCATGCTGCGGCCCAGAAATCGAACCTTGCTGTTGGAGAGATTAATGCCGGTGGAGCTTTCAAATAATTGAACCAATGCATTGCCGCCGTCGATTTCCAGCACCCTGCAGCGCCTTGTTTCCCCATTGGCCAATTCGATTTCGCCTAATTCATCAAAGGTTACTCCCTGTACGCCTCTTACCAGCATCAGAGGACCGGCGACTTCTTGTATCGTTCTGTATTCCTTTGGCATTAGTAGTCCTCCTTTTGCAGCAATTCCTGTATTTGATCCGAAACTTCACCTAATATTTGCTTATATTCCTCTTCAATCCTATCTGCAGAAACATATTTGTAGCGGCCTATTCGCTCACGGACGGGCAGGGTAACCAGCTTCTCAATATCTGCTCCTTTGTCCAGGGCTGCCGCTGCTTCATCATAATAATGCAGTACCAGCCTGATTAACAAATACTGCTTCTCCAGCGGAGTATATGTGTCGATTTCATGAAAGGCATCCTGATGCAGAAAATCTTCCCGAATGGAGCGGGCTGCTTCAAGCTTCAACCTGTCAGAAGCCGAAACAGCATCCATACCAACCAGCTTGACGATTTCCTCCAATTCAGCCTCATCCTGCAGCAGGCGCATAAGGCGTGCCCGAAGCTCAGTCCAATCGTCGCCTACATTGCTGTTAAACCATTGGGCGGTGGTATCAGTATACAGAGAATAGCTGGTCAGCCAGTTTACTGCCGGAAAATGACGGCTATAGGCCAGATCAGCATCCAGGCTCCAGAACACCTTTACAATACGAAGGGTGGCCTGGGTAACCGGCTCGGACAAATCGCCGCCGGGCGGAGATACTGCACCGATTACCGACAAAGCACCTTCCCTTCCCTCTTTGCCTAAAGCAACTACATAACCTGCCCGCTCATAGAACTGGGCAAGGCGGCTGGCAAGATAGGCAGGGTAGCCTTCTTCACCCGGCATCTCTTCCAGGCGGCCGGACATCTCACGCAGAGCCTCCGCCCATCTGGAAGTGGAATCCGCCATTAGCGCTACTGAATATCCCATGTCACGGAAATATTCGGCGATGGTAATTCCGGTGTAAATTGACGCCTCCCTGGCTGCAACCGGCATATCCGATGTATTGGCTATCAATACAGTACGCTGCATCAGGGATTCTCCGGTCTTAGGATCCTTCAATTCCGGAAATTCATTGAGAACGTCGGTCATTTCATTGCCCCGTTCCCCGCACCCGATATATACTACGATATCCGCTTCAGCCCACTTGGCCAACTGATGCTGGACAACTGTTTTTCCTGAACCAAAGGGGCCGGGAACAGCTGCAACACCGCCCTTGGCGAGGGGGAACAAAGCATCGATTACACGCTGGCCGGTAATCAGGGGCATAAACGGTGCTTTTTTCTCCATATATGGACGCCCTGCACGAACAGGCCAGGTTTGCATAAGCCCAATTTGCTTGTCTGTTCCGCTGCTGTCCCTGATGGTTGCTACCATATCCTCAACGGTATATTCACCTTCCCTTATGGATTGAACAGTTCCTTTTAACCCATAGGGAACCATGATTCTATGTACAATTATTCGAGTTTCCTGGACTGTACCGATTACATCTCCGGCTTCCACTTCATCTCCAGGCAGTACAGCGGGAACAAAGTGCCATTTTTTCTCCCTGTTGAGGGAAGGTACCTCAATTCCCCTTTTTAAGTTGTTCCCGGTTTGTTCCTTAATGATATCCAAAGGGCGCTGGATGCCGTCATAAATGCTTCCCAAAAGACCCGGCCCCAGTTCCACACTCATGGGGAAACCCATGGATTCAACCGGCTCACCGGGCCCCAGGCCGGATGTCTCCTCATACACCTGAATGGAAGCTTCGTCTCCATGAATCTCAATAATTTCGCCTATCAGTCGCTGGTCACTAACGCGGACAACATCAAACATATTTGCATTACGCATGCCCTCGGCTATGACAAGCGGCCCGGCAACCTTTTTAATGGTACCTTTACTCATTTTTTTATCAACCTCTTTATCAATATTACAGCAAAATTAGTGTCTCAATACCACTCACGAATCAGTCTCGAAACAGAATATCTGAGCCTACCGCCTGTTCCACCGATTTCTTTACCATCCTCATACCCAGTCCGGTATTTCCGGATGCCCCCGGGATGGGGATAATTGCCGGCAGCTTTGTGGAGCGGTAGCGGTTAATTTCATTTTTTATTTTTTCAGCCAATGACTCAATTATATAGATTACAGCGTAGTTACCTTCAGCAAGCTCTCTTAACTTTTTTACAGCCTCGGATGTATCATCGGATAATGAAACAGGACAGATATCCAGTCCAAGTGCCGCAAAACCATATATGCTGTCTTTGTCACCCAATACTGCTATCTTATACATACATTATCCTTAACCTTTCTCTGATGGATTGATTGGAAAGCTGATTAAGCTTGCCAAGAAGAATAATGCGTACCGTTCTTATCTCATTGTCCCTGGCAAGCAGGTAAGCTGCAAGAGGCCCAATTGAAAAGGGATTGTATTTCTGGGGTTGAATTCTTTGTATCAGCCTGTCATCGCACCATCGTTCAAATAATGAAAGGGATTGCTCCAGCTCGTTAACCCCTTCCCAGTACTCCGTATGCTTCAGGTACTCATAAATATCCTCAAGGCCTGAAGCCGCTGCCCGGGAC
>DUOI01000065.1 GCA_012838915.1 Clostridiales bacterium
GGGAAGGCTTTCTTTCCGTTTGTAAAGACAATCATGGATTTCGCTCTTCCGGTTATTTTCAGGTAACCTCTCTCATCAATAACACCTAAATCACCTGTTCTGAACCAACCGTCATCCTCCATGACCTGACTTGTTTCTTCCGGGTTTTCGAAGTAACCCAGCATGATGTTATCACCTCTTGCAAGGATCTCACCGATGCCGTTCTCATCAGGGTTATCGATTGTTACTTCAACATCTTTTATTGGAATTCCTATAGTACCATGAACATTGTGGAAGTATGTGGTGGCACTGATAACCGGAGAAGTCTCAGTTAAGCCGTAACCCTGAAGGAATGTAATACCGAAGCTTTGGAATCCGGTGAGAATTTCGGCGCTTATAGGCGCAGCACCTGATACCATCAGTCTTAAATCCGGACCCAGTTTATCCAGAACGGGATGGAATATCTTTCTTCTGATATCAATTCCCAGCTTGAGCAAAAAGCTTGAAATCTTTCTCATCGTATTGATCAAACCGGTTTTCCCCTGCTTTTCAATACCATCCATTACTCTGCCGTAAATAGCTTCAAAAATAGCCGGGACCCCAACGAGAATCGAAACATTGAATTCCCGGATATTCTGGGCCAGATGCTTTATACCCTCCGAATATGAGATCGTAACCCCCATCAGCAGCATAAACATAAGCCCGATAGTATTTTCAAACGTGTGGTGGAGCGGAAGCAGTGAAAGGTGCACATCGGTAGGATAAACCTCCATCAATGCAGAAACCGATGATACATTGCTGGCTATATTTTTATGTGAAAGCATGACACCTTTTGAAGCCATGGTGGTTCCTGATGTAAAAAGCAGGATCGACATTTCTTCACGGTTAATATCCGCGTCAATGAAGCTATTATCGCCCTGTTCTATAAGCTCGGTTCCTTTCCCGATCAATGAACTCATTAAAAAGAATCTCGGATCGTCGGGCAAATCAATATCATCCATGCAGATATAGAATTTCAGTGTTGATTCTTTCTTTGAGAATTCCAGCATCATTTCATGATAAGTCTGGCTGTAGAAGATTGCTTCAACCCTGCCTCTCGATACCAGGTTCTCTACTTCGTTAGCCGGTAAATACTTATCGAGAGGTACACCGACGCCGGTTCCGTTGATAATGGAATAATATGCAACTCCCCAGTCATAACGGTTTTCCGAAATTATCGAAATATAGCTCCCTTTAAGTCCAAGGCTGTAAAGCGATGTTCCCAGAGCATCAATATCCTTGTCAAAATCGATATATGTTTTCTCTACAAGCTTCCCGTCTTTTTTATATTTAAAGGCTGTTTTCAGTCCATACTTTTTTGCGCTTGTTTTTACCAATTCCCTGCAGTCGGAAACATAAGATGCTTCATAATGTCCATGCCCTTTAACAATTCTTCTGCCGTTTTCATTATAGATTTCAAACCCTTTATTCATAGATCCCGCCCCATTTATTAGTAGATTTTAGCATTTAATATTATTACCTAGTAATAATTATACATGAAAAAAATAAAAGTTTCAAGATATATAGCATATCCCAAAACTTTTTTATTAATAAGGTATCGAATCGCTTATATCAGTTATATAAATGCAATCCCTATTTCTTCCCAGGTACGACTTCCAGCCAGTATCCGTCCGGATCCTCTATAAAATAAATCCCCATTGCTTTATTCTCAAAGCATATGCATCCCATTTTCTTATGATTCTCATATGCTTCTTCATAATTGTCCACTTTGAAGGCTATATGAGTTTCATTATCTCCCAGTTCGTAACTGCCTTCCTTGTCTCTAAGCCATGTCAGCTCAATGCTAATTGGAGACTTGTCGTTGCCGATATATACAAGTATGAAGCTGCCGTCCGAAGCTTCATGACGACGGATCTCCCTAAGCCCTAATGCTTCGCTGTAAAAGGCCAGTGATTTCTCCAGATCAGTAACATTGATATTGATGTGATCGATCCTGAATTCCATTTCAATTCCTCCCTGTATTAAAATTATCACTTAGTGTATCTGATTATGATTATAACAAAGATAGAATCTCCTGAGGAGGCATTTCATCTTTGAACAGCATGTCGCAGATCTAACTATTGAGACATATCCTTAAGTATTTTTCAGAGCAACTGCTCACCCGGATAACGAAGCTGCCATTGAGTCCTCAGACTGTCCATGGTTTCCATTATAGCAATCGATTCATCAAGTGGCATTATATTGCTTTCAATTCTGCCCTGCTTTATACAATCAATGGCCTCAATAGCCTCAAACTGATATCCTGTGGATTCATACGGGCTATCAAATACTTCCTTTTCTCCGTTTGCAAGAGTCAGTATTGCTTTACCGGCCTTAAAGAAATCCGGAATATGAATGTTGCCTTTAGTTCCAAAAATCCAGGCATCATTAATCAGATCTGTCTTGAATGATGCACTTAAGCTTGCCATTTTACCACCTTCATATCCGAAAAGCATGGTACACTTTTCATCAACACCGGTAGGTCCTATATCTGCAAGACTTTTTATGTTTTTGGGCTGTGTTCCGAAAACCATCGAAGCAAAGGAGACAGGATAGATCCCCAAATCAAGCAGAGCTCCCCCGCCCAGCTCCGGGTTAAGTATACGGCTCTTCGGATCATGTTCCCCTCCAAAGCCAAAATCCGCTTTAAACAATTGCACTTCACCGATTGCTCCCTCTTTCAGCCATTTACGTGTCCTTTCAACAGCAGGAAAAAAACGGGTCCACATGGCTTCCATGAGAAACAGATTCCTTAGTCTTGCCAGTTCCGCCAGCTCTAGTGTATCCCTTGCATTTAACGTAAACGGCTTTTCGCACAACACCGCTTTTCCCGCATCGAGGCAGAGCTTCGCACACTCCTTGTGAAAAGGATGAGGTGTAGCTACATATATTATGTCTATATCGGGGTCGGAAGCAAGTTCGACATAACTCCCATAGCTCTTTTCTATCCCATATTGTTTTGAAAAGGATTCGGCACGTTTTCTGTCTCTGGAGCCTACTGCAGCTATCTTTGCTTCTTCTATGGTTAACAAACCCTCAACAAATCTATGAGCTATAGCACCGGGCCCCAATATGCCCCATTTAATCACATTTTTCATATTATACCCCTTTCATATTTATAATTAATTTCCATCTTATCATCTAAATTTTATCATAAAAAAACAGCCCACAAAGGCTGTTGATGATAGATTTTTAAATTGTACAGAGGAACCGTTTTTTATGTTCTCTTTAAAACTCCTTGTTTTCGTATACTCTTATTGAAATAATTGCTGAAATAGCCAACAGCCCGAAGGAAACAACAGGTAATATGAAAGCAGGCATGTTTTCAATAGTAGATCGGATTTGCATCAAGCTGGTTTCGAAAAACGATATAGCAGAACCCAGACCTGCTACGATTATTACAGTAATCAGAATAAACCAGAGCCTTCCCTTATCCACACCGAATTTAAACGCTATAGGCATATTTATCGTAGAATAAAACAATCCCAGGGCCAGCAATAATACAGCCTGTTTCATCAAGATTGAAAAATCTGCCGGAAACTTATCTATGGACCATTTAATAATAGTTGATAAAATAAAGAGCAGCGTAGCAACAATTGCGCCTGATACAGTTACTATATATTTGCTCAGAACAATATTTTTTCTTGAATATGGCATTGTAACGGCATAATGATCCCATTTGCTTCTTTCGTCAAGGCCGATTACCGTCAATGGCAGCATAGAAAGAAACACGACTGAAAAGCCTGCAAAGAAGTATCCGTTTCCCAAAACAGCGTAAATACTGTATACCAGGGCTAACAGAATCATTAACCTTCCTTGTTTCCAAATAACAAACCACTCTTTTATCAATAATCCCTTCATCTTTTTGCTCCCTCCCTGGCAAGAAATACTATAATATCTTCAATACTTGCTCTGTCAACTGCAAACCCGAAAGGAACCTTCGCCCTTTCAACGAGCGCTTCAATGCAATAACTGTTTTCTCTTGTACCTTTTACTGCTTCTGGAGATACGGCTGCAAAATCAGACTTGCTGCATTTTAAGATACCGTACTTCTCTAGCAATATATCCTTTTCCTCACAGAATACAAGCTTTCCCTTATGCAGAAAAGCAATGTAATCACAGATCTTTTCAAGATCGCTTAAGATGTGAGAGGAAATCAGAACCGAATTGTTTTCATCTCTTGTAAATTCATTGATTATGTTCAGTATCTCGTCTCTTGCAATAGGATCAAGTCCGCTTGTTGCCTCGTCCAGCAGCAATAGCTTTGCTTTATGGGATAATGCTGCGGCAATAGCCAGCTTCATTTTCATACCACGTGAGAATTCCTTAAAAGCTTTGTCATGCGGCAGGGATAGTTTTTCTATATACCTGTAAAAAAGCTCCTGATCCCAATTCTTATAGGTATTTTTCATTACTATATTAACATGCTTTACTGTGAAGGTTTCAGGGAAATAGGCCTCGTCAAGAACTACACCTATGTCCTCTTTTTTCTCTTCGAAATTTTTCTTATTATCTTCTCCCAGTACATCTATGCTGCCGCTGTCACGCCTGATTGTATTAAGAATAAGCTTTATTGTGGTGCTTTTCCCTGCACCGTTTTCCCCTATCAATCCCAAAATACAGCCCTTTGGCAAGGTAAGGCTTATATTGTCAAGCTTAAAGCCTTTATATGATTTTGACAGGTTTTTAATGACTAATGCACTCATACTTTAACCTTCTTCCCTCATTAAAATCTCAAACATTTTGACCAGTTCTTCGTTGCTGATATTGCATAATGCCGCAAGCTCCGCTATTTTCATCATATACTCCTCGATTTTTTTCAGATTTTCTTCCCTTATCAATTCAACGTTCTTTTCGGCAACAAAACAGCCTTTGCCTGCTACAGTATAGATAAATCCTTCTCTTTCAAGCTCATCATAAGCTCTTTTTGTTGTAATCACACTTATACGCAAATCCTTGGCAAGCACTCTTATTGAAGGCAATGCTTCACCCTCCCTCAGCTTTCCTGAAATGATCAGACTTTTTATCTGAGAATATATCTGGACATATATAGGCTGATTGCTGGAATTGCTTATTATAATATCCAGAATTCCCACTCCCTTTCTTCTGTATATATACAGTATATACAGTAATAACAATCCTGTCAATAAATATTTAAAAAATTGATTTCCTGATATTATAGAGTTTCAGTTCATAAGCCATACAGCACTATTAAAAAGGATAGTAATATTTTTTATTTTTGTGATAACAAGAACCTTTCCCCTTGTGGTTGTGTTCAAAATAAAAGAACAGCCCTGTAAAAAGGCTGCCTTATATGATAAACAATATTAAATATTGGTCAAAAGGATTTTATATTATTTTATTCTCAATTCTGAGCTCATAATCCCATATGGCTTTTAACAAAAAATATACCCCTGCAATTACTGCTGTCAGTGTCAATGTTTCGAACATAATATACACCTCCCATAATCACGGTCGAATGATAGTTAATTTTTTATCATTCTATGTTAATATTTTAACACTTTTGATAAATAATTAACATAGTTATATTATACAAAAATTATTAATTTCATTTAGAAATATTTATCCGAAAATGATAAAAATCCGCTAATCGTTATGACTAGCGGATTTTTCATGGAGCTGGAGGACGGACTTGAACC
>DUOI01000066.1 GCA_012838915.1 Clostridiales bacterium
GCTCCATAAAAAACGAGGTGTCCAAAAGGATACCTCGTTTTTTATGGTATTCCAAACCGAAGTGTACCGAAGACTTGCCACCTATGCATGGATGCGCTCTGCCGCAGACATGCAAAAGCTTTTTTATTTTTCCCCGGACATTATCAAATCTTCTTACCGACATTTAAAATATGGAATCCTTTAAAATGGTATATAAAAGTTTCTGCTTTTTTGTGAAATCCCTGCTTACTAATTAATATGCTATTTTGTCAAACAATGATTGAATTTTTGTTATGCTATAGTATAATTAGAGGTAAATACAAAGGGGAGCTTGCTAAAAGCAGGCTGAGAGTAAGCTGTGTGCTTAGACCCGTAACCTGATTTGGGTAATGCCAACGTAGGGATATAATTAGCAGAAATTACTGCATATATACTTGGTTGGTGTATATGCAGTTTTTTTGTATTGTTGACAGACCATCAGTTTGTATTTGCGAAAGGAGATACCATGTTGAAAAAATGTATTGAAAATGTTCGTAGTAAAGTGCCTCTTGTTCACAATATTACAAACTATGTAACCGTGAACGATGTTGCAAATGTGCTTCTTGCTTGCGGAGCCAGTCCGATTATGTCAGATGATCTGGAGGATGTGGAAGAAATCACGTCCATTTGCGGAGGTCTGAACATTAATATCGGAACGCTTAACAAAAATACAATCTCCTCTATGTTCCTTGCCGGAAAGAAAGCAAACAAACTTGGGCATAAGGTTTTACTTGATCCGGTTGGGGTAGGCGCAAGCAAGCTTCGTACAGATACGGCAGTCAACCTGATGAAAGAAATTAAATTTAGTACAATTCGTGGAAATATTTCTGAGATTAAGACTTTAGCACTGGGAAACGGAAGCACCAAGGGTGTTGACGCTGATGTAGCTGATGCCGTAACCGAAGCTTCACTTGACAATGCAGTTGCGTTCGTAAAAACGTTTGCGAAAAAGACAGGATGCATTATTGCAGTAACCGGAGCAATTGACCTTGTTAGCAATGGGGACAAATGCTATGTCATCAGAAATGGCAGAACGGAAATGTCAAAAATCACGGGCACTGGCTGCCAGCTTTCCGCAATTATGACAGCTTTTCTTATTGCCAATCCGGATAATGAACTGGAGGCAGCTGCCGCCGCTGTGTGTGCCATGGGGCTTGCGGGAGAAATAGGATGGAGCAATATGCAGCCTTCTGATGGAAATTCCACATACCGGAACAGAATTATTGACGCCATTTATAACATGGATGGAGAAACGCTGGAAAAAGGAGCAAAGTATGAAGTTAGATAAAGAAGATTTACTTTTATATGCTGTCACCGACAGGTTCTGGCTTGGAAATGAAACTCTATACAGTCAGGTGGAAAAGGCACTAACAGGTGGTGCAACCTTTGTCCAGCTTAGAGAAAAAGAACTGGAGGCTGGAAAATTCCTCGAGGAAGCAAAAGAGATAAAGGAATTGTGCAAAAAGTACCGTGTCCCGTTTGTTGTCAATGATAACGTAGATATAGCCATAGAGGCGGATGCCGATGGTGTCCATGTAGGGCAAAAGGATATGGAGGCCGGCAATGTGCATGAACTGATAGGCAGGGATAAAATTCTTGGAGTATCGGCGCAGACGGTGGAACAGGCGGTATTGGCAGAAAAAAGAGGAGCAGATTATCTGGGAGTCGGGGCAGTATTTCATACCGGTTCCAAGGCGGATGCAGATTATGTAAACTATGAAACCTTAAAAGAAATCTGTAAAGCTGTAAGTATACCTGTTGTGGCAATTGGAGGCATCAGCAAGGATAATATAATGGAATTGTCAGGCTCCGGAATATGCGGAATAGCTGTAATCAGTGCAATTTTTGCGCAGCCCGACATTGTGAAGGCTACAGCTCAATTAAAGGAATTAACCAAAAAGATGGTGAAGGCATGATTGAAGGAGCGATATTTGACCTGGATGGGACTATACTTGACTCCATGCCAATCTGGGATAATGCGGCGGAAATGTTTTTGAGCCGGATGGGTATAGAGGCAGAAGCGGGGCTTGGTAAAATCATGTTTTCCATGAGCATGACAGAAGGAGCTGAATTTTTGAAGGACAGGTACGGTCTGGGTATGGATGCAGATGCAATATTGATGGGAATTAACTACACCATTGAAGATTTCTATTATTATCAGGTCCAGTTAAAGGAAGGTGTGGAACAATTCTTAAAAGACATGAAGCAGGCCGGCATTAAAATGGTGGCGGCAACATCCAGTGACAGACAGGTTGTAGAAAGAGCTCTGAAGAGGCTTAATGTCATGAATTATTTTGATAGGATATTTACCTGTACTGAAATAGGTGCCGGCAAAGTAAAGTCGGATATCTATCTTGCTGCAGCTGAATATATGGGAACACTTCTAAAGGATACATGGGTTTTTGAAGATGTGCTGCATGCAATAAGGACGGCAAAAAATGCTGGTTTCAGAACAGTAGGTGTATATGATGCTTCCAGCATGGAAAGCCTGGAAGAGATTAAGGTAATCAGTGACATCTACTTAGAAAAGTTGGACAATTTTTATATTTTCTTAGAAAGATCATCTTTATAAGAGATGTTTTCAGCGGCAGATTGGGGGCACCACCTTTTGCCGCTATATAAAATTAATGCTAAAGAAAGCTGGATATACAGCGGAATGGAGAAAAATATGAAAACAGCATTAACAATCGCTGGAAGCGATTCCAGCGGAGGCGCCGGCATCCAGGCAGATATTAAGACAATGACCGCCAATGGTGTATATGCCATGAGTGCGATTACTGCGCTTACTGCACAGAATACTACCGGCGTTACAGGTATTATGGAGGTTACTCCAGAATTTTTAGGCAAGCAGCTGGACAGTGTTTTTACCGATATCTATCCGGATGCAGTCAAGATTGGCATGGTTTCATCGGCTGAGCTGATTGAAACTATATCAGAAAAGCTGATATTTTATAATGCAAAAAACATCGTTGTGGATACGGTAATGATTTCCACAAGCGGCTCAAAGCTTCTTCAGGATGATGCAATAGAAACCCTGAAAAACTGTTTATTCCGTCAGGCAGTTCTATTGACACCTAATGTTCCGGAAGCATCCGTCTTATCAGGAGTATCCATTGAAAATGAAACTGATATGATTAAAGCGGCAGAGATCATCAGCAATGAATACGGGTGTGCCGTTCTTTGCAAGGGCGGGCATAACATAAACGACGCCAATGACTTATTGTATCGGAATCGTAAGTACAGGTGGTTCATCGGGGAGAGAATTGACAATAAAAATACTCATGGAACCGGATGTACTTTATCCAGTGCCATTGCTTCCGGTCTTGCCAAAGGCATGGATCTGGAAACATCAATCCAGTTAGCAAAGGAATATGTATCAGGCGCATTAAGGGCGATGCTTGACTTGGGAAAGGGAAACGGCCCGCTAAACCACATGTGGGATATCAATAAAAAGGAGAAATTACAATGAGGGAATATGCGACACAGATGGAAGCTGCAAGAAAAGGTATTATTACTGAGGAGCTGAAAAAAGTAGCTGAAAAGGAGATGATGACGTCTCAGGAACTGTTTCCGCTAGTTGCAGCCGGAAAAGTAGTAATATGTGCAAACAAAAACCATAAATGCGTCGATCCGCAGGGAATCGGCTCGATGCTGAAAACGAAAATTAATGTAAACCTAGGGGTGTCAAGAGATTGCAAGGATTATGAGTTGGAAATGAAAAAAGTGATGGAAGCCGTACATATGGGTGCTCATGCAATCATGGATCTGTCCTCCCATGGGGATACCATTCCTTTCCGCAGAAAGCTAACCTCGGAATGTCCGGCTATGATAGGAACAGTGCCGGTATATGATGCTGTCATTCACTACCAGAAAGATCTAGATACCCTAACAGCAAAAGATTTTATTGATGTAGTAAGGCTTCATGCCGAGGATGGGGTTGATTTTGTTACCTTGCACTGCGGTATCACAAGAAAAACCATAGAACAGATAAAGAAGCATAAAAGAAAAATGAACATCGTATCCAGGGGCGGCTCCCTGGTATTCGCATGGATGTGCATGACGGGTGAAGAGAATCCTTTTTATGAGTACTACGACGAGATTCTTGATATATGCCGCGAATATGATGTGACAATATCATTAGGAGATGCCTGCAGACCGGGGTGCCTTGCTGATGCTTCTGATGTGTGTCAGATTGAGGAGCTTGTACGGCTGGGTGAACTTACCAAAAGAGCCTGGGAAAAGGATGTCCAGGTAATGGTGGAGGGACCCGGGCATATGCCCATCGACCAGATTGCTGCCAATATGAAAATTCAACAGACCATCTGCAATGGAGCACCGTTTTATGTATTAGGGCCGCTGGTAACTGATATAGCACCAGGTTATGACCATATCACATCGGCAATCGGAGGCGCTGTTGCCGCTTCAGCCGGCGCTGCCTTTTTATGCTATGTGACACCTGCAGAGCACTTGGCGCTGCCGAATTTAGAGGATGTGAAGCAGGGCATCATTGCTTCGAAGATTGCTGCCCATGCGGCAGACATTGCTAAGGGTGTAAGAGGAGCAAGAGAGATTGACGACAGGATGGCCGATGCGAGAAGAGTGCTTGACTGGGAAGCACAGTGGGCGTGCGCGATAGATCCGGAAACGGCGAAAAAAATCCGCTCTGACAGGAAGCCTGAGAATGAAGATACCTGTTCCATGTGCGGAAAGTTTTGTGCAGTAAGGAGTATGAATAAGGCACTTGCAGGAGAACATATTGATATTTTGTAGTTAAGAATTTGTGCTGTAATCACACAAGTAAGTATAATACACGATATCGCTGAACTAATCCAACAAAGTGAGCATTTGAAACAACCTTAGACGAGCTAGGATTATGCTGAATGCAAAAATGCTTGTTCTTGCATGTGAACTTTGAGACTGGACAATAATGAGAGAATGTCGGTTTATAGCTGGTGTTCTCTTTTTATATATAATCTTGAAAAAAATTGTCAGTTTTGTTGTAGTTATGTAGTACAAATGCTATAATCATATCAACAATGTTGTTATTATTAATATGATTATAGAGGTCCATGAATGTTAGATGCAAATAAGTTCTTAGATATTGCAATTAAAGAGACACAGAGATTAAATCAAGGAGAAGTTTTCCTCATTAGAGATCTATTTAAGGGTTATGAATGGAATCGAATTTCTCGTAGAGAACGGCTGCTTCTTGGTACATTATTTCTGAATTATATAAATACATCAAACAGTCATATAAAGGCCATTGAGAAAAGTTCCTCTGGACAACAGAAGTATAGAGTAGAAGCAAAATAGGCGTGTTAAAAATTATATTAGGAATTTATGATGCTTTGAGGAATTGGACTTTATATATAAATAATGAGGACAAGCAACCAATTGTCAATGGATATTAAGTTAGATATAAAAGGAAGACTTGAATGTGCTTATGTTAGGGAATATCCGTTTGTTTCTTAAATTTCTGTAAAGGAGATTCAAAAGTGGTCAAAAAATTATCTATTATTCAATATCGTAAAATTAGAGATTTGGATTTTGAGTTTTCTAGCGGGATTAATGTTATTTCTGGGACTAACGGAACCTGTAAAACTTCATTATTACATATTGTGAGTAATTCATTTCAATCAATTAATAAAAATTGTTCTTGGATTAATGAAAAAAATAGTATTGAGATTATAAAGAAGGTTAACAATGTAATAAATCCAAAGGTTGAAAGCTTAACACGGGGCGATAAGCAATATAATGACCCTGCAATAGGTCAAAAGGGACCTTTGTTTACCGTAGATTACTTTGATCATGCGTCTTTGATTTTTAGGCGACATAATTCTAAAGTCAATAACCGATATTCCGTTAAGCCTTTTTATCAAAAAGGAACAAATGATTCTTTACCATATTGTCCTGTAATATATTTGGGATTATCAAGGTTATTTCCATTTGGTGAATTCCAAAATGATGATGCAATTGAGGGAATAAAGAAGGCGTTACCTACAGTTTATCAAGAAGAAATTGCGAATATCTATAAACAATTTACAGGGTTATCAATTTCATCTACGGAACCTCAGAAAATGGGAGATATAAAAGTTAGAGCTGATTTTTCTAGTGACCAAGACGGAATAGATTCTAACACTATTTCTGCTGGTGAAGATAATTTATTTATACTCATTACTGCTATTGTTTCTCTTAAATATTATTATAATTGCATTCAGAGCAATAATACTGTGGAAAGTATTCTATTAATTGACGAACTGGATGCTACTTTGCATCCATCTCTCCAATTTAAACTGTTAGAATTGTTTAACAGATATTCTAATACATATAAAATACAGATTGTTTTCACCACTCATAGCCTTTCTTTATTAGAGTATGCACTAAATAAGAAATACAATGTTATATACCTAATTGATAATATTTCATCAGTGATTAAGATGGAGACTCCTGATATATATAAAATAAAGATGTATCTACATTCTATCACTCGAGATGATATTTATATTAACAAGGTTATTCCGGTTTTTACAGAAGATGAAGAAGCAAGGGTGTTTTTGAATATTCTTTTGGATTACTATGCAGAAAAATATGCAAGCACATTCTCAAAAGTCAGGCGATTTTTTCATCTTGTTGAAGCGAACATAGGTGCAAGTAACCTTCAAAGCATATTTGATGATATATATTTGTTAAAATCTACAATGCAATCAATTTGTATATTAGATGGCGACCAAAAAAATAAACAGGACTATAGCAAATATGTAATAGCCTTACCTGGAGGAGATTCTCCAGAAAAGCTGATTATGGATTATTCGGTGCAATTGTTTGACAATGATGATGGCTTCTGGACAGATGAGGTGATCATTAACCTGAATTATGGGAAAGTATTTTACAGGGACAATATTCGCCCAGATATTGATAGTATATCAGAAAAACTTAAAGAGTTTGAAACAAGCGGGAAATCAACTCATGGAGTCAAAAGAGAAATGAGCAAGAAAGTTTTTAAAAATCATAAGCGTTTTTTCGAGTTACTATTTAAGCATTGGGTCAACAATGAAGAGAATGATGAACAAATAGGTAAATTTTATAAGGATTTGCATGTTATGTTTAAGAAAGTAGCAGAATTCCATGGAATTAATCCAAAGGAATGGGAGATATAAAATAATATAAAACTCGAATATTATGCATATTAGTTATATTATTAATAATAAGCTATTTTAAGGAGGTGACTTGATGCCAACTACTTTATCACCATTAAGGTACCCTGGTGGAAAAACGAAATTTTATTCGTATGTTAGAAAGATTTTGGAATGTAACAACTTATTGGGTCAAACATACATTGAGCCTTTTGCTGGTGGCGCTGGACTGGCAATAAAATTGCTGCTTAATGGAGATGTTAAAAGGATTGTCATTAACGATTATGATCCTGCAATATATGCTTTTTGGTATAGTGTCTTACATTATACAGAAGACTTATGCAATTTGATTTGGGAGGCAGATATTACACCATTAGAATGGCAGCGGCAAAGAGAAATATATCTGCAGAACAATATTTCTAAATCTTTAGAATTAGGGTTCTCTGCATTTTTTTTAAATAGAACTAACGTATCGGGTGTAATTAAAGGTGGAATGATTGGTGGCTTCAAACAAGAGGGGGATTATCGTTTAAATGCTCGTTTCAACAAGACTAATTTAATTAAGAAGATTAAGGATATTGCTGAATGCAAAAAACAGATTATCTTATATAATTTGGATGCAAAATATTTATTGCAACCAGAATATTTAAAAAGGTTTCATAAAGTTTTTATAAATTTTGACCCTCCATATGTAAGAAAAGGTGCTCAGCTATACCAGAATTCATTTACTGAAGAGGATCACAGAATTTTGTCGGAAAGAATCTCAGGATGTAAGCGAAAGTGGATTGTAACATATGACATATGTCCATTGGTTGCTGATTTGTATAGTAATTATCGTTTTAGTTATCTGGATGTTACGTATTCTATTCAGAATAGCAAGAAAGCACAGGAGTATATCTTCTTTAGTAGCAATTTAGATTTGCCTGAGGATATAAAGGTATTTCAACCAGCGGACAGCTCAACACTCATGGAAACAAAACAACAAAGTAATTCTTTAATTGTTTAGGGAGCATTCCTGTAAAGAAAATAAATGAACTTTGAAAAACAAGACACCTCGCAATAAGATAGAGATGTGCTGATTCAGACAAGAAAGGCACAAAACTAAAATATTGGAGGCGTCATATATGA
>DUOI01000067.1 GCA_012838915.1 Clostridiales bacterium
ATTTGGATATGACAACCTTTTGCTGATTACCGCCTGAAAGTTCTTGGATTACGGTATCAGCTGATGGTGTGCGTATATTCAGTGCATCTACCCACTTGCTTCCAATAGTATATTCCTGTCTTTTATTTAGAATTAGTCTCTTAAACAAGCGATCAACAATTGATATGCTGATATTAAACAACACCGTATGTATCAGCATTAATCCTTCATTCTTGCGTTCCCCGGGAACATAAGCAATACCGTTCTTTATTGCATCTGCAGGTGAATGATGGTATGCTTCTTTGCCACATACTGTAATAGTGCCTTCCTTTACGTGTAAATCTCCAATCAGGGCTCTCGCCAATTCGGAACGTCCGGAGCCCATCAATCCAAACAAACCAACTATCTCTCCCTGGTGCAAAGAAAAGCTTGCATCCTTCACCTTTCCTGCATACAGGTTTTCAACCTCCAGTACCGGCTTTCCCCTATCCATTTTTTTGTGTGGATATAACTTATCCAGTTCTCTTCCAACCATCGCTCTGATTATCTCATCTTGGTTTGTTTCAGATGTTTTTAACACAGTAATACTTTCTCCGTCTCTTAATACCTGTATTCGGTCGCTGACTTCGAAGATTTCATTCAACCGGTGTGAGATATATAATACCCCTATGCCTCTTGCGGCTATTTTTCGTACTAGCTCTAATAACTTTTTTGTTTCTACTTGTGTTAAAGCAGATGTAGGTTCATCCATAACCAGTATCTTCATGTTGTGGCTCATGGCTTTGGCAATTTCAACTAATTGCTGCTGAGATGTGGAAAGTGTACTCATTAATGCTTTTACATCCACTTCATCGGTTATTTGTTTGATAATGCGTTCAGCTCTGCGATGTGCCTCTGGCCAGTCAATGGGACCTTTGCCGTTAAATTTTCGAGGAAGCTGGTTCACAAGAATGTTCTCAGTTACTGTAAGTGTCTGGTAATTGTCCAGTTCCTGGTATATAATGGATATTCCCATATCAATGGCTTGTTGGGGTGTATACTGAGACAATTCTTTCCCCTGATACTCGATTACCCCGGCATCTTTAATATATGCACCGGAAAGAATTTTTAATAGGGTTGATTTCCCGGCACCATTTTCACCTACTATTGCAAGTACTTCCCCTTCATGCAATGTAAGATCAACATTATTTAAAGCAAGCACGCCGGGAAACCGCTTAGTTATACCTTTCATTTTCAATAAAGTATTACTCACTGGAGAAATTCACCTACTTCACAATTAATGATTTCTAACAAACATCGTAATCCAGCCAATGAGCCGGATTTTTTATAAGAATCTGCTCAATATCGGCGGAAGCCACTCCTACTTCATCCAACATTGGTACAATATGGGTTAATACATGATCATAACCCCAGCCGCCATATTTATGTAAAAGCGACTTTAAACAAATATCTGTGGAAAAAAGCAGTTGCTTTACATAGCCCCTGTCTATAATCTTTTTAATGAGCAATACCCTTTCCCAATCAGTTGCAAATCTTCCTGAACCTGGCTTTATATTCCATCTGTCTGTGAACATTTCTTTTCCGAAATTATCAAACTCTATATATAGAGGGAATTTCATAACTACAATTTTTATGATGAAACAAAGGAGTATATCCTCAGACGCTGAAAGAAAAATTGATACCGCACTTTCCGAGAGAATATTTAATTGCTTTCAGCACGTATCATCTTAAA
>DUOI01000068.1 GCA_012838915.1 Clostridiales bacterium
CATCGGATCAGGGTTTCCATGTTACTTGACAGTACATTTCGACAAAGAAGGCAGAAGGAAGTATAGAGAGGGTATGGCTCAACTGATTGAACAGGCTAATGAAATTTACAGGATTAACCCCTGCTCCCGTACACAGCGTTTGGTATCCTGCATCAGGAATACCATATCAGACATTGAGCTGGCGCAGCGGACAATGAAGGACTGATAAAGGATATTAAACAAAGTGAAGCCCAACAGCAAACTGAAGATACACATAATTCGAAAGAAGGTTCAAATATGAGATTGGAATACTTATTTCCTAAAGAAATTGAAAAGGCAAAGACAGACCGAACTCCGCTTGTAATACCGGTAGGCACAATAGAATATCATGGGCCCCATTGTTCATTTGGATGCGATGGTCTCATCGCTTATGGAGTACTAAAAAGATTAAAAGAAGAAAAAGATATGATAATTGCACCAACGATTTGGTACAGCCCTTCCAGCTGGGCAGTCGGCGGACCTGATACAGGAACGGTACATGTAGAAGCCGATGTATTTGAGCAATATGTATATCACATTCTAAAATCCTTCCTGTACGGAGGTTGGCAAAACATTTACATGCTAATTCATCATCAATATGAGCAGGAAAATTTACTGCCAATGACTTTATGCTGCATGAAGGCTGCAAAAAAGCTGACATTTCAATACTTAGAAGAAAAACGAGGTATAGGCTGGTGGGGCAGCAATACAAATAAAGAATTTTATGAAAAACTGGATGACAGTGATAATCCGTGGGATTGGATTACGGTCTTGCCTGTTATGAGCAAGGAAGTTCAAAAGGCCACCGGATATGATCATGCTGGTAAGTGGGAATGCTCCATACTAAGCGCCCTATATCCAAAAACAGTAAAATTAGACAGAGTTAAGGATAGTGATGAATGGTTCATTCAGGATGCAGTCGATTCTTCCCCGGAGATAGGAGAAAGAATGATAGAGCTGTGCTTGGAAGATTTAAAAAAGAAAATAAAATAGGGCAAATGCATCAAGGCTAGCGTACCGGGATTGTTTTGGAAAGGACCAATTCAGCTGACGCGCCGGTCTATCAAACAAGAGGTGGTTTTTATATGGGTAACAAAGTAATTGAGATGAAAGGTATTAACAAGAGCTTTCCTGGGGTGAAGGCATTGGATGATGTATACTTTGATCTTAATGCAGGTGAAGTACATGCTTTGGTTGGGGAGAACGGAGCCGGCAAATCAACCTTAATGAAAATTCTAACCGGTATTTATTCCATGGATTCTGGCTCAATTATGATAAATAACAATAAAGTAAACATAGATACAGTCAGAGATGCGCAAAAATTGGGCATAGTAATGATCCACCAGGAATTAAACCTTATGAATCACCTGACAGTGGCAGAAAATATCTTTATAGGCAGAGAGAAAAAAAGGATGCGGATTTTCCTTGATTCCAGAGAACAAAATGAAAAAAGCAGCGAAATATTTGCAAAGCTGAATCTGGATATCAATCCAAACATTAGGGTTGGAGATTTAACTGTAGCAAAACAACAGATGGTTGAAATAGCAAAAGCACTTTCTTACGATTCTAAAATTCTTATTATGGATGAACCAACAGCGTCCCTGACAGACAGTGAAATTGAAGATCTGTTTCGAGTTGTAAAAACCTTAAGAGATGAAGGCAGATCTATTATTTACATTTCCCATAGGCTGGAAGAATTAAAAATTATTTCTGACAGAATTACCGTGATGAGAGACGGCAGGTATATAAATACTGTTAATACACAGGAAGCCGATATTGATGATGTTATCAGAATGATGGTGGGAAGAGAGATATTTGCTGTAAAGCAGGAACCTTTTACTAAGGAAAATGCCCCCGTGGCACTAAAGGTGGAGAACCTGAATGCAGGCAGAATGGTTCAGAATGTCTCTTTTTATGTCAGGCAGGGTGAGATACTTGGCTTTGCCGGTCTGGTAGGAGCTGGCAGAACAGAAGTTGCCAGAGCAATATTTGCAGGGGAAAACTATGAATCCGGAGATGTTTATATATATGGTAAAAAGGTCAAAATTAAGAATCCGAGTGATGCAGTAAAGGCGGGAATAGCATACCTATCTGAAGACAGGAGACGATTTGGACTTGCATTGGGAATGAATGTCGACGAAAACATTTCAATGGCCAATATGAAGGAATTTTCTACCTTGTCTTTTATTAATTTCACCAAATCATTAAAAAATTCCCAAAAACAAAAGGAAGCATTAGATATCAAAACACCTTCGCTAAAGCAAAAAGTAAAATTTCTATCAGGAGGTAATCAGCAGAAGTTGGTTTTGGCAAAATGGCTGAGCAGAGACTCCAATATTATCATATTTGATGAACCTACCAGGGGCATTGATGTAGGAGCAAAGAGTGAAATATATAAATTATTGAACGATCTTGCAGAACAAGGCAAGGCCATTATAGTAATATCCTCAGAATTACCTGAAATAATCAGAATCTGCAATCGTGTATTGGTAATGTGCGAAGGCAGAATTACAGGTGAATTAATGGGAGAAGAAATAGATCAAAATAAAATTATGCAATATGCAATCAAAAGAAATATCAGTAACGGGAGGCTGACATCATGATAAAGGGAAGTATTTCACCCAAAATGAATAATAAAATGAACAAGTCATTGAGAAGAGATATATCCCATATTGCTATCATTCTGGGCATTTTTGTATTGATGATTTTATTCTTTTTCATTTTGAAACCTAATTATCTAAGCTACGATAATATCATGACTATACTATTGGCCACCTGCGTAAACGGCCTGCTGGCACTTGGAGTATCATTTGTTATTTTCACCGGTGGAATCGATATTTCTGTTGGTTGCGTTATGACCTTTTCCAGTGTTATGAGCGGAATCGCGCTTACAAAATGGGGCTTTTCCCTGCCGCTGACCATTGTGTTTGGTTTTTTGGTAGGCGCTTTTTGTGGTGCAGTGAATGGGTTTGGTGTCACAAAGATGTTTCTCCCTCCATTTATCGCCACTATGGCTATGCAAATGATAACCAAAGGGCTTTCTTTGGTGGTATCAGGTATCAAGCCGGTATATTTTACTTCTGCACCGGGTTATCAAAATATAGCTACAGGTAACTTTCTGGGAATTCAGGGTTTTTATAATGCAATTATTATTCTAATTGTAATTGCTGTTATTGCATATATAATTTTCTCCAAAACACTTATTGGCAGATTTGCGCTGGCAATCGGTTCCAACGAGGAAGCGACCCGATTGTCCGGTGTAAAGGTCGATAACTGGAAAATTGCAATTTATTCTCTATGTGGTCTTTTTGCCGGTTTTGGCGGTTTGATTATGTCTTCCAGATTGAATTCGGCACAGCCGCAGCTTGGTGCCGGCTATGAACTGGAGGCGATTGCTGCAGCAGTAATAGGAGGAAATTCCCTAAATGGCGGTGAGGGCAGTATTGTAGGTACCATAATCGGAGCTCTGATTATCAGCTCATTAACCAATGGTTTGCGGATCATGTCCGTGTCCACTGAACTTCAATCAGCTATAGTCGGAGTCGTTCTTGCTTTGGCTGTGTACTTTGACAAGATGAGGAGAAAGAACGCTTAAGAATTCAAAACATAACTAATCCCCTATAATAAGGGTTTAGTATATAAATTATTTTTGAGGAGGAATCATGATGAAGAAGAGACTATTGGTATTTGCCTTGGTCATATCGGTTATGGCTCTTGCTATCGGCTGTCAGCCAGCCAGTAAAGACACCCAGGATGATAAGCCATATATAGCAATGATAGCTCTGGGATATGGTCACCAATTCTGGCAGGCTGTACGACAAGGCGCAGAAGAAGCAGCAAAGGATTATAATGTTAGAATCACCTTTGAAGGCCCTGAAGAAGAAACAATGGTTGACAAACAGGTAGATATGCTTAAGACCGCTCTGGCCAATAACCCGGCAGCAGTAGCGTTGGCTGCTATTGATGTCGAATCAGTAACCGGTATTCTAAAAGATGCCAAAGCAAAAGGAATCAGAATTGTCGGATTTGATTCCGGTACCGGTGAAGAAGCTGAAGCTCATTGCTCTACCGATAACCTGCAGGCAGCTGCTCTAGCTGCAGAAAATGCAGCAAGAATCCTGAACGGGAAAGGTAAAATAGGTATTGTAGGTCACTCGCAAACCGTTATAGATGCTGTGCAAAGAGTTGATGGATTCGTAGAGAAGATAGAGAAAGAATATCCAGACATAGAAATCGTTGATATACAATATGGCGATGGAGATCACTTAAAATCTGCCGAGGTTACCAAGGGTATGCTGCAGGCGCATCCGGATATTGATCTGATTTACACATCCAACGAAGGTGCTTGTGTTGGTGCATACAATGGGCTTAAAGAAGCCGGGAAGATCAAAGAGGTATTGCTGGTAGGCTTTGACTCCTCTGCTGCCATGAAAGAAGGAGTGCGTTCCGGAGAAATTGTTGGTGCTATTACTCAGGATCCGGTGGGCATGGGTTACAAGACCGTTGAAGCAGCGGTGAAATTGTTAAACGGTGAAAAAGTAGATTCATTTATTGATACAGGATGCTATTGGTATGATGCCAGTAATATGGATGAAGATCATATAAAACCGCTTCTCTACGACTGATGGATACTTTGTTTCAGAATGATTAATTCGCTGTGGGTTAGTCATTTTATATGACTGGCCCGCAGCCCAAACAAAAGTATAAATCACTTATCAACAATTTACAAAATAAGAGCTGCCAAATATATAAACAGCTGATGTACTTACATGAATTGCGGGGGTGAAATTTAAAAATGTTACCAGTTGCCATTAATTTAGACAGAAGCTTTTTTTTCCATCGGGAAAAGGTTTTTGCTGAGCACAGCAAACTGAAGGCATCCTTGTTTCTTTATGATAGTGGAGTACAAGGACTTAGAATAGAAAATGAGCTTGGTCATATTATTGCATTACCCTATCAAGGGCAGCAAATTTGGGATTGTTGCTTCCTGGGAAGAAATCTGACCATGAAATCCATGTTTACTGACCCGGTTCCCAATGTTGGTTATTTGCAATCCTATGGAGCATTTTTGCTGCATTGCGGTGCTACTGCAATGGGAGTGCCATCGAAAACAGATACCCATCCTCTGCATGGAGAGCTGCCCAATGCTGTATATGAAAGAGCCTGGCTGGAAATAGGGGAAGATGAAAAAGGGAAGTATATTTCTCTGCGGGGACAATACCGTCATTGTATTGCCTTTAATATTAATTATACTGCCACACCAAGTATTAAGGTTTATGAGAACTCTTCTATAATTGATGTATCCATGTCAATAAAAAATAATAGGAAAACGGATATGGATCTCATGTATATGATGCATATAAACTTTAAGCCTGTAGACCACAGCGAAATTTTATATACAGCGGATTATACTCCCGAAAAGGTTATGGTACATGCTGATCTTCCTGCTCATATGCAATCAGATTCTGATTCATCTAAATTGATTAAATACTTGAATGACTTAAAAACAAAGCCCGAATTGCATCATGTTGTAGATCCTGGGTTACCATATGACCCGGAGGTTGTACTAATAATTAAGTATAATGAAGATGAAAATGGGAATGCCCACAGCATGCAATTGCATCCCGATGGATATGCAAGCTATGTATCCCATCGACCTTCTGAATTGAAATACGGTGTACGCTGGATTGCCAGAACAAAAGACGAGGATGCAATGGGGTTGGTATTGCCCGCCACAGCAGGTCATAGAGGATATACAACTGAAAAAGAGCTTGGAAATCTTGAAATTTTACCGGCCGGTGAAATAGTTGAGTATCATGTAAAAACAGGTATTCTTAACCCCTCTGAATCTGAGGAAATGAAAAAGAAAATATTAACCCTCAACAACAAATAAAGACCAAGCATAAGATTTCCAATAGTACTGAAATCCGGGTCTTGAACATGTTTACAAAAGACGGATTCTATAAAATATCACATTTATCAACTTAATTTGACATTATACGATTATATTCATATAATTGTAGGTAATAACGTTATTACAAAGGCAGGAGAAAAAATAAAAAATGACTGTAAGACTGACTGACATAGCAAAACATCTTGGTATTTCCGTATCGACTGTTTCCCGTGTTATTAATGGAAAAGACAGGGTGAGTGATGAAACAAGAAAAAGAGTATTACAAGCAGTTAAGGAATTGAATTATCAGCCAAATGAAATTGCCAGGAGCCTTAGAAACAGAAGCAGTATGACAATTGGAATCATTGTTCCTGATTTATCAAATGACTTTTTTAATCTGCTGACCAAGGGCGCCGCAATGGTATCAAAGAAGGATGACTATTTGGTAATACTTTGTAATAGTGACCATGATGAGTCTATGGAACAGGAATATATGAACCTATTGATACAAAAACAGGTGGACGGAATTATTATTGCTACGGTATGCAAAGATAAACTATACTTTGAAAGGGTTATAAATAACAGTATTCCTGTTGTTTTTGTAGACAACCTTCCAAAGGTGGATATGAACTACAACTTTGTCACCATAGACAATACAAAGGCTTCCTTTGATCTAACCTGTCATTTAATCAATATGGGCTACAAGGATATTGCTGTCCTCACTGGCAGTTTGCATGAGACTTCAGCCGTCAGGAGACTGAATGGCTGGGAAAAGGCCATGAAAGCCAATAATCTGGAAATAAACAATGATTTCATAGGTATAGGTGATTTCCGCATGGAAAGCGGGTATCGCCTTATGAAGGATATGCTTAAATTGGATAAACGGCCGGATGCTTTGATGGCTGCAAACAATCACCTGGCTTATGGCGCCATCAAGGCAGCCAGAGACCATGGCTTGAATGTGCCGGACGATTTATATGTTGTCTGCTTTGATGCACTGGATAATACCGGACTTTTTAGTGTAAAAATTCCCTCTATGGTTCAACCTGCTGAAAAAATCGGTGAAATTGCAGCGGAGATAATAATAAAGAGAATAAAAGACAGGGATTACAAAATATATGACAATGTTATACTGGAACCTATTTTTATAAACTAAAAGTAGATTTCAAGATTGTACGGCAAAAAACATCGAATCTGGAAGAATGAAGGAACTATTGTTACAGTTCCTTTTTTTCTGCATCCAGGTTTTTTATTTTCTACGCGATATTCTTTTTGTTGATTGATCCAGCCTGCAGCTGCCTGCTGCAGAGTCATGTCTCGAAAAAGTAAGAAACTTTTTGATGAGCGTTCTGCTTGTTGACAGCCTGTATCAAGGTCAGCTTGTCTTCTGTGGTAAGCCTGAGGCTATCGGATGATTTGATTAAATATGATTACAATAACGTTAATGAAAACGGCCTTGCATAAAATATTTTCAAAATATTTGTTTTTGGCAAGTATAAATCCGAGCAGTGCGGAACTTAATTTTCCGAGCACCCCTGTCCCATTATTGGGATTTCATGGTAGAATGA
>DUOI01000069.1 GCA_012838915.1 Clostridiales bacterium
AGTGAACTGCCGGCTCCCCAGGCCACATTAATGAGGCTTGTGGTGGAAGGTGTAATGGGCGGCAATCTGCCCTGGACATTGGTGCTTACAGGAGCGGGCATCGGTTTGGCTGTTGAACTGCTTGGGCTTCCGGTGCTGCCTATAGCAATCGGCTTATACCTGCCGCTGCACCTGAGCGTCGCTGTTATGGCGGGAGGTTTGGTTCGGGGTTGGCTTGAGCTTAAGTATAAAAAATCAAATAAGGATAAAGCAATCGAATACCAGATTGATTCCGGTATTCTCTATTCTTCCGGGCTGATTGCAGGGGAAGGGCTGATCGGAATATTGCTGGCGGTATTTGCCGTGTGGGGCGTAAATACCAACCTTGGTCTGAATATTGGACAACTGGGAGGCTTGATTGTATTTATTTTGCTTACCCTTACACTGTTATGGCAATCAGCTTATAAACCCCCCTATAAAAATGAGACGTGAGAAGAAGATGAGAAAAAGATGAGTAAGAGTAATTCAATGAATAATAAGTGTTTGACCCTGGTTCCCATTAAGAACATGGGCAGGTTACGGGAAACCCGGCACAATGGGTTTACAGAAATCATTCTGCCCAGGGATGGGTTATTGGACAGGCTGGTTCGGTTGGTCAAAAATACTCCTAAGGTCATGCGCATCCAATTGGATGACCGGGGAAGCTATGTATGGCAGGTAATGGACGGCAGCCGCACCATTGAAGAAATCGGGCGCCTGATGGATGCTGAATTCGGAGAAAGGGCTGCACCTGTATATGAAAGATTGATATTTTTTTTGCGGATATTAAAAAATAATGGTCTTATATCATTCTGTTACACTTCTGATGCAGCTGAAAAAGTACCCAACCGGCAGCATTATACCCGTCCCGGGTGATTCACAGGGTATTGCTATACTACCTATTTAACAATATAGTACTAAACATATTACACAGAAGTCAAAATGTGTATAGCGCTAAAACATCTTTTCATGTATAATAGAGGGTGGTATAAATAAGTAAAATTGACAATTGAATGAGGTGACTGAATGAATCTGGCGTTTGTCTTCAGTATTTTACTGGTTTTAGGTGTGGTTTTTGTTAACGGATGGACTGATGCACCAAATGCCATCGGTAGTGCAGTAGCTACCAGGGTACTGCGCCCCCGGTCAGCTATCATCGTAGCTGTTATTTTTAATTTTCTTGGTGTATTGCTGATGACTTTCGTATCAAGCCAGGTAGCGGACACCATCAGCAACATGGTGGATTTTGGGCCTTCCGGCAGCTATCAATCCCTCGTCGTACTGTCTGCAGCCATGTTTGCCATAGTAGTTTGGGCGGTAGCCGCATGGTACTTTGGTATCCCCACCAGTGAAAGCCATGCCCTTATTGCCGGTATTACAGGGGCTGCCCTGGCACTTGGCGGTGTATCCGCAATTAATATGAAGGAATGGTCCAAGGTCCTGATTGGGCTGATTGTATCCTCTGTATTGGGCTTTGGCTCCGGCTTTGGCATTGCCCGTTTCATTGAGAAAGCCTTCCGATGGGTTAACAGACGAAAGGCCGAATCCTTTTTCAGAAAGGGACAAGCCGGTGCCGCTGCGGGAATGGCCTTTCTTCATGGCGCTCAGGACGGTCAGAAGTTCATGGGTGTTTTTATGTTGGCGCTGTTTTTGAATGGTATGGCAGAAAAGACGGCTGCAGGCACATTTGAGATTCCGATTTGGGTTATGCTGTTGTGTTCTCTTACTATGGGAGTAGGCACAGCTGTGGGAGGATGGCGTATAATAAAAACAGTAGGTATGGATATGGTTAAGATGCATACATATCAAGGCTTTGCTTCCGATGCTGCCGCCGGTGCCTGCCTTTTGCTGGCATCCCTTACCGGGCTTCCGGTATCCACTACCCATACCAAAACCACTGCCATAATGGGGGTGGGTACTTCAAGGAGGGTTTCCTCAGTCAACTGGGGCATAGCTCTGGAAATGATATATGCCTGGGTGTTAACCTTTCCCGGGTGCGGCCTGATCGGATACCTGATGGCCAGGCTTTTTATGGCAATATTTTAACCGGAAGCACCAATCGGAAAGATGCTAGAAATTTGAATGAGGTGAAAATATGATATTCGGAAAACGCAAGGAGACCAATTACTTTGAAATTCTGAACAAAATGGCGGAGTGTTCTCACCGGGCTGCAGTTCAACTGGATGAAATGATGCATAACTACACTGATGTAGCCAGGAAGGCGGATGAGATTCACAATACCGAGCATGAAGCCGACAGCTTGCTCCATGATTTGATTCATGAGCTAAACATTGCCTTCATAACTCCAATCGACCGGGAGGACCTGATTGAAATAGGCAATGGAATTGACAGTATTACTGATTCTATTGAAGATGTAGCCAACCTGTTTGATATGTTTTCCATTGAAAGAGTGGAGCCCCCTGCACTGGCCATGTCGGAACTGGCTAAGGACATAACTAAGGCCCTGGCCGATGCAGTTAAGGAGTTTGAGCAGTTCCGCAGCTCCAAAAAGCTGAACGGTCTGATTATAGAGGTAAACCAAATGGAGGAAAAGGGCGATGTTCTTCATAGATCCACTATGAAGGCATTGTTCAGCAGCAATCACAAGTCTGATTTGGAAAAAATAAAATGGAAGGACATCTACGACAATATGGAGCGCATCTACGATATGTGCGAGGATGTAGCCGATGCACTTGAAGGGCTTGCTGTTAAGAATCGATAAGTCATATACAGCATATGGATACTTGGCTGACTTAAGGGGGTACAAGCCATGTGGGAGGATTTTAAGAAATTTGCCGTGAAAGGCAATGTAGTTGATTTGGCAATAGGCGTGATTATCGGCGGTGCATTTGGCAAAATTGTAACTTCTCTGGTAAATGATATTGTAATGCCCCTGCTGGGAGTGCTTACCGGAGGCATCGACCTGACCGAAGCCAAATGGGTTATCCGAAAAGCGGCGGATGAGGCAACACCGGAATTAACTCTGAATTACGGGCAGTTTCTTCAGAATGTCATTGACTTTCTCATCATTTCCTTTTCCATATTTATAGCCATAAGGCTGTTCAATCGATTTAAGAAAAAGGAAGAGAAGCCCGCACAAGCCAAGCCAACAAAAGAACAACTTCTTCTCACTGAGATCAGGGATATTTTAAAGGAGAAGCAATCGGGTAAACAATGATTAAAATATACAACCATGCTATTGAAATACTACAAGTTGTGTAGTATAATAACAAGGCACACTATATAGTGTGCCTTGTTCATTTTTTCAAATCATGTAACAGGCGGCCTTGATGCTGTACTTTGCCCTACATAACTAAAAGCGGTTGGTAACATATTACTAAAAATGACTGATGACGGAGGAGAAAATGAAAACATTAAGTAATCTGATTGTAAGAAGATTCACCAAGGAATTGGAAAACAACCCAGATAAAACAGTCTATGACCTTTTCGAATGGAAAACCGTAGATGTGCTTATCAAGGACCATGCCAATAACAAAGTTGTTTGTGATATGAAGGGATTGGAGTTTCCCGTTCATTATTCTCAGAATGCCTGTGATATCATAGCAGCCCACTATTTCAGGAAGGCCGGTGTACCCAATGAAACAGGCGGCGAGCGCAGCATGCGGGAAGTTGCTCATCGTATGGTGGAATTCTGGACCAGTGCCCTGCTGGATGAAGGCATGCTGGATGATGAGCAGCAAAAGCAAATCCTGTATGATGAGCTGGTTTATCTGCTTTTATCTCAGGCCTGGGCTCCCAATTCCCCTCAATGGTTCAACACGGGCCTGAAGTTAGCCTATGGCATTGCCGGGGAACCGGATGGCCATTTCTATTATGACCTGGACAAAAAAGAAGTGGTGGAAAGCAAAGACAGATACTCCCGTACCCAGGCTTCCGCCTGCTTTATTATTTCCATTGAGGACAAGCTTATGGGTGAACAGTCCATTTCCGAGCAATATATAACGGAAACCAAGCTTTTTAAAGGCGGTTCCGGCACCGGTACCAATTTTTCCACCCTGCGGGCGGAAGGTGAACGGCTTTCAGGAGGCGGATACTCCTCAGGTTTGTTGAGCTTTTTGAAGGGCTTTGATAAAAATGCAGGAGCCATCAAATCCGGCGGCACCACCCGCAGGGCAGCCAAAATGGTCATCGTGGACGACGATCATCCCGATATTATGGAGTTTGTAACCTGGAAAGCCAAGGAGGAAGACAAGGTACGGGCTTTAGGCAAAATGGGCTACGATACGGATTTCAACGGCGAAGCCTATGACACGGTTTCCGGGCAGAACAGCAACAACTCCGTCCGTCTGTCCGATGAAACCATGGCCAAAGTACTGAATCTGGATAAGCAACCGGATGCTGTCATTACCCTGAAGGGCAGGGTGGATCCTGCAGTGGATAAGGAGCTTTCGGTGAAGGAGCTGTGGGATGCCATCAACCAATCGGCACACAACTGTGCTGATCCCGGACTGCAATTCCATGGCAGATTCAATGAATGGCACACCTGTCCTGCCGGGGAAGACGGTCAGGTTTGGGCAAAGCACAACCAGATCAATGCCACAAATCCCTGCAGCGAATATGCCTTCCTCAACGATACGGCATGCAACCTGGCTTCCATCAACCTGTATCGTTTTTATAATCCGGAAACCGGAGAATTTCTGGTGGAAGACTATCTGCATGCCATCGCTTTAATTCAAATGGTATTGGAGGCTTCCATACATTGGGGTCAATTCCCTACCAGGCCGATTGCCCTTCGTTCCCACCTGTTTCGCACCACCGGTCTGGGGCCTGCCAACCTGTCCTCCCTCCTGATGGCGGCAGGGCTGCCCTATGATTCCGATGAGGCAAGAGCATTGGCAGCTGCTGTTCAGGGTATAATGACGGGCTATTCCTATTATGTATCCTCCCTGATGGCACAGAAGCTCAGTCCATTTGAAAAATACAGTATAAACTCGGAGCATATGCTGCGGGTAATCCGCAATCACTGCCGGGTTGCCGGCGCCATGGAGGATGAATACGAAGGCCTGAGTTATCAGCCCATTAAAGTCAACCATGAGCTGCTTAAAAATATGGGGTTTGATTACGTGGGCGATACCCTCAGGCAAGTCTGGAATGATGCCTACGAAAGCGGTTGTCATTTTGGGTATCGAAATGCCCAGGTAACCGTTGTTGCCCCCACCGGCACCATTTCCTTTGCTATGGACTGCGGTGCCACATCCATCGAGCCCTTCTATGCCCACGTTATTTACAAGAAGCTGGTCAGCGGCAGTGCCATGGTTATGGTAAATCCGGTTATCGAAACAGCGCTGAAAAATCTGGGCTACGAAGAAGAGCAAATTGATGCCATAGTCAGCTATATCCTCCGCAGGGATGACAACGGAAATATCATTGACGGGAAAATAGAAGGTGCGCCTTATCTGAAACCGGAGCATTATCCCATATTTGATACAGCCAGCAAGTGTGGAACCGGAAAGCGGTTTATCTCTCCCGAAGGCCATGTACTGATGGTTTCCGCCATAACCCCCATGATTTCGGGTTCAATCTCCAAAACCGTCAATCTGCCCAATTCAGCCACCGTGAAGGACATTGAAAGGATCCACCTGTTGGCCTATACCACCGGCACCAAGGCAATTGCAATTTACCGGGACGGCTCCAAGGCCAGCCAGCCTCTTACCTCCGGGATTGCTTCCAGTTCCGAGAAAAAGCTGGAGGATATGACATACCAGGAGCTGCTGGATATAGCGAAAAAAAGCCGCAGCAATATACCGGTACGGGTTAAGGCCAGGGGGCGCAGGGTTGGATTTACCCACAGCGCCAAAATTGGAGATATCGAGCTCTATGTCACCGTTAATTTCTATCCAAACGGTAAAATAGCCGAGCTGTTTATCTCCACCGACAAGGAAGGAACGGTTGTAAAGGGATTGCTGGCTTCTCTTTCCAAAGCCATATCCAACATGCTGCAATACAATATTCCTCCCCAGGAAATTTCCCGTACCCTGAGAGGACAGCAATACGAGCCCTCAGGCTTTGTCAGCAGGCACCCCTATATCAAGCATGCAACTTCGATTTCTGATTTGGTGAGCAAAATCATCGATATTGAACTGGGTGACTTCTCCAGGTGCCAGGTGAAGCCCAACGGGAATGAAGTGGTACTGTCTGCAAAAGACATGCTTGCCGCCGCCTCCCTTGATTCTGAAGCAGGTCCGCTGCCGGAAGCAGCCATTGGCAGTCCGGCGGACAATATATCGGATAAGGAAGAAGGGGAGCGGGTTTATGGGGAAACCTGTGCCGGCTGCGGCAGCATACGGCTGAGAAGGAACGGCACCTGCAAGGTATGTGAAGAATGCGGCGCCACCACAGGCTGCTCGTGATTTGTATACCGTAAACGATATGGGCTGCTGTCCTGCAACAATAAAGCATTGATCCTAAAAAACAATTAGTTTGTGTTCTATCAATCAATTAACTCTATACATGGCTAATGGCAAATTACATGTTCACATGAACTGCTACAAAAGCGGCTCATGTGAACATATTTTTTAACAATTCCACGGAACAGGGAAATCATTTCCGTTAAAAAAATAATTAGTCAAGCGTTTAATAAAAATGCTTGTGTGGTATCTAATATTGAAAATGCCGCATTTTTGGTTTTCCAACATATAGTTGACTTTTCCTGCAGTTACACAGGAAAGCTTAATGCTTAATTAATCCGATCAGGTTAATGGATGAAATAAATTATAAATAAAATAAATAAAATATCTACTAAATGTGTAGATGGAAAGAAGATAAAGTATGAAGAAAGCAGCAATAGTTATTCTTGCAAGTATTTGTCTGTTTATTGCCTCATCAGTCACATATGCCCATACGGAACATCCGGATGATCTTAATATTTTTGATGCACTTGAAAATCATGGATCCATTTTTATCATTTCCGACTCACAGACTGGTGATATCCTGCATGCAAACAAAGCAGCTGCAGATTTTTACGGGTATTCAATAGAACAATTGGAGTCTATGAACCTTCAGGATTTAAATACTCTGACGCCGGAAGAGACAATACAGAGAATGCAGGAAATAGTCGACCAGGAAAGACATAGTTTTATAATTGACCATAGGCTGGCCAATGGGGAAATCAGGACAGTAGAAATAAATTCCTACCCATATGTCAGCGGGGACAAAGAATTAATATTAGGAACAGTGAACGATATTACCGAAAGAATCCGGCTTGAAAAGCAAGAAAGTATACTTATTTATGCATTGGCCGGGATGGTCGCTCTACTACTTTCAGCAACCTTCCTGATATTTAATTATTCAAGAAAACTAAAAGCCCGGAATCACGAAATCAGTAATTTCAATGAATTACGCAAGGCTTTTATAGACTCTTACGGTAATATGATTTATTTAAAGGATGAGAACTTCAGATATATTTTCTTAAACGAATCACTTAAGCGCTTTTTTAGGAAAGAAGAATCCGTGATTATCGGGCATGATGATCTTGATATATCAGACAGAGAATTTGCTGAGCAGCAGCGAAAAACCGATATGGAAGTATTGGAAAGAGAGGCAGTGCTGGTAAAGGAATTCGGTTGGGAAGGCAGGATTTATAAAGCGACAAAGTTCCCTGTAAGACTAATCAATGGTAAATATGGTGTAGGGGCTTACATTGAAGATGTAACTGAAGCCAATCATAACAAGAGGATGATAGAAAAGACATTGCAACGTAATCAGATTCTTGTTGATATACTGAGCCGTAATTTTGAATCCACCAGGGAGCAGCTTGATTATGTATTAAATCGGTCATTGGAATTGACTGAAAGCAAATTCGGATATATCTACCTGTATAATGAAGAGAATCAGGAGTTTACATTAAATTCATGGTCCAAAGATGTGATGGCTGAATGTACCATTGTTGAAAAACAAACGAAGTACCGGCTTGAGAAAACAGGCTTATGGGGAGAAGTTGTCCGGCAAAGAAAGCCGATAGTTGTCAACAACTATGAATTGCCTGACATCATGAAAAAGGGATATCCGGAAGGTCATGTCCGACTAACCAGGTTTATCTCCGTCCCTGTTATCATTGACGGTAAAATTGTTGCTGTAGTTGGTTTTGCCAATAAGGAATATGATTATGATGATAATGATGTCTATCAGATTATTGCCCTGATGAATGGAGTATGGAATGCCAAGGAACGAAGAGAGGCCCTTGATGAATTGGCGATAGAACGGAGCAGGTTTTTTCAGACCCTAATTTCCATAGGTGACGGTGTCCTGGTTGTGGATTTGGATGGAAAAGTTACTATGCTGAACAAGGCGGCTGAAAAGTTGACAGGCTGGTCAACCGAAGAAGCTGTAGGAAGGCATTACAAAGAGGTGTTCGTTTTATCCCATGAAGATGAGGGATGTACAATAAATGACCCCATAGAAGAAGTGCTGAACACAAATACTGTTCAGGAACTGGGCAATCATGCCGTACTGACTTCAAGGGACGGAACCAGGTATAACCTGGAGGACAGTGCTGCTCCGATAAAAGATGATAAGGGCAGTACCAGCGGGGTAGTACTTGTTTTCAGGGATGTGACGGACAAAAATGAGCAGAGAAGAAAAATCGAATACTTAAGCTTTCATGATTACCTGACCGGGCTGTATAACCGTTTGTTTTTTGAAGAGGAACTAAGGAGACTGGATACCGAAAGAAATCTGCCTGTTTCAGTCATTGTAGGAGACATGAATGGTTTGAAGCTGACGAATGATATTTTTGGCCATGATGCCGGTGATGAGCTGCTGAAAAAGATGGCCGAAGTATTAAAAAAGGTATGCAGAGCTGATGATATAATTGCCCGGGTAGGGGGAGATGAATTTACAATCCTCTTACCCAAAACCGGGAATAAAGAAGCCGGGAGAATAGTATCCAGGATTAAAAATGAGTTTTCAAAAGTGAAAGTTCAGGCTATAAGGGGCAGCATATCGATGGGCTGTTATACCAAGGTTAATAAAGATGATGATATATTTGAGATATTGAAAAAAGCTGAAGATAATATGTATTCTGCTAAAACACTTGACCGTGAAAAAGTTAAAACCGATACGATTAATACTATTATTGAAACGCTGCATAAACGCAGACCTGATGAAG
>DUOI01000070.1 GCA_012838915.1 Clostridiales bacterium
ATAATGAGTTCCATAAGAGTATCTTCCTTCCTGTGATTCTTGTGGTCTTTGCAAATTACATGATATCACAGAGGAGATACTCTTTCTTTTATTTTTGATTTTTTGCCCATAGTAATTTTACACTAACTGTTTATCCGGTACGCGAACGCAGCCATGACAGTGCACAAATAGAGCCATGCTCCCTATGGTTGTTCATGCACAAATTAACATCGCCCGTCATAAAATAGAAGGGGAGGTGTATACCATGCTCCGAATGAAAGCAAGAGTCAGAGTTGCATTTATATTGTTCATCCTGCTTCTTATTGCCCTATTATCGTTCATCCTGATAGATACAGGGATTAAGCCCACTATTATTGCCATGTCTGAGGCGAAGGTGGAATACATAGCTGTACTTGCCATGAACAATGCAGTCAGCAAAATACTGGGAAGCAATATCAAGTACACCGACCTGACTGATGTATTGACTGACAAGGACGGAAAAATTACCATGATACAGTATAATACAATTTTGATTAACACTTTGGCCCGCGAAACTTCCACCCTGGCTCAGGATGAAATTCGCACCTTAGGGGCAGAAGGTATCAGAATTCCATTGGGATCCATCACCAAGAGCAAGCTATTATCGGGCAGGGGGCCGGATATAATGGTGAAAATAATACCGGTAGGCTCAGTATCCACAAATTTCAGTGATGAGTTCCAACAAGCCGGAATAAACCAGACCCGGCATAAAATTTATATGGAATTGGAAACCCAGGTGCGAATTGTTGTACCCTTAGGAAGTGATATAATAAATGTGGCTACCCGGGTACCCATTACGGAAACCATCATAGTTGGAGATGTACCGCATTCCTATGTCAATGTGGATAACGAGGATCAGATGCTTAACCTGATACCTGTGGAGGAATGATACATTACGATGTGATGATACATACATCAGCTGCGTAATTATAACATGGAAATGGCCAACTTTACAGGTAATTCAACATGTGATATTATATGAAATGTCAATTCTCACTTGGGAGGTTTATCTATGGCTGGTCATTCAAAATGGGCCAATATTAAGCATAAGAAATCAAAAACCGATGCGCAAAGGGGCAAGATTTTTACCAAAATTGGAAGAGAGATCGCAGTAGCTGTCAAAGAAGGCGGAGGCAGCGATCCTAATACTAACTCCCGTTTAAAAGATGTAATTGCCAAGGCGAGAGCGAATAATATGCCCAATGACAATATCATGCGAAGCATTAAGAAAGCAGCCGGTGAAGGGGATTCCGTCAATTACGAAAATGTGACCTATGAAGGCTACGCCCCTAACGGAGTGGCTGTTATAGTAGAAGTGCTGACAGACAACCGAAATCGGACGGCCAGCGAAATGCGATATCTATTTGATCGAAACGGAGGAAGCCTGGGTGCATCGGGCTGTGTTTCCTGGATGTTTGACCGGAAAGGGCTTATCGTCATTGATAACAAGGACGGCCTGGATGGGGATGAGCTCATGATGGCCGCTATCGAAGCAGGTGCTGAAGATGTATCCGATGAATCGGGAGTTTTTGAAATCTATACCGATCCTGCAGAATTTTCCAATGTGCGGGAAGCCATGGAGAAAGCCGGTTATACATTTGCATCAGCGGAAATCGAAATGATTCCTCAAAATACGGTACAATTGAATATGGAACAGGCAGAAGTTGTTATGAAGTTGATAAACATGATGGAAGACAATGATGATGTACAGAATGTTTATCACAATGCTGAATTTCCGGAGGAATTTGAAGTATAGCAAGCATTTTATATGGAATACTTATTTAGCGCTGTTCAATAAGTTGTATTCCGGATAGAATATTCCGGATAGAATTGGTTACCGGTTAAAACCCTTCGCATATAATAATAAAAAGCCTGCGGAGGGTTTTTAATATGGATTATCTCATGCCTTACAACAGGGAAAAAGCAGTAGAATATGCTGATACATGGGCTATGGGCCGGAACCCAGCATACTATGATTATTCCAATTTGGGAGGTGACTGCACCAATTTCATATCCCAATGCCTGTATGCGGGCGGCGGTATAATGAATTATACCAGGGACCTGGGATGGTATTATAACAATGCCAACGACAAGGCACCGGCCTGGACCGGTGTTTCCTATCTGTACAGTTTTCTCACCAGAAAAACAGGAGGACCGGGGCCGATCGGACAGGAAACCGATGTTTCCGATGTTGAGATTGGCGATATCATTCAATTAGCCTTTCAGGAATCAGGAAGATTCAGCCACTCGCTTATTATTGTAAAATGCAGTCATCCTCCTGATATAAATAACATTTTAATTAACACTCATTCCTATGACAGAAGGGATTATTCTCTGAATAAGTATTTTTGGAGCAGGATACGCTTTATAAAAATCCTGGGTACACGCATATAGAAATATACAATTATTTATGTTTTTATGTAGTTATTGATGGCTGCATGTATGTATAATATGAGAAAAAATGGAAACACTATAATCCAAGACGTTTTTCGGAGGGATTACGGTGTTTTTCCAAAAATTAATAAAGGTACTCATAGTGGTTTGTAGCCTGGCTTTTCTGTTGGTTGCCGGCGTGTTTTCCTATGGATACCTGAAACGGGTTCCGGAAATATATGGTATATTTCATCCGGTTGATCCAAAGGGGGAACTGACAGACGAATTGCAGCATACAAACCGGAAGAAACCAAATGATAATTATCCACTGGCAGTGGAAACCAGTAAGACCGGGGCCGATTCCATGATGGTGCTGGAGCGCTTTTATAACTCCTGCGGTCATGTACTGATTGAAGAGCATCCAATGGAAAGCCGGTATACCGGTAAAACGCAAGAAGAGCTGGCTGCAATCTTTCCCGAGTGGAAAGTAAAGCGCTTTTCAGCTGAAAAAGTGGTATTCCTGATTGAAATTGACAGCTATTGCCCCGACCATTATATTATAAAGCAGGAAGAAGGTTTACTGGTTATTTTCCGCCCGGATAAGGATACCGGGTTGTTGCTTGTTGCAGAAGCCACCAATATACCCTATGACCAATTAAGCCCTGAAATGCAGGAAAGGTTAGCAGAGGGTATTGTTGTGGACAGCATTGAAGGGGTAGAACAACTGATTGAAGACTGGGGAAGTTAATTCATCCTCATAAAAATATTCCTCATAAATAGGTATTCCTTCCCCGCTTTACTACGTTAAAGAATCAGATTAATTTCCATTGCTTATAATTGCAAAAAATAGTAGAATATAAAATAGTTGAAAATGTGCAGGGGGTAGGATTTGTTTGACAAAAACCAGGGGCAGGATTCAATCTGCTGAAACTATTGTTGTTAAAGTAGGAACCTCTACCATAACCTATCCCAACGGGAAAATGAATCTGATGTTTGCAGAGAGGTTGGTAAGGGTTCTTTCCAATTTAAAAAACCAGGGGAAAAACATTGTCCTTGTAACATCCGGTGCTATCGGAGTGGGTCGGGCAAAAATGGGCCTGCTGCAACGACCGGACAGCATTCCTGAAAAACAGGCGCTGGCATCTATAGGCCAGGTTAACCTGATGTATATCTATTCCAAGCTATTTGGTGAATACGGGCAGGTAGCCTCACAGGTGTTATTGACAAAAGACGTCCTGGACGGAGGAGAAAGGGAGCAGAACGCGATAAATACCTTTCAGACCCTGTTTCAGTACAACAGCATACCCATCGTCAATGAAAATGATACCATATCCATAGAGCAAATCCAATTCGGCGACAATGACACCCTTTCCGCCATCGTCTCAGTGCTGGTGAAGGCGGATTTGTTGATTCTGCTGTCAGATATTGATGGACTCTATACCAAAGATCCCAATGAAGACAAGGATGCCGAGCTTATACATGTGGTATATGGCGTAACCGAAGAGATTATAAATGCCTCTGGAAACACTCACTCTGATTTGGGCACAGGGGGCATGAGGACAAAAATTGCAGCTGCCCAGATTTGCCTTGATCATGATATCCCGATGGTGATAGCAAACGGAGATAATCCTAGTAATATTAACAGAATATTGGCGGGGGAGGATGTAGGAACATTGTTTGTACCCTGCAATGAGGGGGGTTATGTATGAGTGAAGTGCGCAACAAGGGGATAGAAGCCAAAAATGCATCTGTAAGGCTGGCTTCCCTGTCTTCGGCAGTAAAGGATTCGGCATTGGAAGCCATGGCACAGGCATTGGAAAACAGCATGGACAGGATAATGGCGGAAAACCAAAAGGACGTAAATGCGGCAATTGATGCCGGAAGGTCCAGGGCCTTGGTAGACAGGCTTGTTTTGAATGAAAAGCGGATACGGGACATGGCGGAAGGCCTTCGACAGATCAAGGCACTGCCCGATCCCATCGGCGAAACCGTTTCCGGCTGGACCCGTCCCAATGGCTTGCAGCTGGCACAGCGCAGGGTGCCTATGGGAGTTATAGGTATTATCTATGAGTCCCGCCCCAATGTAACAGCTGACGCCATAGGTTTGTGCATAAAAACATCCAATGCGGTGGTTCTGAGGGGCGGTTCCGAAGCTATTCATTCCAATCAGGCAATAGCCCGGGCTATGGCGGAAGCAGCCTATGAGTCGGGCATCCCCAAGGGGGCTGTTCAGCTTATCTGTGATACTGATCGAAGCAGTGTAATTGAACTGATGCAGTTATGCGGTATCATTGATGTGCTCATCCCCAGGGGAGGAGCAGGTCTTATAAAAACAGTTGTTGAGAATTCCAAGGTTCCCGTAATCGAAACCGGGGTAGGAAACTGCCATGTTTATGTTGACGGCGAATGCGATCCGGAAATGGCTGTCAAAATTGTTGTAAATGCCAAAACCAATCGCCCCGGTGTATGCAATGCAGCTGAAACCCTGTTGATAGACAAAAAAGTCGCTCCTGAGCTTTTACCGGTTATTACAGCCCAATTGCAGGAAAGGGGAGTGGAGCTGCGAGGATGCCCGGAGGCTGTTGAATTAATTAATGGATTGATCCCCGCAACGGAAGAGGATTGGTGTACCGAGTATTTGGACATGGTGATGGCTGTCAGGGTTGTGGATGGAGTGGAGGAAGCTATCTCCCACATTTCAAAATATGGAACCAGACATTCTGAAGCTATTGTCACCAACAATTACTTTAACGGACAGAGATTCATTCAGGAGGTGGACGCTGCAGCAGTTTATGTAAATGCATCCACTCGTTTTACCGATGGCTTTGAATTTGGCTTCGGTGCGGAAATCGGAATCAGCACACAGAAGCTCCATGCAAGAGGACCCATGGGCTTGAAGGAATTAACCACCATTAAGTATGTTGTACTGGGCGATGGACAGATCAGGTAACTAAAAATGTAGCTCAATAACAGCAGGCAAAGATTATATTCAACCCAATATGAAGACTATATTCAATACAACAAGAAGAGTATATCCAATGCAATAACAAGAGCATATTTAACACAATTATGTAATTGCAAAAAGTGCGGCAGATAATATATCTGCCGCTTATTTTATTCATTTTCAGCCTGATAATAATTGTTTTTTAACCAAGCCCTTCCTTCTTCAATTGCCTGTTTCACAGTTTCAGGCGCAGGTCCTCCCGGCAGCTTTCTCTCATTTACACAGGCTTTCAAGGTAAGGGTCTCATACACATCTTCCTCAAACAAGGGCGAGAACTCCTTGAACCGGGATAGTTCCAAATCCACCAGGCCAATGCTGTTTTGAATGCAGTGCAGCACCATCCTGCCGATGATTTCATGAGCACTTCGGAAGGGGAGCCCCTTTTTAACCAGGTAATCCGCTGCATCTGTGGCGTTGGCAAAGCCGGACAAGACACTTCGCTGCATTTGATCTGTATTGAACTTTATGGCAGACAGCATTCCAATAAATACATGAATGCATTTTTTCACCGTATCCAGGCTGTCAAACAAGGCTTCCTTGTCCTCCTGCATATCCTTGTTATAGGCAAGGGGCAGGCCTTTCATGACGGTGAGCAGTGACATCAGATTGCCATACACTCTTCCGGTTTTCCCCCGAATCAGTTCTGCCACATCGGGGTTTTTCTTCTGCGGCATTATGCTGCTGCCGGTGCTGTAGGAATCGTCCATTATAACAAATCCGAATTCGTCTGTAGACCATAATATCAACTCTTCACAGAATCGGCTGAGGTGCATCATGATCAGGGAACAGCAGCCCAGGGTTTCGATAACAAAATCCCTGTCACTTACCCCGTCCAGACTGTTTCGGGTAATATCGGAAAAGCCCAGCTCCTTTGCAACCCAACGCCGGTCCAGAGGATAGGTGGTGCCTGCCAGTGCCCCGGAGCCAAGGGGCATTATATTGACCCGTTTTCTGCAGTCTTCCAGCCGCTCCATATCCCTGCGGAACATTTCGAAATAGGCCATGAGATGGTGGGCCAGAGTGACGGGCTGTGCTTTCTGCAAATGAGTGTACCCTGGCATGCAGGTCTCAGTATTGCGCTGAGCAATTTCCAGCAGCCTATACTGCAGGGTGGAGAGCAATTGCAGAATCCTGTCCGTTTCTTCCATGGTATACATCCGGGTATCCAGGGCTACCTGATCATTTCTGCTTCTGCCGGTATGAAGCTTTTTGCCCACATCTCCGATTCGTTCAATGAGCAGGGATTCAATGTTCATATGGATGTCTTCCGCTTCAGTACTGAATTGAACAGAGCCGGATTCAATTTCCTCCAACAATTGGTTTAGTGTGGTACAAATTAATTCAGCTTCCTCTTTTGAAATAATACCTTGCTGTCCCAGCATGCGCGCATGGGCGATACTGCCTTGAATATCCTGGCGGTACATCCGCCAGTCGAAATGGATGGAGGAATGAAAATCATCCACTTCGACTGCTGTTCCCTTTTCAAACCGGCCGCCCCACAGCTTCATGATTTTGCCTCTTTCTCTTGTTCCATTAAAGCACGCATTTTGAGAGGCAGGCCGAATAAATTTATAAACCCTTCTGCATCCTTCTGATTGTACACCTCATCCTCGCCGAACGTAGCAAACTCTTCACTGTAAAGCGAATAGGGAGATTGGACCCCTGCAGGAGTGACATTGCCCTTATAAAGCTTGAGCCGTACTTTGCCGGTAACGGTTTTTTGTGTTTCATCAACAAAGGAGGACAATGACTGACGCAGCGGTGTAAACCATTTTCCGTCATATACCAGTTCAGCAAATTTGACTGCAATAAGCTGCTTGTACTGCAGGGTATCGCGATCCAGGGTAATGGATTCCAGCTCCTGGTGGGCTGCATACAGAACCGTGCCACCCGGCGTTTCATAAACCCCCCTGGACTTCATGCCTACCAGGCGGTTCTCCACCATATCAGCAATACCTACACCATGCTTTGCGCCGATCTGATTCAACAGCTTGATGAGGGAAACACCGTCATAGGCGGTTTCGTTTACCTTAACAGGAATTCCTTTAACAAAATCAATTTCCACATATTCTGGCTCATCCGGTGCCTTTGAAGGAGGAGTGCAGATCATGAGCATGCTTTCCTCAGGTTCATTCCATGGGTCTTCCAGGTCGCTGCCCTCATGGCTGAGATGCCATAAATTTCGATCCATACTGTAGTTGTGCTCTTTGGAAACCGGTATGTCGATATTGCGGGCTTGGGCGTATTCAATTTCATCATCTCTTGATTTGATGTCCCAGATCCGCCAGGGAGCAATGATTTTCAGATTGGGGTTTAAAGCCATGATGGTCAGCTCGAATCTAACCTGATCATTTCCCTTGCCGGTGGCTCCATGGCAGATCGCCACAGCACCTTCTTTTTCTGCGATCTCCACCAGTCGTTTTGCAATCACCGGCCGTGCAATAGAGGTTCCCAGCAGATACTTTCTTTCATAGATTGCACCGGCCTTCAAGGTGGGAAAGATAAAGTCATTGACAAATTCCTCCTGAAGGTCTTCTATGTATATTTTGCTGGCCCCGGTTTTAATTGCCTTTTCCTTGAGGGGTTCCAGTTCTTCCCCCTGGCCTACATCACCGGCTACGGCAATGACTTCATAGTCATAGTTTTCCTTGAGCCAGGGTATGATGATGGAAGTATCCAATCCTCCGGAATAGGCAAGAACTACCTTTTGTTTCTCAGACATACTTTTCACCTTTCTTTTTTAATCAGCAATCCCGTTAAACCTGAAATCCATTGATATTACAGGCCGGGGAAACATTTTGCGTTTACTATAAAATAATTATACATCTAACTGTATAAATATGCAACACTTCATTTATAATTTTGCACTTTACCACTGCTCATTGACATCATTCCCGAAAAAGCATAATATTACAATAGTGGTAATGAACAATATGTATATTGAAGCTTACCGGAAATTGCGGAGGCTTTCATACATGATAAGGGTGATTGGGTGATCATTTTGGGAATCGATCCCGGCATGGCTATTATGGGCTATGGTGTAATTGAATCAAATGGCAATAAGGTAAGGGCATTGGATTATGGCGTTGTAACCACACCCTCCGATATGGAAACCCCTCAACGTCTGCTGCGCATATTTGACTCGGTGGAAGGATTGATTCAGAAATATTCACCTGATGCAATGGTCTATGAGGAGTTGTTTTTTAATAAAAACGTAAAAACGGCTTTAACCATCGGACATGCCCGCGGTGCAGCTGTGCTGGCCGGTGCCAGACAGGCCATTGATTTGTATGAATATACCCCGCTGCAGGTAAAGCAGGCGGTAGTGGGATACGGCAGGGCAGACAAGCAGCAGGTACAGGGCATGGTTAAGCTTCTTTTGAATTTAAAAGAAATTCCGAAGCCGGATGATGCAGCTGATGCACTTGCTGTAGCCATATGTCATATGCACAGTGCTCAATTTGGCAGAAAACTGGACAGGCGTTGAGATAGGAGAGAAATGAATGTATGCATATATATCCGGAATACTAAAAGAGGTGGACAGCCAGCAGGTTATTGTGGAAGCCAACGGAATCGGCTATCGCATCTTTGTACCGGGTTTAATACTCCAAAGGCTGCCCTCCAGGGGGAGTAAGGTAAAACTTTATACATATTTGCATCTTCGGGAGGATTGCCAGTATTTATATGGATTTTTATCAGTTGAGGAGAAAGAGTTCTTTGAAAAGCTGATTACCGTATCCGGCGTCGGTCCAAAAGCAGCAATGGGTATGTTATCTGCTCTTTCCGTCAACCGGCTTGCCCTTGCCATTCTCTCAGGGGATCGTAAAGCACTCTGCACTGCTCCCGGCATCGGAAAGAAAACTGCAGAACGGATAATACTGGAGCTTAAGGATAAAATCGAGAAAGATAAAATAAGTCTTCCGGATACAGCCCTTTCCTCGTCCAATCGCTGGACCAATGAACGCATGGAAGCTTTGGAAGCACTCCAGGTATTGGGTTATGGGGCTGCAGAGGCGGAAAACGCCCTGTCTGGGCTGGAGGAGAATGATGCTTCCACACTCATCCGGCTGGCGCTGAAAAATCTGGACAACCGGGGAAGATAGGAGGGGTTGGACTTGCAGGAACAAGAGGAGCGCATAATTGCATCCAGAAAAATGGAGGAGGATCAGGATACTGAACTGAGCCTTAGGCCCAGACGAATAGCAGAATACATAGGGCAGGAAAAGGTTAAGGAGCAGATGCTGATTTTTATCCAGGCTGCCCTGGAAAGAGGAGAGGCTTTGGATCACGTGCTATTGTACGGACCTCCGGGGCTGGGTAAAACCACCCTTGCCGGCATCATTGCCAACGAATTGGGAGTAGGCATCCGCATTACCTCCGGGCCGGCCATAGAAAAGGCGGGAGATCTAGCTGCCATCCTAACCAATCTGGGGGATCAGGATGTTCTTTTTATTGACGAAATCCACAGGTTGAACCGCAGTGTGGAAGAAATATTGTATCCGGCTATGGAAGACTATGCTCTGGATATAATAATAGGGAAAGGTCCCAGTGCCCGATCCATTCGCCTGGATTTGCCAAAGTTCACTTTGATCGGCGCTACCACCCGTGCAGGAATGCTAACCTCACCCCTGAGGGATCGATTTGGAGTAATAAGCCGATTGGAGCTGTACACCCCCGAAGAACTAAAGAAGATTGTAGTTCGTTCGGCGGGTATTCTTAATGTTGAAATAGACGAAGAAGGAGCTTATGAAATAGCAAGGCGCTCCAGGGGCACTCCCCGGGTTACCAACCGGCTTTTGAAAAGGGTAAGGGATTATGCCCAAATTCGTGCGAATGGTGTAATCACCCTGGATGTAGCACGGGAGGCACTGGATATGCTGGAAGTGGATCATGTGGGGCTGGATGATGTGGACAGGAGGCTGCTGGAAACAATCGCTTTGAAATTCAATGGCGGCCCCGTGGGTTTGGATACATTAGCTGCCTCAACCGGGGAGGAAAGCTCAACAATTGAAGATGTATGTGAGCCCTACCTGCTTCAATTGGGGTTTCTTGCCCGTACACCACGAGGCAGGGTATTGACTCCTTTGGGATATAAGCATATGAAGCTGCCCGTCAATGAGCAGGAGAGCTTGCTTTAGTTTCAACCTTATTAGCGAAATGGAGAGACAAGTTTGAAGGTTACTGACTTTGACTATTATCTTCCGGAAGAGTTGATTGCTCAGACTCCTCCGGAAAAACGAGACGAATCCCGGCTGCTGGTTTATCATCCATATTCCAAGCGCATGGAACACCGAGTCTTCCGGGATATCGTTGAGTACCTGGTTCCGGGAGATTGTCTGGTCATCAATGACACAAAGGTACTGCCTGCCAGACTTCTGGGCCGGCGGGAGGATACAGGGGGCAGGATGGAATTTGTGCTGCTGAGGCGGGAACAGCAGGATACCTGGCGTGTACTGGTGAAGCCCGGCAAAAGGGCGCAAATCGGTGCCCGGTTTGTGTTCGGCAATGGATTGCTAAAGGCTGAGGTGTTAAGCGTAACGGAGGAAGGGGGACGCATCGTCCGCTTTTTTTTTGAAGGGGTTTTCGAGGAAGTACTTGATAAAGTTGGAATAATGCCCCTGCCTCCCTATATACACGAAGAGTTGAAGGATAGGAATCGTTATCAGACTGTTTACGCTGAATACCCGGGTTCTGCGGCTGCTCCTACGGCAGGGCTGCATTTTACCCCTGAGCTTTTAAGGCAAATGGAGGAGAAAGGGGTCCGGATAGCAAGGGTTACACTCCATGTTGGCTTAGGTACTTTTCGACCGGTTAAGGTTGAGGATATCCAGGATCATGTCATGCATAAGGAAGTATATGAGGTATTGCCGGGGGCAGCTGATCAAATAAATGATGCCAAAAAAACCGGCAGCCGGGTTATTGCCGTCGGTACAACCTCCCTGCGCACCCTGGAGTCAGTAGCTGATGACAATGGATTTGTCAAGCCCGGCAAAGGAGAAACAGGCATATTTATTTTTCCCGGCTACCAAATGAAGACAGCGGATGCCCTCATCACCAATTTTCACCTGCCCAAGTCAACCTTGTTAATGCTGGTTTGTGCTTTGGCAGGCCGGGAAGAAATGTTAAATGTATACAAAGAAGCAATCGCAAGAAGATACAGGTTTTTCAGCTTCGGTGATGCCATGTTTATTACCGACAAATAAGGATAAAAAAATAAGGGGATGGTTCTCAAAAAAACAGGGGGACGGTTCTCAAATTTTTAATTCTATTTTGGGAAAACATTTAGAAAACAAACGATGAATCTTATGCAGGTAATATCCTAGTTGAATAGTTGAGAACTGTCCCCATAGGAAAAAAATTGAGAAAATTGAGAACTGTCCCCCTAACAAATCACTGAAATTGGAGGAAATATGTTTGAGTTTGAGCTGATAAAGGAAGACCCCAGATCCAAGGCACGAATAGGAAGATTTCATACGCCCCATGGCAGTTTTGATACCCCGGTATTCATGCCGGTAGGCACCCAGGCTACGGTTAAAGCAGTTACTCCAAAAGATTTGGAGGAAATACAGGCCCGGATCATTCTTTCCAACACCTATCACCTTTATTTACGGCCCGGACATGAACTGATTAAGGAAGCAGGCGGGCTGCACAACTTCATGAACTGGCACCGTCCCATTCTTACTGACAGCGGAGGCTTTCAAGTATTCAGCCTGGCGGACCTTCGCGATATCAAAGAAGAGGGAGTAACCTTCCAATCCCATCTGGACGGCTCCACCTGTTTTCTTTCTCCTGAGAGGGTTATGGAAATTCAGAATGCCCTGGGAGCCGATATTATAATGGCTTTTGATGAATGCACCCCTTATCCGGCTGACTACGACTATGCCAGGCGCTCAGCGGAGAGAACAACCCGCTGGCTGAAGCGTTGTATTCAGGCAAATCGCAGGGAGGATCAGGCCTTGTTTGGTATCATACAAGGCGGTACGTACGCCGATCTTCGTCAAATGAGTGCGGAGGGCGTGTTGGCAAATGATTTGCCCGGCTATGCCATTGGAGGCTTAAGCGTAGGAGAACCTAAATCACTGATGTATGAGATGCTGGATTGTACCCTTCCCCTTATGCCAAAGGAAAAGCCCAGGTATCTAATGGGTGTGGGCTCACCGGATTGTCTGTTGGAGGGAGCTCTGCGAGGTATCGACATGTTTGACTGCGTCCTGCCCACCCGCATAGCCAGAAATGGAACCGTCCTTACCAGCCGGGGCAAGGTGGTAGTCAGAAATGCAGCTTATGAGAGGGATTTTTCGCCTCTTGATCCGGAATGCGACTGCTATACCTGCAAAAATTTTACCCGTGCATATATACGACATCTGATAAAGACAAATGAAATTCTGGCGTCCATTTTATCATCCATCCATAATCTTAGATTTTTAATTCGCCTGATGGAGCAGGTACGGGAAGCTATTCAGCAGGAACGCTTGATTGAATATCGGGATGATTTTTTTGAAAAGTTTGGATATGTGTGAAATTTATTCAATATACTTCTTGAATTAACGGGACAAACCGTTTAATATATTACTATATGCTAAAAAGGAGGGAATTGAATGTTACTGACAGCACAGACGGCAGCACAAACAGCAGGAGAAGGCGGCATTCTCAACTCACTTATGAGTTTTGCTCCAATTATTCTGATTTTCGTTGTAATGTACTTCCTGATGATTCGTCCCCAGCAAAAAAGGGAGAAGAAAAACAGGGAAATGCTGGCTTCACTCACAACAGGCGACAATGTTACTACCATCGGCGGCATCTGCGGTAAAATAGTTAAAATCGATGATGATGTTCTTACACTTGAGGTAGGAGCAGACAAGGTTAAACTTGTATTTGAACGCTGGGCCATCCGTAGCGTTGACCGGCCTGAATCCGACTGAACAAAAAAGCTGCGTTTCCATAAGAAACCAGCTTTTTTTCATTGCTAAGATGCATTTTCAACCCAATTCCTCAGCCTGCGTGTCATAACGAAACTGCCTTTTGCATATGTTTGGAATAAGATGCATAAAGGGAGTTGGGAGAGGATGAGAAAAGCCCGGAAAGTTACTGCAAAACAGGAAGAAAACTCTTTTCTGCAGAATACATTGTTGGTTTCAAAAGGCTCTGTTGTTGCAGTGATAATAACATTGTTTTTTATCATCCTGTTTGCATTTGTAATGCAATTATCCAGCTTGTCGGAAACAATCATCCGTCCTGTGGTTCAGGTGATCAGAATATTGAGCATAGCCATAGGCGGAGCCTATGTTGCCAGAAAGTCGACGGAAAAGGGTTGGCTGAAAGGGGCAGCAACCGGTGTTTGTTATGTGATACTGGTCTCCCTTATAGGTGTTATTTCCGGAGGGCAGTTTGCAATTGATCGGATATTGCTGTCCGATACACTTATGGCAATTGTTGTAGGTGCGGCAGGTGGGGCAATTGGCATTAATATCCGTTAATCACGCAAATATTTGCCGGGCCCTTTTCATATAGCAGATTCTATGTTATAATTAAGTGGAATTTGTAAGAAAAGAGGGAGAAACGGGTATGAAACATATCAAGACCCTGCACAAGGGCAATCTGAAGAAAAGTCTGGCTCATGGGGGCTGCGGTGAATGTCAGACATCCTGTCAATCCGCCTGCAAAACATCCTGCACTGTAGGCAACCAAAGCTGCCAAAAATAAGGCCTTATCATAATACATAGAAAAGCACGTATAGCAGTAGCTCAGCTACTGCTATCTTTATTCAAGTTAGGAAAGGAAATCAATATGATCCATAAATTTGAGCTAAACGGTGTCCGCTTGGTTTTGGATGTGCACAGCGGCGCCGTTCATATAATCGATGAATTAATCTGGGATTTGCTGGACTATGGTCCGGATTTTCCATGGGAAGAAGTGCAGAAGAATCTAAAAGACAAATATCAGCCGGAAGCTCTGATGGAAGGCATTGGCGAGATCAGGGAACTGATTGATGCAGAGATGCTGTATACCTCCTGGAACCCGGAGGACAAGCCTGTCATGGCAGGCCGGCCGGTTATTAAGGCCATGTGCCTTCATGCGGCTCATGATTGCAACCTGAGATGCAGCTATTGCTTTGCCTCAACCGGAGACTTCAAGGGTGAAAGAGGATTGCTGGATTTGGAGACCGGGAAAAAAGCATTGGAGTTTCTGATACAACACTCCGGCAGCCGAAGAAACCTGGAGGTGGATTTTTTC
>DUOI01000071.1 GCA_012838915.1 Clostridiales bacterium
ACATAATCGTTGTAGTCAACGGTAGAAACCAAAATCTGCAAAGGTTCATCCAACTCGCCGGCAGGAGCGGGAATATACTGTTGAATAACGTCAAATAAGGGCTGCATATCCTTGCCCTTTTCATTTATATCCAGTGAGGCGGTACCCTCCCTGGCAGAAGTAAAAACAAAGGGGCAGTCCAGCTGTGCTTCATCAGCTTCCAGTTCAATAAACAAATCCAAAATTTCATCTATTACTTCATTGGGTCTGGCTTCAGGCCTGTCTATTTTGTTAATTACCACAATAACCGGGTGTTTTTGTTCCAATGCATTTTTCAGCACAAATTTGGTTTGGGGCATGGGGCCTTCAAAGGCATCCACCAACAGCAAAACCCCGTTAACCATTTTCAAAACACGCTCCACTTCCCCGCCGAAATCAGCGTGCCCCGGTGTATCAACGATATTTATTTTCAAGCCATTATGCCGGATTGCCGTATTCTTGGACAGAATGGTTATTCCCCTCTCCCGTTCCAAATCATTGGAGTCCATTACCCGGTCCTGTACCTGTTGATTTTCGCGGAATATTCCGCTTTGGCGGAGCATTTGATCCACCAGAGTGGTTTTTCCGTGGTCAACATGGGCAATAATTGCTATATTTCGGATATCTTCCCTTACAAACATAAGAATCCTCATTTCCTTTTGCATGTGAGCATTTAACAAACTATAATGATAACATAGATAGCTTATGCTAACAAGTATTATTTCCAAGCACCATAGCCGGGAAAACCTGAACCACAGAAAAAATGCTATTCGAATCTAAAGTAGTTATTTCTAAGGAAATATGAGGAAATAAATATAAGGAAACAAAAAAGGGCCTCTCCATCGGCCCGGAAGTATTAAATATTATTACTGAAAGTCAAAGTTATGTTTGTTTTGAATTCTCCCTTAATAAATGATCGATCAGGGTTGATTTAATGTAATATACAGATATAGCCACGATTATCAACAGGCTTATCCATTGGGATGTGGAAAGCCCGAATATAAATCCGCGAACAATATCCCCTCTAAAAAACTCCAGAACAAATCTTGCAAGGCTGTAAAGGATTAAATACAGTACAATCAGATTTTTATAGCTGCGGGCCCGTCTACGATAGAAAATCAGTATAATAAAGATCATTAAGTTGGTAATGCTCTCCAGTAATTGCACGGGAAATAACGGCACTCCATTTGGCGCCACAGGTGAATTTTTAAATGTTATGGAAGCTATGCCATCATATCCGATTCCATAACAGCAGCCGGCAAAGAAGCATCCTATCCTGCCGAATGAGTGGATGAGCGGGATGGTAGGAATTATAACCATACTTAACGCAGGTATTGATACATTATATTTCCTGCAATAAAGGTAAACCATCAACAGTCCGCCTACCAAGCTGCCATAAAATACAAACCCCCCTGATAGTAAGAGCTGAAAATATTCAGGATTATCTAAGAAAAGTTTGAAATTCGTGATGATTCGGGGTATTTCTATTAGCAAATAGAGAATTTTTCCGCCTGCTACAGCACCTATTGCCCCATATAAATAAGCAAAGATAATATCTTCATTTTTTATGAGTTTCTCTTTATTCAGTACAAGTGCTGTTAATATACCTGCTGTAATTCCCAGCACAATCATCAAGCCATATAAGACAACCCTTTGACCTAATACATAAATTTCAGGCAACATAATTATTTATACTCCTGTTCATCGACACTTGTAGATATAAATCTGCTCCCGGGATTCCTGTTGTATTTCACAATAATAATCACCCACCGGGCGTGTGTTTTGGTGGGTGGTTTGTTTCTATTCCTGTGATTAAGTTGTAAAAAGCATCAGCCACAGCTTGTGGCTGCGGCTGATATTTTTTAGCCTAAAAGCTGCCCAAACTTGCTATGGCTCCTACACATGCAATAAATACCAGGAATGAGATGGCACAGATAGCCAATCCTATGATTGACAGAACTATACCAGCTGTAGCCAATCCGGATGGTGCTGTTTTTTTGGATGAAATACCTAAAATAAGTCCGATCACTCCTGGAATGATACCGATAAGCGAATAACCAGGTATAAAAATGAATATGCAGGAAACTATACCTAATACCAACGAAGCTATTGCTTTACCATCTTTTTTTTCTTGCTCCACTAAAACCCCTCCTTTTATTAATTGGGATAATTATACCAGCTAATGATATATATGTCAATGTGATTTAATTATTCATGTCAATAATCTATGAAAATGTCACCTAAAAGCGAGTGGTTTTAATCAGTGAAAATGTCACCTTTACACCAAAAAATATACTAAGTAAATCTACATCGCTAATGAGCATGTCAAGGGCCAAAAGCGTGG
>DUOI01000072.1 GCA_012838915.1 Clostridiales bacterium
ATTAAAACAGGGGGGTTTGTCATCAATCTGAGGCGATACTGTAAAGTATCGCCTTCTTTATATCCGTTATTTGCGGATTTTATTTACGAACCTCGGTACCGGTCAGTTTTTCGTAGTATTTCATCAGTGCACTGTGGTCGCTCTGACCTTCTCCATCTATTTTGAGAACCTGCATCATCTGCATAACCTCTGCAGTCAAAGGCAGGGGAGTATTTGTGAAATGTCCGGTATCCAGGGCGTTGGTAAGGTCCTTAATATGCAGGTCAATCTTAAAGCCGGGCTTAAAGTTGCCCTCCAGCATCATTGGTGCTTTTGCGTTCATAACGGTGCTGCCGGCGAGTCCTCCCTTGATGGCATTGAATACTTTTTCAGCATCTGCACCGGCACGCTTTGCCAGCATCAGACCTTCACTCACTGCTGCAATATTTAATGCAACAATAATCTGATTGGTCAATTTACAGGTGTTGCCGCTTCCGATAGGCCCTACAAGCACGGCTGAGCTTCCCATAACATTAAACAAGTCCTTGGCTTCTTCAAAATCCTTCTGTTCGCCGCCCACCATAATAGCAAGGGATCCGTCTATGGCCTTGGGTTCTCCGCCTGAAACAGGTGCATCAATCATGCGGATTCCCTTTTTGGCCAGTTCATCATGGATTTCCTTGGAAGCACTGGGGGCAATAGAGCTCATGTCAATTAACAAGGCCCCTTTCTCCGCATTTTCAGCTACGCCGCCCTCATCAAGAACAACACTTTTTACATGAGGAGAATTGGGAAGCATGGTTATGATGGTATCGCATCCCTCTACCGCCTCCTTAATGGAAGAACAGCCTTTCGCACCGGCATCGGCGACTTCTTTTACAGCAGATTCCACAATATCGTATACCTGAAGTGAATAACCGGCTTTGATAAGGTTTTTTGCCATGGGCTTGCCCATGATGCCCAAACCGATAAAACATATTTTTTTCATCATTACTACCCTCTTTCTACAACTGATATTTCATTATAAAGCATTCTTTAGACGGAGTCAAAAAACGCCTTTACTGCATAAATATGGGAAAGCATTAATCAGAATTTGAGGCTTTCCAGTTGACTCCAGCCGCTTTCGATAAATTGTGTCAAGGTACGGTTGGTGGCACCGTAGCTGATGAATTCATCAACTGACATTCCGTCGGGTTCGTATGCCTTGCGGAATTCTGGCATGGTGTTCAGCCTATCAATAACATCCTGTGGTACAGGAACATCAATTCGTTCTTCGAAAGGCTCCTTTACATCAAGGAGAAGTTTGGCGATTTTAGGTGCAACTGACATAATCATGCGAGCGCCTGCCAATTCGGTAATATGATAGGCACCCCGGCAGCCTGCAGCCATGAGGATTGCATCATATTTTCTCTCATTGAAAATTTTATATGCACGCTTCATGCATGCCAGGCCGGCTTGAATGATGTCCGACTCAGAAACATTGGCTTCTGTGTCCTTGGCTACATCCCTCAGGTAATCATCAAGGCGGCCGATCATCATAACGGCAGCGCCCAAGCCGGGGGTGATGCCGTTTTTAAGGGCACGGTCAGCGCCGCGCTGGAAAGCTTCCCCGATTGCAAGTACCTGGGGAACAGTAAAGCTTACTGTTACAACTACATTATAACCAAGTGCAGCCAATTCCTCGCATACTTTTAGTCCGGCTTTTGTAGCGGGGATTTTTATACAGACATTGGGAGACCATTTAGCGTAGCGCTTTGCCTGTTCAAGCATAGCTTCGTAGTCGCCCGGTTTTCCGGGGTTGGTCTGAGCACAGCATTTACCGTACTCCGAGCCCTTTTCAGCAAAGGGGGAGAGCTTGTCGGCTACAAAGCCGGTTACCCGCTTCATTAAAGCCTCAACCTTTTCTGTTCCCTTCAGCTCACGGGAAACATCGCCTAGTTTTTCAGCCCAGAATTCCGGCCGCGAACGAAGAGTGCTATTTATCAGGAATGGATTTGTGGTTACACCGACAGCTCCGTTTTTTATTGCCACCTCAAGTTCGTCGATGACAGCACTGTCATGCCAGTAGATTGATTGGGTCTCAGAAGTCATCCATTTCAAGAATTTGTTTTCACTCATTTATATTTCCTCCCAGTTTATTATAATTTGTTACTTTAATGCATGTTTCCAATGCTTTGCAGTAGTCAATGCTCATTTTTGCACAGGTAAACTCATCGGGGTATGGCAGGCATTCAAAAACTATGTAGCCTTTATAATCAATATCGATAAGGGCTTCCATTATGGACTGGAAATCTATATTACCTCCTCCGGGATACCTGCGGTTGTTATCAGTAAAATGGACGTATCCCAGGCGTTTGCCGGCATAGCGTACGGCAGCGGAAAAGTCAACATCCTCCACAGCCATGGAATGAGTATCTATATGAAGCAAAACATTATCAAGATTTAACTTATTGAGATAATCCGCGGTTTCAGGAACGCTGTTGAGATAATTGTTTATGTAGCGCATGATGGATTCCACATATATCAGCACCCCTTTGCCTGCTGCATAATCGGACAATTGCCTCAGCGCATCGGAAAGCTTATACGACTGCGCTGCTTAGTGTGAAACTGGATGCGCCGTTTATAGTTTGCCTTATATTCTCAATAATCGTAACCTTCCTGTTTGGTATTCTGCTTGGATTTACAAGCCATAAAC
>DUOI01000073.1 GCA_012838915.1 Clostridiales bacterium
CTCAGTGGTAGAGCGTCGCCTTGCCAAGGCGAATGTCGCGGGTTCGAATCCCGTCTTCCGCTCCAATCTGAGGCGGCATAGCCAAGTGGTAAGGCAGAGGACTGCAAATCCTTTACCCCCAGTTCAAATCTGGGTGCCGCCTCCATTTTATTGACTTATATGCTTTTCAAACTGTATAATAATAAAAAAATACTTGCCGGAGTGGCGGAACAGGCAGACGCACAGGACTTAAAATCCTGCGATCCTCAAAGATCGTACCGGTTCGATTCCGGTCTCCGGCACCAAAGTAATTGGTGTTAATGGATGCATCATCAAAAAAAGCCCGCAGCTGTTGGCTTTTTTTTTGTTCTTTTAGGCGAAATGCTTAATAGGGCATTCACTGTAGATGCATAAAGGAATCACTTCGCATGAAAGCGGAGGCACGGATGTAGTATATCTGTGTCCCCGCTTTTTTTTCGCGTCATAACAAAACAAGACAATTCCTTTTGTAGTTAATAGGACTATCAGATGAGACCAAGATACCTATACAAAACCTGTACCCCTCATTCTCCCCACCTATGCTCTTTCCGGCCTTTGTGCCGTTCTTCTCATGCCGGCGCTGCTTTGCAGCTGCAGGACAGGGACTGAATTGCCGAGATGGTCTTTCGGCGTTGAGGGTGTGGAAACGAAAATTTTTTCATCCTTTGATTATGCAAAGCTCGATGAAAGCCATCCGCTCTTGTTAACTGCTGTCAGCTTAATCAATAATAATCCTTGTTGCTTAAAAGACGTTTTCTTCTAGAAACTTTACTATTTCCCTGGCGGAAGGCGGACAGCCCCCTACATGCCGGGAGCATCCTTTGGTGCACTGCCCGATACCGATACCTTCATCTATTGTTTTATTCCTGAAATATTGGCCTATATACAGCTTGTATTTTATTCTGTTCAGCCGGCCTTTTGCTCTGAGCCTGTCCAGGGCATGAATCAGACTGCCATAGCAAGCTGAACAGGCATCCTGCTCTTCAATATATTTGGCAAACTGCCTTACCCTGCCGGTAGCAGCGCTGATTTCCGTACTTTTGTCACTATTGAACTCAATGACATTGGAATTATCCCATTTGGCAGTCCCTACTCCGATGTCTTCCGCTATTGTAATATAAGGTATTTCATCTAAATCAAATCCCAGCAGGTTTGCAGCATAACTGTCTATCATAACCGGGTCTGTGCCCGCTAATATGCGATTCATTCTAACCGGATTTCCGCCTTCCTCGAAATTCAGATCGCCCATAATTCCATCCACTATAATAAGGTTTTGCTTTATTGCTTTACTCAGATATGCGATTGGTTTATGCAGGCCCAAGGTATGAAATCTTCGCTTTTCTGAATTTGGTATACATCCCTTCATATTTTTCAGTGCACAGGTAATATTTGTTTGGCAATGTCCTTTCAGAACAGGGACATTAATAAGATAATCAATTTCTTTCATTTTACTGCAAATATTCAGCTCAGTTCCCTCCACAAGGCATTTCATATAGGAATCCTTTTGCAAATCAATAAGGGGAATATTATAACGACCGGATATCTTTTCATACCCGCATATCTTGAAAGCCCTGAAAGTTTTGTCTCCGACCCAGGAGCCTTCCAGAATACATATATTCATGTAACCTTTGGATTGAAAATATTCTATTATACCCTCCACCAATTCCGGAGAAGTTGTTGCCCCGCTGGCAGAAGGCTTTGCTACTACCAGGTTTGGTTTTATTCCGATCTTCGCCTGCTGAGGCAATCCTTCTTCCGGACGAATTTTGCCTAAAAGCTCGAGTATCATGGATTTTGGATTGTCGCCGTAAATAACATAAATATTCCCTTTTTGCATACATCACATCTCCCTTTTCAAACCTGTTGCATAAAGGTACTTTTCTTTTACTGTAACAAATGACTAAAGAATAAAAAAGAATTGCAGAAACGGTATCAAGAACAATAGACCCTGGTTTTTTTAACCTTTACACCACATTATTTCTGTTATTATGACATCATTCACCTGAATTATAACATAATCGTCATATTTAGTAAAAGCAAAGACCTCAGCGAAAGAAAAGCCATCTGCCGAGGTTAAGATTTATCACTTTTTTTCCAAATTGCAGCATTAAATGCAGCGGTATAGACAAAAATCCATCATAGGTATTGACTGCCAATAAGAATTATAGTACCATGTGAATGCATGTTTAATTAAGTTTTTACTTTTAAAGAAGCTTCTAATATTATAAAAAGTAAAAAACAGGTAAGTATAGTGTCATCAAAATGCTTATAGGGATTAAAGGCATAGATAAGAAATCCGGTTATTTAACAGCAGCTGTTGCTATGGGATTTGTCTTTGTTTTATTGTGCGCAGCTCAAAAAATAAATAAAGTAAGTGATTGAGTAACCAGTATGAACTGACAGATAACGGCATAGTGTTAAAGATTATTCAGTTAAATGGGAATAAGTGTATATAAGAGTAGAATTTGTGATGGTTTGCCATGCATTTTCTTTATATTTGGCTATTTTTTTCCTTACAAAAAACATATCATTAAATTAACCGACAAAACCGGCTTGTTTCCGATTTGCTAATAGTACAGGAGGTCTTAAAGATGCAAAAAATTTATAATGAGACAGGTATTAATGATAATTATCAAAAAGCAAAAGCGTTATATGAATCGTTCGGTGTTGATACAGACAGTGTTTTAGAAGAAATGAAAAAAGTGTCTATTTCTATCCACTGTTGGCAGGGTGATGATGTAGGAGGCTTTGAAGTAGGATCGGCAGGTCTTGTCGGGGGTGGCATACTTGCTACGGGCAACCATCCCGGAAAAGCTAGAAACGGCGATGAGCTTCGCCAGGATTTAACTAAAGCCCTGAGTTTGATACCGGGTAAGCACCGGGTGAACCTGCATGCAATATATGCTGAAACTGACGGAAAATTCGTAGAGCGGGATGAAATCAGCATCGAACATTTTGATAAGTGGATTGCTTGGGCAAAAGACCAGGGTCTGGGCATTGATTTTAATCCTACATACTTCTCTCATGCAATGGCTGAGTCAGGCTTTACTCTATCCAGCAAAGATAAGAGAATCAGAGATTTCTGGATCCGCCATACACATAGATGCAGAGAAATTGCTGCTGAAATTGGCAGGGAACTTGGAAGCCCTTGTGTGAATAACATTTGGATACCGGATGGTTGTAAGGATTTGCCTGTTGACAGAGCCGGCTATCGTCAAATCTTAAAGGAGTCCCTGGATGAAATTTTTGACATAAAATATGATAAAAAATATTTATTGGATGCAGTGGAATGCAAGCTGTTTGGAATTGGTTCAGAAGCTTATGTAGTAGGCTCCCATGAATTTTATATGGGATATGCCCTGACAAGAGATACTCTATTGTGTCTGGATGCAGGACATTTTCATCCTACTGAGGTTATATCGGACAAAATCTCATCTTTGTTAACTTATATCGATGAATTATTGCTCCATGTTAGTCGGGGGATAAGATGGGATAGCGATCATGTGGTCATATTAAATGATGAAGTATTAGCTATAGCACAGGAAATAAAAAGATGCAATGCATTTAATAAAGTTCATTTTGGTCTGGACTTTTTTGATGCCAGTATTAATAGGATTATGGCATGGGTAATAGGAGCCAGGGCATCTCTCAAGGCAATACTGATGGCACTGTTAGAACCCACACACCTTATAAAGGAAGCTGAAGATAGCGGCAACTTAGGTAAACGCCTTGCTTTGATGGAGGAGTTTAAAACTCTGCCTTTTGTTGCTGTTTGGGATAAATTCTGCCTGGATCAGGGGGTTGCAATAGGTGCTCAATGGATAGATGATGTTGAGAGGTATGAGGAAGAGGTATTGTTGAAGCGGAAATAGTTGGTATTGGCATTATCCGCTGAATCCATCCATAGTACCGTCTGTTCGAATTATCAGTTACTAATAGAAGGCCATCGGTAAACATTTCATTTGGTTTGCTCATTACTTACCATTTCGGAATTACCGATGGTTTTTCACATATGAGCTTCCATCATAACCTCCTTAACCCAGCATCTGCAGGCCGGATAGATATAAAATAATGCAGCACAACTTGCACAGCCTGATGAAAATGCAGCCTATAAGTTGCATTATATACCTGTTTATGGTACAATCAATCTGGTGGACTTGCTGATTGTATAATATTACATAAGGATTTAGAAGTATTGTACCAAACTATTGGTTTAGTCCAAAGCGCCGAATTCATTAAGAAGCGGGGGAACCAATTCAGGGGTGAATCACTTTTGGGCAGCAGTGGAAACGCTGATTGCCAAAAATGAAGGGTTATCTCTTCAACCCAAACCCGTCAGCTAACCTCGCAGGCGTTGAAGAGGAGATTACAGGTTAAAAGTACATTTATTTTTGCATGAAAAAACCATGGATCTCCCATAGTTTTTTTGTTTTTCTGGTTCTTTTTTAACTCATGCAATTGTTTAAGGCAATTGCAATTTAAGCAAATATTATTGCTTTTTGCATCATAGCATACTTCTAACTGGCATATTCAGCAGACAACAGAATTCTGCACACTTTAACTGGAGAAGCAGCTATTTAATAAGAATAGCATAGCAGTCCACGCACCATCAAGCCGGCCGGCTAAACCGTTCTACTGGAACAAATATAATGTAGAACTTAATTGCAGCTGCCTTTGTGAGGTAATCTGCCTGTACTTTTTTGGAGTGTTTCTAGCTTATGTAAACTTAAGAGGCAAGCTGTGTTCATTAATTAAGGTTAAATCCTGAAATGTATCTATATTTCCGCCGTTGAGGTTGACATAATGTTGGAATTCAAAGTCCATAGGAGGTATGGAATTGAACGAAAAAATTCTCAAAGTAGAAGATCTGCACGTTGATTTTCATCTTGGCGATCGTGTAATACCTGCTGTCGATGGCGTCAGTTTCTCCTTGTCAAAAGGGGAAACCCTGGGCTTGGTTGGAGAGTCAGGATGCGGAAAGAGTGTAACCGCCCTTTCCATTATGAGGCTGCTGCAGATGCCTCCTGCCAGAATAACAAGAGGCAAAATCCTTTTTAGAGGAGAGAATCTGTTAAATAAAAGCGATGAAGACATGAGAAGGATTCGTGGCAAGGATATGTCCATGATATTTCAGGAGCCGATGACCTCATTAAATCCCGTGCTTACCATTGGGTATCAGATTTCGGAAGTTTTTATACAGCATCAAAATTTATCAAAGGAGGAGGCGCTTTCCAAAACCATAGATATGCTTGAACTGGTCAGAATTCCGCTGCCTGAAAGGGTAGTAAAACAATATCCCCATCAACTGAGCGGCGGAATGAGGCAGAGGGTTATGATTGCAGTGGCCCTTGCATGCGAACCAGGGCTTATAATTGCTGATGAACCGACTACTGCTCTGGATGTAACTGTTGAGGCACAAATTCTGGAATTGATAAACCAGCTTAAAAGTAAAATAAACTCTTCAATTATCATGATAAGCCATGACCTGGGAATCGTAGCAGAGGTTGCGGATAAGGTTGCCGTTATGTATTCAGGCAGGATAGTGGAGTACGGAGATGTATATTCGGTCTTCACTGAACCGAAACATCCCTACACGAAAGGGCTGCTGGAGGCAATTCCCGATATTGATATGAGCAGAAAGAAAAGGCTTAAGGAAATAAGGGGTGTGGTTCCCTATCCTGACGAAATAAAAGAAGGTTGCAGATTTAAAACCCGATGCGATTGTACAAAGGAAGATTGTATGGTAAAGGAGCCTCCTTTCTTACATGTCGGAGGTAATCTGGTTCGTTGTTGGAATTATGCATGAATTTTTAAACCGGAGGTATAAATGTGTCAGCAAGGATATTGGAAGTTAAAAGTCTGAAAAAGCATTTTCCCGTCAAAAGCAACTTATTGGGAAAAGCTATGGAAACCGTAAAAGCCGTAGACGGCATTGATTTATACATAAATTACGGAGAAGTATTGGGACTGGTAGGCGAAAGCGGATGCGGCAAATCCACCACAGGCCGTACGATCTTACGGCTGCTGGACCCGACGGAGGGAGAAATACTATTCGAAGGCAATGATATAGCCAAATACAACAAAAAACAGTTAAGGACTGTTTATAGAAATCTGCAGCTGATTTTTCAGGATCCCTTTGCTTCCTTGAATCCGCGGAAAAAGGTAGGCAGCGCAATAGAAGAGGTATTGTACGTACACAAAATCAGGAATGCAGCTGAGCGGAAAGAAAAGGTTAAGGAATTATTTGAAATGGTAGGTTTAAGACAGGAGGATATGGATAAGTATCCCCATGAATTCAGCGGCGGACAGCGTCAAAGGATAGTGATTGCACGGGCCCTTGCTGTTAATCCAAAACTAATTATATGCGATGAACCGGTATCCGCACTGGATGTCTCCATCCAGGCGCAGATTGTAAACCTGTTGAACAGTCTAAAAAACCGGCTGGCCCTTTCATATTTGTTCATTTCCCATGATCTGAGGATTGTTAAATATATGAGCGACCGCGTGGCAGTAATGTATTTGGGGAAGATTGTTGAGATTGCACCTGCCGAGGAATTGTTCAGCAATCCCCTGCATCCTTATTCAGAGGCCCTGTTATCAGCTATTGCTGTTTTAAAGCCAGGGAAGAAGAAAAAAAAGATAGTACTGGAAGGTGAAGTTCCCAGTCCGGTTAACCCGCCGTCCGGCTGCAGATTCAGAACCAGATGCAAATATGCAATGAAGCAATGCAGTGAAACTGAACCACAACTCAAATGCCTGGGGGGTGAACATTTTGTAAGGTGTTATTTACATTAAAAGTATAATCTATCAAATATGTGTTATTGCTTTTCTATATATATCAGGATAATCCTGTTGTCTGAGAATTGCAGCAAAACAGCGAAGAAGTTTGGTGTGGGTAAGACTTTGCAATGCATCAAAAATCTATAAAAAATTAAGGGGTGATGTAAAATGAAGTGTAACAATATCAAGAGATTTGTAATAATGGCTTTGATAGCAGCTCTTTTAGGCAGCATTATAACAGGGTGTTCGATGGAGGCCGGTTCAGGAGATGCTGAAAAAGTCCTGGTAATCGGTTATGATCAGGATTCCGAACTTATGGATACCATAAAAACAGCATGGTATTCGGATGCATTGATTTATATTCATGACCGGCTTGTAACCAGAGATTATGAATTTGGTTATAAACCGGGGTTGGCTGAGCGATGGGATGTATCTGATGATGGACTGATATGGACTTTTCACCTGAGGAAGGATGTTAAATTTCATAACGGAAAGGCTCTCACCGCTGAGGATGTTAAGTGGACTATCGATACCATCAAAGATCCTGATACTGCTTCACCATTCAGGGAAAATTTTGATGCAATCAGGGAAGTAAACATCATTGATGAGCATACTGTAGAAATCATCCTGGACTATCCCTTTCCCAATCTTTTATACAATCTTTCAGCCACTCCGGGGGGAATTCATCCCGCCAATGCCTATGAGGAATATGGTGATGATTATGGCAAGAAGGTTGTAATTGGAACAGGTCCGTATAAATTTGAAGAATGGATACCCGGAGACAAGACTATCCTGGTTA
>DUOI01000074.1 GCA_012838915.1 Clostridiales bacterium
TAAAGAAGCAAAGAAAAATGGTAAACGCATAGCTGTACCTATTTCCATCCCAAAAGGGAAAGTGTTACAACCTTGTGAAATATCAGGCCTGGATGAATTGGTTCCGGGAATCTGGGGTATTCTCGAGCCAATAAAAGAAAATTGCAGACCGGTAGACAGTAAAGAAATAGATATAGCAGTTGTGCCAGGGCTGGCATTTGACAACTGCTTTCACCGTTTGGGCTATGGAGCCGGCTATTACGATCGGTTTCTGCCGTCACTACGAAAGAACGCAATAAAAATAGGTCTTGGATATGACTTTCAGCTGCTGGATCGATTGCCTGTTGAAGAATTTGATGTTCCTTTAAGTGGCATTATTACCGAAGACAGATTACTGCTGGAAAATGAATTTGACTAACGAAGGGTTGCGAGAATAATAGAAAAGACAAACAGGGATATTGACTTTAATAGGGTAATGCACCGAAAGGTGCATTTTTTATATCCATTTTGTTTGTTCTGTTTTCTTACAGTATAAAACAACCAGCTCTCTGGAAGAATATATGTATTGGTGATAAGGGAGGAATGTAATGCAGGAAACAAAGCAAGGTATTCTGATCATCATCGGTGGCGCTGAGGATAAGAGCAATGATTGTACCATTCTCAGAAAAACAGCGGAACTTGCCGGTGGTACAGACGGAAAAATAGTTATCTTAACGGCAGCAACGGATTATCCTTCTCAGGTAGGAAGGGAATATAAATACTTGTTCAATAAAATAGGTGTTTCCAATATAGATACATTGCATATAGAAACCAGAGAGGATTCCAACGATCTCGGGAGACTGAAACGTTTAAAAGGGGCAAGCTGCCTTTTTTTTACCGGTGGAGATCAGTTAAAAGTTACCAGCCTCATTGGGGGAACTGCTATTGAGAAGTCAATTAAAGATGCATTTTCAACTGGCTTAGTCATAGCAGGTACCAGCGCAGGTGCTTCAGTAATGAGCGAGACCATGATAACATCCGGGCTGGATGATGAAGCTCCGAAAAAATGTACGGTGAAAATGGCTCCGGGTCTGGGGTTGATACATGGAGTAGTCATTGACCAACATTTTGCTCAAAGAGGCAGGATTGGAAGATTGCTTGCTGCTGTAGCACAAAACCCCAAAGTGTTGGGAATCGGTTTGGATGAAGATACGGCAATTGTTGTTAAACCGGACAATACTTTTGAAGTAGTTGGTTCTAACGCGGTTACGATTCTGGATGGCATACACAGCAACTACTCAAACGTATCAGAATCTCATCCTGATGATATACTAGCCATGACAGACATAGTTCTACATATTCTGCCAAGAAATCATGAATTTGATTTATCCAACCGTGCACCTATCTTAAGGAGGTTTACAGATTGCTGATACACGAGTTGAAAGCATATAACGGCAGGAATATATACAGCCATCAAAAAGTAATCAAAATGATAGTGGATTTGGAGGAATGGGACGATATTCCTACCAACCAGATTCCAAATTTCAATGAAAGACTGCTTGAATTGCTGCCCGGACTATCTGCCCATCATTGTTCTCTGGGCTATGAAGGCGGATTCAAAAAGCGTTTGGAAGAAGGTACCTATTTGGCTCACATTATTGAGCATAGTGCTTTGGAAATATTAAATAGTATCGGCCAATCGGTTTCTTTCGGCCGGGCAAGAAGAATTGATGAAACCAGCTGCTATACCATTGTTTATGCGCAACGTGAAGAATACACCGGTTTAGAGGCAGGTAAAACAGCAGTACAATTGGTACAAGCTCTTTGTAATGGACAGCCCTATAATATAAAAGAAAATATGAAGCGAATTCAAGAAATGGCATGGAGGTTTGGATTAGGTCCAAGTACACAGGCTATTGCTGACGCTGCTCTTGACAGGGGAATACCGGTTACCAGAATTGGAAAGGGAAATATCATACAACTGGGATATGGCAAGTATCATAAAAAAATGGAAGGTACGCTTACGGAAAATACCAGTTGCATATCCGTGGATATAGCTTGTGATAAAAATATAACAAAAGAGCTGCTTACTCAGGCAGGTATTCCGGTGCCTGAAGGCGCAGTATGCAGAACTGTGGAAGAGGCTTTTGAGGCAGCCGAAGAGATCGGTTATCCTGTGGTGATTAAACCGGTTAACGGCAATCAAGGAAAAGGTGTCTCACTGAACATTCAATCGCCTGAGGAGATTCCCAATGCGTTTCGAATTGCCGCTGGGTATTCTGAGAATATTCTGGTGGAGGAATATATTAAGGGCAACGATTACCGAATACTGGTTGTGGGGGATCAGGTAACTGCAGTATCGCTTCGTATACCGGCTAATGTAACAGGGGACGGAATACATACCATTAGCCAATTGGTAGAATTTAAAAACCAGGACCAACGACGGGGTGAAGGACACGAAAGACCTCTTACAAAAATAAAAATAGATGAAATCAGTCTGACCATATTAAGAAAACAGGGATATACACCAAGCAGCATACCGGAAAAAGGGATCAGAGTTTATCTTAAGGAAAACGGAAACCTCAGTACCGGTGGTGAAGCAATAGACTGTACCGATAGAATTCATCCTGACAATCAGGAAATTGCTATTCGTGCAGCCAGAATAATTGGACTGGATATTGCAGGGATAGATGTCAAGTGCAAGAGTATAAGCAAGCCACTGGATTTAAAAAATGGGGCTGTAATAGAAGTAAATGCATCACCGGGGATTCGTATGCACCTTTTTCCATCCAAAGGAAAAGCCAGGAAGGTAGGAAATGCAATTGTAGACATTTTATTTCCCTATGGAAGTAAGCATTCTGTGCCCATTATCTCTGTGACCGGAACTAATGGTAAAACCACTACTACCAGGATGATATCCCATATATTAAAAGCGTATGGCATGAGAGTAGGGATGACGACTACCGGCGGCATCTATATCAATGACAAGTGCATTATGAAAGGAGACACCACAGGACCTGCCAGTGCAAAAATACTTCTGACAGACAAGGCGATAGATGCAGCAGTATTGGAAACAGCAAGGGGCGGAATAATCCGTGAGGGGTTAGGATATGATTTGGCAGACGTAGGAGTAATGACCAATATCAGCGAAGATCACCTGGGCTTTGATGGAGTAGAGAGCTTAGAAGACATGCTGCACGTGAAATCTTTGGTTGTAGAAGCGGTTAAAAGCAATGGACATGTCGTTTTGAATGCGGATGATCAGCTGGTAGTGCAGGCAGCAAGTAAAACCAAAGCCAATATTATCTATTTTTCCCTTCAAGAAGATAATTTGATTGTTCATAAGCATATTTCCAATGGTGGCGTTGCAGTGTTTTTAAAAGATAATTATATTACATTGGCAACAGGAAACGGTCTTTTGAAAAGTCTTTCTGTTACACGGATACCTGCTGCATATGGAGGGAAGCTTGTACATAATATCGAAAATTGCCTTGCTGCTTTCAGTGTTGCATATGCTTTAAATATTCCTCTTCAAATTATCGAAAGCGCATTGACTTCATTTTACTGTGATGAGATCCATAATCCAGGCAGATTCAATGTGTACAATATCCGGGATTTTCGCATTATAGTAGACTATGGGCATAATTTAGCAGGGTATATCAGAGTAACCGAGGCAGTAAAGAAAATGGGAGGGTCTCGATTAATTGGAGTCATTGGCACACCAGGAGACAGGAGCGATTCGTCGGTTCGATCCATTGGCGCTGTTGCCGGGAAATCCTTTCACAAAATTTTTATTAAAGAGGACAAATTCTTAAGGGGACGGGAACCTGGTGAAATATCCCGTTTGCTTATGGAGGGAGTGCTCGCTGAAGGGCTTTCCCCAAAAGCAGTGACATTGATTAAAAATGAGGATGATGCATTACGTACTGCTATACGAGAGGCCTCAGCCGGGGACATCATCGTAGTTTTCTATGAAGACCTCGAATGTATTATGAATGTAATCAATCAGGAAACATCAAAGGTAGAAAGGGAAAGCAATAAGCAAGCCTCATCCAAATTTATGCTGGTAAAGGCATAACAAAGGTGCGGCAAAATCAAAAATGCATATCTTGCAGCAAAACCTGGGACCATGCCCCAGGTTTTATGGATTATATCAAAAACGAAAATTATTCCTTCTACTTGCTGTTTTATAACACTTAAAACATGTTATAATATTTTGGAGCATGTTTAGGAGGTATATTTGTGATCACGTTCAAGAACATCCAACTTGAAGACAGACAGCTTTTCAATCTTTATTTTTCTGCAAAGCCTTATGAAAACTCCGAATTCAATTTTACCAATTTGTTTATCTGGCGACTATCCTATCATTTTCAATTTGCTATCATTCATGATCATTTATGCATAATTGCAAAATACCGAGACAGATATCCCTGTGCCTTTTCTCCGCTTAGCCTGGCAGCCCCTGATTATGAAAAAGTATTGCCTATTTTGGCTGAGACCTTCCATGCAAAAGGCTATCCATTAGTCTTTAAATCCATACCGGAGAAACAGAAAAATGAAATGGAAGCTGCATTGCATGGCAGGATTTTTTTTCTGGAGGATAGAAACAACTACGATTATGTATATCTGGCCCGTGATTTAATTGAATTAAAGGGAAAAATGTTTCGACAAAAGCGTAATCACATTAACAAATTTTTAAAAAGCTATGAGTATCAATATGAAGAAATGTCTGACAGCAATCTAAAAGAATGCCTGAAAACCGAATTAATATGGATTTCCAAACAAGGCGGCAGCGAAGATCAAAGCATTCTGGAAGAAAAACAAGCAATTGGGGAGGCTATAAACAATTTTCACAAATTAAAGCTAACCGGCGGTGTTATTCGAATTAATGGCAAGGTAAGGGCTTTTGCTTTAGGAGAATTGTTGAATCCGGATATGGCTGTTATTCATATAGAAAAAGCCAATACCGATTATGTAGGCTCTTTTAACATGATCAATCGAATGTTTGTCCTTCACGCCTGGTCTGATGTTACCTATATCAATAGGGAAGAGGATATGGGTATTCCAGGATTAAGAAAAGCAAAAGAGTCATATAATCCGATAAGAATGGTAAAGAAATACACTGGATTCTACTTAAAGGAAGGTACCTTGACATGATACGATTAGCTGCTGTCCAAGACACATCGCAAATCCGTGATCTATGGAATTATTGTTTTGATGATACCCCTGAATTTGTAAACTTTTTCTTTCAGGCATGCTACCAGGCGGATAATGCCCTGGTTGTGGAAGAAGAAGGCCGCATCCAATCCTGTCTCCAGATTCTTCCTTATCGTATGATTTTGAGAGACAGGGAAATTCCCATTTCCTATATTGTCGGAGTAGCCACCTGGCCGGAATACAGAGGCCAAGGTCTTATCAAGCGCCTATTGCAGTTTGCTGACAAAGTATTACAGGATAGGGGTATATATCAGTCAATTTTACTGCCGTTTCAATATGATTTCTATCGTAAGTATGGGTGGGAAGTATGTTATGATTTCCTTACATACCGAACTTTAGATGTTCCTTCCTTTAATTTTTTAAAAACCAACACATCTGTAAGCAGATCTACTCGTGGAAAATTTATTAGAGTGGATCATGAGGATGATTTTGATAAACTTACGAAATGTTATCACCAGTACATGAAGCCTTTTAATGGCTACCTCCTTAGAGGTAAAAAGGAATGGCACAAAACAATACATGATGTGATGCTTGATAGAGGTGCATGTTATCTGTATGAGGAAAACGAAAAGCCTCTTGGTTATGTTATTTATACTCTAAGAGATAGAAAATTGCATATAAGCGAATTGATTCACCTCTCAAATGGTGCCAAAACGGCATTACTGCAGCTGGCACTGTCTCATGCAGGCCAGGTTGAACAAGTGAGCCGAAAGGCACCTTCCTGGGATATGGATTATTTACATATGCAGGATTCAAGAGGAAAACTAGAAAAGGAAACCTTTGTGATGGGCCGTATCCATAGTGTTGTTGAAACCTTGTCCGGGCTGCCATATACCGGAGATATATTTGTTGTAAAGGTTGAGGACAATTTTTATGAAAATAATAATGGTACTTTTTTGATAGGACAGACGAATGGAGTTTCCTTGGTAACTAGAACTGATCAAGAACCGGATGTGATAATAGACATTAGAACGCTAAACCAGTTATTATGGGGCTATCTATCTCCAGAAATCGCCTTGGTGGAGGAACGAGTACATTTTATTAATAAAAATATATTGAATAATATTGAGCTTCTATTTCCAAAGAAATACAATTATATGACAGAAGACTTCTGAATTAGTCAATTTATAAAGAAATATCAGGACAAATGTGGTAAAATGAGAGTATAGGGTAACCATTCTTAGGAGGGGTTCTATGAATAAGAAACGATTCCTTATATTCCTCTTAACTTTAATTCTTATCATACTAATTCCTACCCTGTATTTTCTTTTACGTCGTCCTCAAGCGAATACTTCGATTTTTACCGCTTCCAGCAAAGAAGAAGTCAATCAATTTTATTATAGAGCTGTTCCCGGCTTGAGAATGGCTGAGGAAGCTGATTTGATTCGGGAAATAAACAAACAATTGGAGTGGCCGGGACAAAGTGCTACTCTCGTCATTGATCGCATTTGGTATAATGCTAATCAGGCGACCATTTTTTATCATGTCGAAGGGATTACTCAAGAAGTTTATCTGGGAGGGGAATTCTATTTGCCAGACGATGAACCCGTTGAAAAACAGCCTTTTCATGGCAGTAAATCAATTGGCGGAGATGAGGAGAAGGGTATAATATTTCATGATAGCTATTATAGTTGTCTGAAACTGCCTCCTTTACGCGACGACTCAGGCCAGGTATTTACTGAAATTGAAACATTGACTTTTACACCGTATATAAATATCCCGAAACAGGATGAAGAAAATCAAATGGAAAACCTTCCTTTGAAATCCTTTGATATAGCATTAAATTACAATCAAGAAGAGGAGACAGTAACGAAATTTTTTATAGACAGACAAATAGAAATACATGACAAACATCTTAAATTTTATCAGGTTGATCTGTCTCCATCGGTTCTGCGTGTGTATTTTCAGTATCTTAACAGCGGCAGAGATCAGGTATATAGAATTAAAGGTTCCTACACCACCGATAAGGGGGAAACCCAAATTTTTGATGCCTTTACCAAAGCAATAACAGATTTCCCATACCATTACACATTTGAAATATCTCCATTTCATATTTTGCCGGAAACAATGCAACTTCAAATCGACTCCATTTTTTGTATAGGTAATGACAAAATATCTTTTCAATTGGATACCAATCAATTTGGCCGCAGAAATCGATCACATGAAACGGAAATAGGGAGAAATCGGATTAAAGGCACAGAAGTATTTATAAGTAATGTTACTTTGAATAACCAATTTGCTGAAATTTATATAGCATTTCAATCTGATATAGATGCAAAGTTGCCGTATACCAGGCTCTACCCGTTACCACCTCAATGGGCACAGGAGCAAGCACCCAGGAAAAAACCGGCCAATTATTTGCTTGTGCTGGACGGTGATTTTCAACTTTTTAATCTGGATGAATGGAGCTACGGCGCGGATGTCTACCCAGGGGAAGGGATCTCTATTCGCTTGGATCGACAGTTCTGGAACGAGGCTGATTCCATTCACATTCGGCTGGAAAACTTAACCTATATGTATCAGATTAGTAAGGCAGCACCGTTACAATACCATTAATTGCGGACGAATGAGTGAATATAATTTTGACTGAGTGTAATAACTACATCTGCAAACTTATTGGGACATGGAGCGAACAACCATGTTCTTTTTATTTTGTGTCAGAATAATCCTATATTTTTTGAACAATCTAAAACTAGGTTGCCTTATTGTACTTGTCTCAGGAGGAACTCATGAAAATCATAAAGAAGGATAAAAACCCTAAGAATAAGGAAGTCATAGAAGAAAGGCAGAGTTCTCAGGTAAAAAGTGAGAATCGAGTGTCGAGTCTGAAATTGTCAAAAAATGTAGACGAAAATTTTGAAAAGTTCCAAGCCTTTCTTAAGGAAAGTACGGACGCTGTTTTCCGAAAGTTTAAGCTGGGAAGAAGCGAGATAGATTGTGCCCTTGTTTATATTGATGGTTTAATCGATAAGTCGATTATTCATGAGTCGATATTAAAACCCATGATGTTCGAAATCTTTGAAATGGAAATGCCTGAAGAAAGCCAAATCCAGCCTGATAAGGCATATAATTTTGTGCTAGACCATGCAATTTCGGTTGCAGATATAAAAGAAACAGATAATTTAGATGAAGCCATTTTATTTGTTATGTCAGGCGAAGCTGCTTTGATGGTTGACGGGTTTGACAAGATAATAATAGTCAGTGCACGCGGATGGGCAACCAGGGGAATCACGGATCCGGAAACAGAAAGTGTTATTCGCGGAGCAAAAGAGGGGTTTACCGAAACACTTAGAACCAACACCGCTTTGCTGCGGAGAAAATGCAAGGATCCCAACATGGTAATCCGGACCATACGTCTGGGTCGCAGAAGTAAAACAGATGTTGCCTATGTTTATATAAAAGGAATAACTAACCCCGGATTATTGGAGGAGCTGGAAGAAAGGCTGAATCAGATTGATATTGATATGATTATTGATTCTGGGCATTTAGAACAATTAATACAGGATCACATCTGGTCACCCATGCCTCAAATTCAGGCAACAGAGCGTCCTGATAAAGCTATTGCTAACCTGATGGAAGGTCGCATCATTATTCTTGTTGATAATAGTCCTTTTGCACTACTGATACCTACTACCTTTGCTCAATTTTTTCAAAGCCCGGAAGATTACAACGAAAGATGGTTTGTATCAACTTTTATCCGGGTTCTGAGGTGGATTTCCTCATTCTTAGCCGTGTTTACACCGGCGCTGTATATTGCTGTTGTAACCTATCATCCGGGACTCATCCCTACAAGGCTGGCACTTTCCATAGCGGCTACCCGAGCCGGTGTGCCGTTTCCTTCTATTATAGAAGCATTCTTGATGGAGACTACAATTGAACTGCTGCGAGAATCCGGAGCACGCCTTCCGAGTGCGATTGGCCAAACCATCGGCATTGTCGGGGGCATAATTATTGGAGATGCAGCTGTAAGGGCTGGTTTAACCAGCCCTATAATGGTAATTGTAGTAGCATTGACTGCCATTGCATCCTTTGTCATACCAACTTACAGTGCAGCTGTCGGTCTTCGTACCATGCGGTTTCCGTTAATGGTTTTGGCAAGCTTTCTGGGATTGTATGGAGTGATGATCGGTTTCATAGTTATTAATATCCATCTGGTTTCAATAAAAAGCTTTGGTATGAATTACATGACACCACAGGCTCCGTCTGTTTTTCAGGACATGAAGGACTTTATTATTAGAGTTCCTGCAAGAAAAATGCAAAAACGACCCATTCAATCATATCCTATTGATATGATTCGAATGGATATGGATTGAAAGGAAGCAAAATGCAGAATCGACCTAAGGGACTTAGTAATTTTCAAATTACCGCTATTGTGACACAAAGTGTCATTGGACTGACTATTATGTTTTTACCCAGGCGTGCAGCGGTTTACGCTGGTATAGATGGTGCATTTGCTACCTTTGCAGCGGGTTTGCTATCCATTGCAATGGCTGGAGTATATATCATTCTCAGCAGGCGTTTCCCTAAGCAAACCATAATTGAATACGCACAACAGATTTTAGGTAAATATCTTGGCCTGGCTTACGGGACGTTTATCGCCCTTTACACCCTGCTCACTGCATCTTTCATTCTTAGAGGGTTTGCAGATGCTATGAAGATATTGCTTTTACCAAGAACACCTTTGGAAATAATTATGATTTGTATGCTGTTGATATGTCTTTATTGTATCCATGGCGGCATTGTAACTATAGCAAGGATTTGTGAAATATTTTTACTCCCTATTACGGTAGTAATTGGCACGACAATTATATTCAACTTGCCTGATGTACAATTATTTCGTTATCGTGAATCCTTTTCAAATGGATTAAGGCCTATTGTAATGGGAATAGCCAACAATATGCTGGCTTATCAGGGATATGAAGTGCTTTTTTTTCTTTTACCCTTTATGAATAATAGAAAAAAAGCATTACAGGCAGGAACTGCCGGCATGTTATTTCCTATATTTGTATATTCGAGCTTGGTCTTCATGGCTATCGGAGTAATTGGCACCCTGCCGACAGCGGAATTGATCTATCCAACTATTCATTTAGCACGGCGGATCGGTACTGATTTTTTGGAGCGCTTCGATGTTTTTTTTATTGTTTTTTGGATTCTTTCCGTATTTACCTCTATCGTTGTTTATCTTTACATGTCATCCATATCCATAACCAGGCTGTTAGGCCTGCGGAATTACAAACCATTTATTTTTATTTTAATTCCTGTTTGCTATGCAATTTCCATACTGCCGCAGAATATCAGCCAAATCAATGTTATGAGTGATATTATGAACTATAGCGGAATTTTTCTCATTGCAAGCAGCATTCCTTTGTTGGTTTTATCTTTTGTCAGAAAAAAAGGAGAGGGGAAAAATGGTTAAAAAAACTTGGCTTATTCTTTTGACAATTATACCAATGCTCATAGCTTCTGCATGCTGGGATCAAAAAGAAATAGAAGACCAGGCTTTCATTATAGGATTGGCAATGGATAAAGGAGATACACCGGATAAAATAATTGTAACCTTTCAAATAGCATTGCCCCAGGCTTTTGTAGCAGAAGCCCAATCAGATGAGCCATTCTGGAATATCAGCGAAGAGGCTGATGATATTACAGCAGCAGAGTATCAATTAACAAGAATCATGAATCAGGTACCAAATCTGGAACATTGCCAGGTAATTCTAATTGGGGAGAAACTGGCAAGAGAAGGCCTAAGTGAGTATCTCGACTTTTTGATTCGTACCCATGAAGTGAGGAGAATGGTAAATATAGGAGTAGTACAGGGTAAAGCCAAAGACATATTGGATATGCAATTCAAGACAGCCCTGATGCCTTCTTTTGTTTTGGCAGAGATGATGTCTGACAACAGCAAACATAAATTGGAATTATCTAACTTTATGAACATTGGCAGACTACATATAGCGGACACTATGGGGTATGATTTTGTTCTGGCACGTATTATTGCCTTAAACGAAAAACTTGATATGTCCGGTGGCAGTGTTTTTAAAGGGTTAAAACTAGTGGGATGGCTTAGCGGGGAAGAAATGATGGGTATTCGCTTTTTACGCGGAGATGTGGGTTCCGGTTCTCTGGCAATAAAGCTGCCGGAGGAGCTTGGCGAAAGAGCTATGCTGAGAATTTTTGAAGCCCAATCCATGCTGGAGCCGGAAATAAGAGATGGTAGACTGGTGGCTAAGCTTAAGCTGCGACTGGAGGGTGATATATCCGAAATTGTCAGCGACAACAAAAAAGTAGGCGAAATGGAATTCTTAAGTCAAATAGAGGATTTGTTTGAGAAAGATATCAAGGATAAAATCGAAAAATCATTCAAAAAAGTACAGCTGGAATTTGAAAGTGATCCCTTTATGCTGAAGGAAAAAACCAAAAGCTACTATCCTGAATTCTGGAAGCAAAATTATGAGGTGTGGGATGAGATCTATCGAACGGCAAAATTGGAAATTGAAGCCAGGGTTTTGGTAAGAAGGATTGGAGAAATCAGGCATTAAACACAGAAGTAATTCTAAAAATAAAGCCTTCCAAGACGCTCTTTGGTTCATCCAAAGAGCTTTGCTGTGATAAAGCCTATCAGGCTAGCTCCGGCATAAAGATACCCGACATATTTCCCAATCCTATACTCTTTTTTAAACTCGGATTCGGAATCAATGAGGATGTAAGGATAAACATAAGATAGAAAAAAACTACAGAATATTGTTAAACCGACGAAATAGGAAGAAAAAACATTTCCAAGCATATTTACTATTTTCCCAAACAATTTTGTTCGCCTCCTGTTTTATATTGCCCGAATTTGGACGGAACTTGCATTAAGACTATGGAGCCGATATAATAACATATTATAATTTGAAAGGAAGACATTAATGTCAAATAGAAAAGCAATTACTGTTTCTCCACTTGAAATAGAGGAACAGAAACATTATATAGATGAATTGAAGAATCGTATTTGGGGAAAAGGTTTGAAATATCACATTGTTACCTATGGTTGTCAAATGAATGTGCATGATTCGGAAAAGTTGGCAGGTATATTGAATCAAATCGGTTATGAGGAAACCGATGAACAGCGGGAAGCAGATTTGATTTTATTCAATACCTGCTGTGTACGTGAAAATGCCGAGCTAAGGGTATATGGCAATGTTGGCGCTTTGAAGTCGTATAAGCAGGCCAACCCCAACAGCATTATCGGTGTTTGCGGATGTATGATGCAGCAAAACGAAATATCCGATTATATCCAACAGACATTTCCATTTGTGGATTTAATATTCGGAACCCATAATCTTCATCGATTTCCCATGCTGCTTCTCCAAGCATTGGATTCCAACCATACGGTGGTGGAAGTTCTTGAATCCGAGGGTGCTGTGGTGGAGCATGTGCCTGTAAAGCGCACCAAAGGCGTAAGCGCCTGGGTAACTATTATGTATGGCTGCAATAACTTCTGCAGTTACTGTATAGTACCCTATGTCAGAGGCAGGGAGAGGAGCAGAAGACCTGCAGATATACTTGGAGAAATACGTAAACTGGCAGCAGAAGGTTATAAGGAAGTTACACTTTTGGGGCAAAATGTCAATTCCTATGGTAAGGATTTGGATGAGAAACTACTATTTCCTCAACTTCTTCGTAAGATTAATGAAATAGATGAAATCGAGAGAATCCGCTTTATGACATCACACCCCAAGGATTTGTCCGATGACTTAATTCAAACAATGGCTGAATGTGACAAGGTGTGCAAACACCTGCATTTGCCAATACAGGCAGGCAGCAACCGGATACTCCGAAAGATGAACCGGAAGTACAGCAGGGAAGTCTATATGGAATTGGTAGAGAAGCTAAGAAGTGCAATGCCTGGTATAGCCCTGACCACCGATATCATTGTAGGCTTTCCAGGTGAAACGGAAGAGGATTTTCTAGAAACTTTATCAGCAGTGGAGCAGGTACGATATGATTCAGCCTTTACTTTTGTCTACTCACCCAGAAGAGGTACTTCTGCAGCAAAAATGAAGGAGCAAATACTTCAATCAGAAAAAAAGCAGCGTTTGGCACGCCTTAATGAACTTGTCAATAAAATAAGCAAAGAGAAAAATCTTGAGTACTTGGATCGGAATGTAAAAGTACTGGTAGAAGGTTATAGTAAAAATCGTACAGATATTTTAACTGGCCGAACAGATACCAATAAAATAGTGAATTTCAAAGGTGATACCGACCTGATAGGGAAAACAGCCATGATAAAAATCACAGAAGCTCATTCCTGGTCACTGGAAGGAAAGGTTGCGGAAACCAACTGATCCCTGCTGTAACTTGCGGGTTTTGACTGCTCGGAGTATAATTAACTGGGAACATTCCTAAGCAGGAGGTATTATATGGCAGCTCTGACCCCAATGATGCAGCAATATATGCAGATTAAAGAGCAGCATAAAGATGCTATTCTCTTTTTCCGCCTGGGAGACTTTTACGAAATGTTTTTCGAGGATGCCATCCTTGTCTCCCGTGAATTGGAAATAACCCTGACAGGCAGGGAATGCGGCTTGGAGGAACGTGCTCCTATGTGTGGAGTACCATTTCACGCAGCAGATGGATATATAGCCAGACTGATAGAAAAAGGCTATAAAGTAGCCATATGTGAACAAACCCAGGATCCGGAAGAAGCCAAGGGGCTTGTTGAGCGAAAGGTAGTACGGATTATTACACCGGGTACTGTAATTGAAAGCTCTATATTGGACGACAAAACCAATAATTATCTGATTTCTCTTTTTCGGGACAGCAATGCATATGGATTGTCCGGTGTGGATGTTTCTACGGGAGAATTTTTTATTTCAGAAATCACTGCTGGTGATATTCAATATAAGGTTATGAATGAGCTGGCAAGAATTCAACCTAGTGAGATTCTGGTTAATGAATCTCTGCAATTGGATTCCGATTTTCTGCATTTAATACGAAGCCGGTTTTCTTCTTATATTACCCCATGGCAGGAATGGGCTTATCAGAAGTCCAATGCTTATCGTATGCTGCTGGAGCATTTCAAAATACAAACACTTGAGCCTTTCGGATGCGAGAATATGACATACGGCATATGTGCAGCCGGCGCCTTGCTGGCATATTTATCTGAAACTCAGAAGAATGCTTTGAGTCATATCAATTTTATTAAGACTTTATCGGATAAGTCCTATATGATACTTGATGATGCAGCCCGGCGAAATTTGGAGCTGACAGAAACATTAAGGAGCAAAAGCAGAAAAGGTTCGCTTCTCTGGATCTTGGACAAGACCGAAACAGCCATGGGGGGAAGGCTGTTAAGAAGATGGATTCAGCAACCTTTAATCCTAAAAAAAGACATTGAGGATAGGTTGGATGCTGTGCAGGAATTGATGGAAAACTCCATAAAATCCGAGGAGATAAAAGAGCTGCTCCAATACTTGTATGATTTGGAGAGGTTGGCGGGGCGAATAGCGTTTGGAAGTGCTAATGCCCGGGATTTGCTTTCCCTAAAGCAATCGCTTCAGGTACTTCCCGCTTTGAAAGAAGCGCTGACAGGCTTTAGAAGCGGACTTTTATCTAAATTTCATTATGAGCTGGACACCTTGGATGATATCTTTGAATTGTTGGATCAATCTATTTTCGAAGATCCCCCTGCTTCATTAAGCGAGGGAAGCCTTATAAAGTCAGGTTGGAATAAAGAACTTGATCAATACCGGCAGGCCATAACAGATGGTAAGACCTGGATTGCATCATTGGAAAAAGAGGAACGGGACAAAACAGGAATCAAAACTTTGAAAATTGGCTTCAACAAGGTGTTTGGGTATTACATAGATGTTACCAAAAGTTATTACGATCTGGTGCCGGAAACATATATACGAAAACAGACTTTGGCTAATTCAGAAAGATATATAACGCCTGAATTAAAAAAAGTTGAAGATAAAGTTTTGGGTGCTGAAGATAAAAGTATTAGATTGGAATATCGATTGTTTGTTGAAATAAGGGAACAAATCGGAAAGCAAATTAATCGCATTCAAGCAGCAGCAGCAATCCTTGCTCAATTGGATGCTCTGCTTTCCTTTGCCCGTGTTTCCTACGAGAACAATTATACCAGGCCAATAATAAGAGAGGACGGAGTATTGGATATAAAGGATGGACGACATCCTGTAGTTGAGAAAACAATGGCTTACGGGCTGTTTATTTCAAACAATACCAATATGAAAACCGGTGCAGATCATCTGATGATCATTACCGGTCCTAATATGGCTGGGAAAAGCACTTATTTACGCCAAGTAGCCCTGATTGTTCTAATGGCTCAAATAGGATGTTTTGTGCCTGCCGGCAAAGCGCAAATCGGTATAGTGGATCGGATTTTTACAAGGGTTGGTGCATCAGACGATCTTGCATCCGGACAAAGCACCTTTATGGTGGAAATGAGTGAAGTAGCCAATATACTGCATAATGCAACATCAGACAGCCTTCTGGTTTTGGATGAAATAGGCAGGGGCACCAGCACTCTTGACGGCCTGAGCATAGCTTACGCAGTCGTTGAATATATTTGCCAGACTCCTGGTTTAAGAGCTAAAACCTTGTTTGCCACCCATTACCACGAGCTAACAGAACTTGAGGGAAAGCTCCAAGGTGTAAAAAACTACTGTATTGCCGTGAAAGAACAAGGTGATGATATTATTTTTTTGCGCAGAATTATTCGAGGCGGCGCGGATAAAAGTTTCGGTATACAGGTAGCCAAGTTAGCCGGTTTACCTGAGCAGGTTATCGAGCGCGCAAAAGAAATATTAAAAAAGCTGGAGGATTCCGACATAAACAAACTTAAGTTTAAAATGGATCGCTCATTACAATCAAATGAGTATTTAATACAGCAGCAAATGGATATGTTTGATACAAGGCCTTTGGAAATTATGAAAGAATTGCAGGAGTTGGATGTAGATGTTATTACTCCTATCGAAGCTATCGGTATTTTGCACAAGCTGGTGCAAAAAGCACAGGAATAGGAGGGAAGACATATGGGTGTTATCCAAAAGCTGGACAGTAAAACTATAAATCAAATTGCAGCAGGAGAAGTTATAGAGCGGCCTTCCTCCATAGTCAAGGAATTAGTGGAGAATTCTATAGATGCCGATGCAACGGCTATAACTGTAGAAATAGAAAATGGAGGCATTACCCTGATTCGAGTTACTGACAATGGCGTAGGTATGCAAAGAGAAGATGCTGAAAGCTCATTTCAAAGACATGCAACAAGTAAAATTTTAAAGGCAGATGATTTGAATCACATCCAAACTCTTGGGTTTCGCGGAGAAGCTCTGGCCAGTATTGCAGCCGTTACACAAATTGAGATGCTGACAAGGCCGCGGGGAGAAATATCAGGCAGTCAAATCGTGAATCATGGCGGACATATCATAAAAGTTTCAGAAGTCGGCTGCCCGGAAGGAACCACTGTTTTGGTTCGCAACTTGTTTTATAATACACCTGCCCGGTTGAAATTTCTAAAATCCACCCGCAGTGAAACAGCTGCAGTAAGTGATTTATTGGCTAAACTAATACTGGCCAATCCTCAAATTTCCATTAAATACATCAGCAATGGTAAAACAATTTACCATTCACCCGGAAACGATAGTCTTTTTAAAGCTATTATCAGTATTTACGGTAAAGACATCACAAATCAATTAATTTTGGTAGAAGCAAATCCTGGACATAGTTTTTATGTTTCCGGGTATATTGGAAAACCGTCACTGAACATGGCTAATCGTAAACATCAATCATTTTTTGTTAACAAGCGTTATGTCAATTGTTCTTTTTTATCTCAATGCCTGGAGGAAGCACTAAAAGAACAAACCATGATCAACCGATTCCCATGGTGTGTCTTAAATATTAAACTGCCCGTTCAAGAGGTGGATGTCAATGTGCACCCGTCAAAGACAGACATCCGTTTTCGGACCCCTTTAAAAGTAAAACAATTACTGACAGCCATTATTAGGGATGCGGTAAAAAACCAGCCTGATATTCCTCAATTATTCCCTGATTTAGGATATGAAAGAAAAGAACCCTCTGAAGTTGTCATAAATGAAGAAAAAAATATTGAGGTATTCTGCAAAACGGAGCAGGAAAAACCTAGCAGACAGGTATATATCCATAGGGAATCTCAGGAAGAAATTTTTCCATCTTCCGGTATGAATGGAGAAGAGAATGACAATACTATAGATGCGTATGAGTTCACAAAACTAAATATTATAGGAAGTGCCTTCTCTACCTTTATTCTGGTGGAATCAGATAAACAATTGTATATAATAGACCAGCATGCCGCCCATGAACGGCTGATATATGAACAGTATAAGGAATCCATAAAAAATCAGAAGGTACTCAGTCAGCAAATGCTGCCCCCTTATATATTGGAAGTAACCCATGATGAATTCATCGCCATTACAGACAACCTGGATATATTCCTGTCTGTTGGTTTTGAAATGGAACCATTCGGTGGCAAAACCTTTCTCATCAGGGGACTACCGGTTGTGCTTAAGGAAGCTGATGTCCGCGAGATATTCAATGAGATATTGGCTCATACAAATAAAGCAAACAGGGAGCTTTTGCTACAGGAAGAAGATATAATAAAAATTTCCTGTAAGAAAGCCGTAAAGGCCAATGATAAACTGTCTCAACAGGAAATACGGGGCTTGTTAAAGGATTTGGAACAAAAAAGGATTCCTCTTACCTGTCCCCATGGAAGGCCTATAATGATTTCCATGAGTCGGTATGAGCTTGAGAAGCGATTCAAAAGGGTTTAACAGAAGGAGTCGTACCATGAAAAAAATTCCTTTGATTGTTATTACGGGTCCGACTGCTTCAGGAAAAACCGATTTGGCGATCCAAACAGCAAAACGATTGAACGGAGAAATCATATCTGCCGACTCAATGCAGATTTACCGATATATGAATATCGGCACAGCAAAGCCTACCATTGAAGAACGGCAGGGTATACCGCATCATATGATCGACATAATAGATCCGGATGAAGAATACAATGTTGCTTTGTTTCAAAAGCATGCTAATGTTCTCATACGAGAAATAGCAGGGCGGGGGAGGCTGCCGATTCTTGCAGGTGGCTCGGGTTTATATGTTAATTCGATTATTTACCCTATGAATTTTACCGATGCAGTGGACGATCCAGCTTATCGCAGTAATTTGAAGAAAATATTAGAGGAAAACGGAGTTATATATTTGCATAATTTGTTGAAACAGGTGGATCCGGACACAGCCTTCAAGCTTCATCCCAATGATACTCGCAGAATTATCCGGGCTTTGGAAGTATATCATTTAACAGGGAAGACCATGAAGGAGTATCGGCAGAATTATCGGGAGATGGAGCCCCAATATAACCTGCTCCTGTATGGATTGACTATGGATCGACAAACACTGTACCGAAGGATTAATCAGAGAGTGGATAAAATGATCAACGCGGGATTGGTCCGGGAAGTAATCAGTTTATTGGACAGAGGTTATGGCAAAGATTTGGTTTCCATGCAGGGCCTGGGTTATAAAGAGATTGTTTCTTATTTAGAGGGTCTGGTTACCCTGGAAGAAGCCATTGAGATTCTCAAGCGAGATACCAGGAGATTTGCAAAACGTCAGTTAACATGGTTCAAAAGAGAAGACAGGATATTATGGCTGGATCGCTACGCTTTCGATGATCTCAGCGCTTTGGCTGAATGGATGGTTTTGGATGTTGAGAAGAAACTTCTTTCTAATTGGTAACCATTGGTGTATAATGATAATAATTGCAGATACCTAAGAATGCTACTAGGAACAAGAAAGGGTGGTATGATAAAATGGCTGGCAAAGGTACAATTGTTTTGCAGGATGCTTTTTTAAATCAAATACGAAAAGATTATATTCCGATTACGATTCATCTGACTAACGGCTTCCAATTAAGGGGAATGTTAAAGGGATTTGACAATTTTGTTGTAATGTTGGACAGCGACGGCAAACAGATGATGATTTATAAGCATGCAATATCAACCATTACTCCGGCCCGACCTGTTACATTCAGTTCCGGCTCTGATGCACAGGAAAATGTATAGTTGATATAGAAGTTGTGTAAGTGCTATTATGCTATTAAGTGTATAATGGATGAAAAAAGTGATGTGGAGGGAACCATCCTTAGGTTGGTTCCCTTCTATGTGATAATATTTAAAACTTTCTGTGGGGTGTAAAATGAACTATCAGAATCATTATTTGAATGAAGAAGGCATTCACCCGGGAGCGTTAAAGCTGATAAGTGAAGCTCATGAGGATGTTAAGCATTTATTCTATGAAATTGAAGAAAGAGCCCAATATCATCAATCAAGAATATTGAATATTTTTGCTAAACACAGAGTAAGCCAAAGGCATTTTACCGGCACAACCGGCTATGGATATGGAGACGATGGCAGAGATACCCTGGATTTGGTTTTCAAAGACTTATTTGAGTGTGAAGATGCCTTGGTACGCCCCCAGTGGGTTTCAGGGACTCATGTAATAAGCGACGGCCTTTTCGCCCTGCTTCGGCCGGGAGACACCATATTGTCCATTACCGGGGAACCCTATGATACTCTTCATGATGTAATAGGTATTAAGAAGTGCGTATCCGGGTCTCTTAAAGAATGGAAAGTTAATTACAGGCAGATAGAGCTTACAAGTCAAGGCAGCATAAATCATAAAGAGATTGAAAAGGAATTAAAGGATTCATCCGTCAAAATCATCCTGATACAACGTTCAAAAGGTTACAGCACAAGAAGATCACTTACAACAAAGGAAATTGGGGAGAGTATTGATTTTATAAAACAACTAAGAACGGATGTCTTTGTTCTTGTAGACAATTGTTATGGAGAATTTACCGAAGACAGGGAACCGAGCAGTACAAAAGCTGATTTGGTTGTAGGTTCGTTAATCAAAAACCCAGGCGGCGGGCTCGCGCCTACCGGGGCTTATGCCGCGGGAACCAGGGAAGCTATCCGGCTGCTGTCATACAGACTGACTTCACCCGGCATTGGCAGGGAAGTTGGATCCAACCCGGCGGGATACCAATATTATTACCAAGGCTTGTTCATGGCTCCACATATTGTAGCAGAAGCATTAAAGGGGGCAATATTATCAGCCGGAGTTTTTGACAGGCTAAAGTATGGTACTTTTCCTCACTGGTCGGAACGCCGATCTGATATTATTCAATCTATTGAGTTTAATTCTTCGGAGGAATTAATAGCTTATTGTCGGGCTATACAATCTGCTTCGCCTGTAGAGGGATATGTAGTTCCCTTTCCATGGGAAATGCCCGGATATGACCATCAGGTCATTATGGCTGCCGGAACCTTCGTACAGGGTTCTTCCATCGAACTCAGCGCAGATGCACCGATTAAAAAGCCCTATATCGCTTATATGCAGGGGGGTTTAACTTACGCACATGTAAAGATAGCCCTGATGAGAGTACTTACGGCTATGCAAAAAGAAGGATATATTCAGTTTTAATGCACTGGATATTTCCTTCTTTCTTTTTGCTTACATATCATGATTAAGAACCGGCTCATATTAAACTGATTAATGAAACATTCTAATGACGCCGATTACCTTTCCCAATATAGTAACATCTTTTACAATAATGGGTTCCATCGCTGAATTTTCTGGCTGTAGACGAATATGATCCACTTCCTTATAGAAAGTTTTCACTGTTGCTTCATCTCCAATGAGGGCAACGACCATATCACCATTTTGAGCAGTAGGTTTTTTTTCTATAATTACCAAATCCCCGTCCAGTATCCCTGCTTCAATCATGCTGTCACCCTTGACGGACAACATAAAGACGTCGTTCTGGGTATTGTGCAGGTATTGCGCGGGGATGGGGAAAGTATCTTCGATATTTTCCACTGCCAGTATGGGTTGACCTGCTGTAACTCGGCCTACAATCGGAACATTAACCAATTCCTTTTTAAATACATATGTGGTATCATCTAAAATTTCAATCGCTCTTGGTTTAGTAGGATCTCGGCGAATTAGCCCTTTTTTCTCCAGTCTTTCCAAATAGCCGTGAACGGTGGAAGTTGATTTTAATCCTACTGCATCGCAGATTTCCCGCACAGATGGGGGATAGCCCCTGGTAAGGATTTCTTGTTTGAGAAAATCCAGTATTTTTCTTTGTTTTTCACTTAGGGCTTGTGCCATGAATTTACACCTCACAGTATTTAAGGTATGAATTACCATATCCTGATAGTATTATAACACTATAAAATAGAAAAATCAAACAAATGTTCGGATTTTTCCTCAAGAGTACAATAAATTTTCCCAAAACATGTTGACATGGAACAAATGTTCTTGTACAATATACTCAGAACACACGTTCGGGGGAGGCTCTGCGTATGACTATTCATATCAAATCGAAAACTAGATTGACCATAGCTATAACGGTTTTTTTGTTAATTATTATATCAGTACTCTCATTTTTCCTGCAAAAAGGAAAAGCGCAGGTTGCACCTAGTTGCTATCTAAACTGGTGTGTTTCAAGCGGAGATACTCTATGGACAATAGCAAAAAACTCCCTGCCTAAAGGCAGAGATATCCGCGACTATATTATCGAAATCCGTGAATGGAACAAGCTAGACTCTTCCAGTATAGCAGAAGGACAGCTGCTGGAAATTCCCATTTATGAAATCAATGGTAATAGTAAATGAGCAAGCAGCTTAATCGTCCCGCAATTTTACAGCACGTGCTGCCATTCGTCTCTTATCGTCACTTATAGCGGCATAGTGTTTTCTGGTGGTGTTTACATCCTTGTGTCCCAAGACATCTGCAACCAAATATATATCACCCGTTTCACGATAGAGAGTGGTGCCATAAGTACTGCGTAGTTTATGAGGGGATATTTTCTTTAATGGACTAATGATTCTTGCATATTTCTTTACTAGATTCTGAATGGCACGATGGCTTAAACGTCTCCGTTGTAATGATAGAAACAGTGAGTCCTCGTGGCCCGGTAAAGGTCTTATCTGCTTCCTTTCCTTAAGATAGCTCTCCAATGCTTCACGAACCTCATCTCCGAAATATAGAAATTCCTGGTTACCGCCTTTCCTGGTAACCTTAAAGCCGTTGTTATTGAAATCAAAGTCTGTTATATTCAATCCAACGCATTCACTGATTCGGATGCCGGTACCCAAAAACAATGTTAATAAGGCAAGATCTCTTTTTTTAGTATACTTGTGATATCTTTTTTGTGTATCAGTCAAGCCATCTCCATTTTCGACCAAATCAAGGAGTTTGGCTACTTCATCTACATCTAACCGAATAATAGCCTTTTCATGTATCTTAGGTATATCCACCAATTCTGTTATATTCCGATCCAAATATCCCTTTTTGTAAAAGTGAGAAAAACAGGAGCGAATAGCTGAGAGTTTTCGCGCTTTTCCGGATTCGTTATTTGAAATATCCCCACCTTGTTTATCAGAGGATCTGTTATATAATGTTATATACTCAAGAAACATTTCCAGATGAACGGCTTCTATCTTTCTTAGATCTTCAATTTTTAGATCTTGGGGTTTCTTACCACGAAACTCCATAACTCGTTCAGTGAGATAGTTAAAAAAAAGCCGTAAATCATAGCCATAATTAATTCGGGTCAATATTGAAGTATGAGGCTCGATTCCGCGAAAATATTCGGCGCAAAACGGGGGAAGATCCCTTATAACCTTCCTTAGCTTTATAATATTCAATTTGTTTTGATGAATGCTATAAGGTTTTGGATTCTTCATTTCAATATAATTCCTTTTTTGTATCAGATAGTCGTATATATTGCAATTATTTATTCGTATATATTATATCATAGTTCAAATTTATTGTACAAAGCTGCCAATTATCCGATAGCACAAGGTATAAAAAATTTCATATACTGCTAATAGGTTGCAAAAGGTAATTTGTATCCGCATATTGCCATTTTTATGAAAGGGGAAAGGGTTATGAGCAGTGGAATCTTGGGAGGACTTCTTGGCGGCAAAGACGATGATAGCTTGCTGTTTTTCTTCCTACTACTTGTATTAATTTTCTGCAATTGCGGACTGTTCCGCAAAGATAATTCAGAGTTACTGTTTTTCTTCTTACTATTAATAATCCTGTTTAACGGCGAAGTCTGCAGGTTTGACAGCTAACCAAAAGTATCGCAACAGATTATTGTTACACTCAAAAATTGAAGAAAACCTTTATTAGACAGGAACGGCTGACTGTAATATTAACAGAATAATACCGCTGTGTCCTGTCATTTTTATATATTGTCTATTCTGCGTAAAACTTGTATTATGCGCATAGTATATTATCTATATATTAATATCTTATTATTTATCCCCCGGGTTAATCTGATTACCCGGGTTAATCTGATTAATTGCTGCTCTGGCCAATACATCGCATCGATTATTTTTTTCATTATCACTATGACCTTTTACTTTGACCCATTCTATATGATGAATCTTTATCAATTCCAGTAAACGGTGCCACAAATCCTGGTTTTCTACTGGTTTTTTCCTGCTAGTAAGCCAATTATTGTTTTGCCATGTCTCCAACCAGCCTTGGCTAAATGCATTATAAACGTAAGCACTATCGGTGTATATAATTACTTTACAAGGCTGCTTCAATGCTTCCAATGCCTTTATAGGAGCATACAATTCCATCCGGTTGTTGGTGGTATCAGCCTCAGAACCTGATAATTCTTTCTCTGTATCCTTATAGATTAAGATTGCTGCCCAGCCGCCGGGTCCTGGATTCCCGCTGCAGGCACCGTCTGTGTATATTTCCACTGTTTTCATGAGTTCTTTTTTCCTTTCCCCATAGCCATGCTTTTTTCAGCACAAACCTGGACTGCCTTTATTATAGTTCCCCTTAGTCCGTCATTTTCAAGTGAAGCAATAGCATCAATGGTTGTACCTCCAGGGGAACAAACCATATCCTTCAATTCTCCCGGGTGTTTTCCGGTTTGCAGAACCATTTTGGCGGCACCAAGCAGAGATTGGGCAGCCATCCTATAGCTTTGCTCCCTGGAAAGGCCCATCATCACTCCTCCGTCAGCCAGGGCTTCCAGAAACAGGTAAACATAAGCAGGACTGCTTCCACTAATGGCTGTGGCTCCGTGAATCTGGCTTTCTGTTATGAATTCAACTTTACCGCAAGATTGAAGAATACTACAAGCTATGGTGATATATTCTTCAGGTATTGAAGGGTCTATGCAAATGGCGGTCATCCCCTCCCCCACCAATGCCGGGGTGTTGGGCATGGCACGTATTATATGGCATTTTCCTCCTGCTGCTTCTCTTAATTGTTCTATGGTAATACCGGCAGCTATGGACAAAATTAAATGAGCTGAGGTAAGAAAATTAACAATTTCGGATAGGACATCAGCAATATAAAGCGGTTTGACCGCAAGTATTATAATATTGCATTTCTTCGTCAAATCTTTGGCGGAGTGAGCAATGTTGACACATAGCTCTTGATGAAGCTGCCGGGATTTGCTTAGATCTGTATCATAAACCCAGATGGATTCTGTATTAACATTATTACCGCCTGCCATTCCGCGGAGCAGGGCTGAACCCATATTCCCAGCTCCGATTACACCAATGGTTTTATTTTGATTACTCATATTCAACCGCCTGTTTCCTGTATTATTCTCTTATCCTTCTTATGGTTTGGGTATTCTTACTATATCACAATCCACATGGTATTTCCATAAAATCTTTGGCAAAGTCATTGACTTATTTGTTCTATTATCTTATAATGTACATTGGCTCCATTGAGAGCTGTATTAGATTTATAGGGGAGTAGCTCAATTGGTAGAGTAGTGGTCTCCAAAACCATTGGTTGCGTGTTCGAGTCGCGTCTCCCCTGCCATATTACAAAAGAGTGGATTCTTGTCCACTCCTTTTATTTTCTGTTACCTTCCCGTAATTAAATAAATTTAATTTCCATAGTATGCTAACTTTAGGCTATATTTTGAAGCAGAAGAAGCGTGATAATCAGCCATCAACCCAGTTCTGTCATGAATTGACGGATGCGTTCCAAACCTTTTTTAATTTTATCCATGGAAACAGCGTAGGATAATCTTACATATTGGTCAGCACCGAATGCAATACCTGGCACCACGGTTACCTTTTTAGAGTCAAGCAAAGCATCTGCAAAGGAAATGGATCCGTCAATCAAAGTATTTCTGTATTTTTTACCTATGGCTTGGGTTATGTTCATCATAACATAAAATGCTCCCTTGGGCAGCTTGCAGGACAAGTATGGTATTGAGTTGATTTTATCAACCATGTACAGACGCCTCTTGTCAAACTCCTGAATCATGCCCAGTATCTCATCTTTTGGTGCATTCAAAGCTACTGTACTGGCATATTGGGCAATAGAATTCGGATTTGAAGTAGAATGCGACTGTATATTGCTCATAACCTTGATAATTTCCCTTGGTCCTGCTGTGTACCCGATTCTCCACCCGGTCATGGCATATGCTTTTGACATACCATTTACAGTTAGCGTCAAATCTTTTATTTTGTCATTCAGTGACGCTATACTTATATGCTGTGTGTCATCATAAACCATTTCCTCATATATTTCATCGGATACTATGAATATTCTTTGTCTTACAGCCAGTTCCGCTATATCAGCCAGCTCTTCCCTATTATACACACAACCGTTTGGATTACTCGGGCTGTTTATAATTATTGCCTTGGTTTTCAAAGTAATTGCTTTTTCCAATTCTTTTCTCGTAGTCTTAAATGAATTATCTTCCTTTGCTTCTACAAAAATCGGTATTCCGCCTGCCATTTTTACCATCTCCGGGTAGCTTAACCAGTATGGCTGCGGAATAATTACCTCGTCACCAGGGTTAAGAATTGCCTGAAATACATTATATAAGGAGTGTTTTGCCCCATTGGATACGATAATTTCATCAGGTGTATAGGTAATATTGTTATCTCTCTCAAGCTTGCTGCATATTGCCTTTCTTAGTTCAAGGGTTCCTGAAGAAGGAGTATAACGAGTGAGTCCTTGATTCAGGGCATACTTGGCAGCTTCAACCACAAAGGCCGGAGTAGGGAAATCAGGCTCTCCTGCACCGAAGCCAATTACATCATGTCCTTCTAATAGCATCTGTTTGGCTTTTGCATCTATAGCGAGAGTGAGGGATCCGGTAATACTTAAGCTTTTTTGCGATAAAATCATGTATATACAGCCTCCTATGTGAAAGAACAAAATATAAATCCATCAATTTTTGTATTATAACATGATTATCTACATTCGTCTATGCGAAAATGAAATTTAGGACTTGCAATTATTCATTTTTTCTTCTTGGCTCTGCTTTTCAAATGCTCAACTTCTTCCATGCTTACTGAAACATCACCTATAATAGGCATACCATTAATTAGTTCTCCGTGACAGTCGCTACCTCCAGTTATCAATAAATTGTTCAGCCGTGCTATATTTGCGTAATAATATGTTTGTTCCTGCGTGTGTCTGCTATGAAACACCTCAATACCGTCAATTCCAATCTTTATTATGTCATTTAACAAACCAGAATCAGGCAGCAGCCCGGGATGCGCGATCACCGCCACACCTCCGATACTTTTAATTAAGCGGATACCCTCTTCCGGTGCTAAATGATAACGCTCTACATAGGCCGGACAGCCGACATCCAAATATCTAAGAAAAGCGTCATTTATATCTTTCGCCATACCTTTGGATACCAGTACACGAGCAATATGAAGCCTGCCAATAACTCCATCCCTCGCTTGTCGCAGTATTTCATCATAATTAATATCGAAATTGTACAGCTCAACCAGTTTTTGTATCATTTTTCTTGCTCTGTTTTTACGGGCATTCTTCATTTCTGCCAAAATCTCCAGAAGTTGACGGGATTTCCAGTTGATATAATAACCCAGAATATGAATCTCTTTTGATTCAAGCTGTGTGTTGAGCTCGATTCCGGGAATTACTACAATTTCTCGCATACGGCCTGCAGATAATGCTTCATCGATTCCATTGACTGTATCATGATCTGTTATTGCAACTGCAGCGAGACCTTTTAAGACGGCATATTCGATCAATTGGGCTGGAGCAAGAAGTCCGTCAGATGCGGTTGTATGATTATGAAGATCCGCTCTGCTCCCTTTTTTCATGTATTCCATCTAATTCATCATCCTCTGCAATATCAATCATAATCTTACAATACACTCTTCAATAATCTTATATAATTCTTATATGTTATCTTCCTGATATCTTCATCACTATAGTTTAATCTCAGTAAAGCATTTATAATTTTTTCATAATCCTGGGGTCCTCTGACCTCGTCTAGGGTTTCATCAATGCCGTCAAAATCCGAACCAAAACCAATCACATCCGTTCCTGCCAGGCCTGCTATATATTCAATATGACTAATAATATCGTTTAGGCCGGCCTGTTGACCTGACAAGAACGGCGGATAAAAGTTTATACCCATTATGCCCCCGATTTTTGCAAGCAGCTTTATTTGTTCATCTCTAAGATTTCTTGGGTGCTGTTGGATTGACCACGCATTTGAATGGGTGGCTGCAACAGGTTTTTTTGATACTTCTATAACAGAATAGAATCCCTCCTCTGACAGATGGGATACGTCTATCAGCATTCCCAAATGGTTCATTTCATTTACTACCTCATGCCCAAATGTTGACAAGCCTCCCTTGGATTTTTTCTCCAGGGCACCGTCTGCTATTTCATTCCGATAATTCCAGGTCAGGGTTATTGCTCTTACTCCAAGGCGATATAAAATCCGAAGATTCAGAAGTTCCCCTTCCAGTATATCCCCTCCTTCTACAGTGAGCATCGTCCCTATTTTGTCTTGTTGTCTTGCCAGGTCGATATCATCAGGTTTTGTTATTGCCAGAAAGGAATCCTCATACCTTTCCAGCATGGCATAGTAAGCATCAATTAGTTTTAACCCTCTTTGCAGATAGGGATAATTCTTTCTGGGTGCAACAAAAGCAGCAAAAAACTGAAGACCTACCCTTCCAGCTTTAAGCCCTTCCAAAGTCACATGACATTTTTCCTGCTGAAATACACTCAGGCCTTTGTCGGCAATAAGTCCGATGGTATCACAATGGCTGTCTATAATAAAATAAGAATCCATGGTTAGTTACACCTCCATTATATCCGAAAAGGGCCTTGTGACTGAAGGCCCTTTCTTTCGTTAAAATACTATTCTTATATTACTGCATATAACACAGATAATATTATACTATTTGGTTATTAGGGTACAGGCAGGAAAATAAAAACTATACGGGATGAATTTGATAAGAATAACTCACTTGTGTGCTGTCTATCTTATACTTTTCTGCCTGACGATATTTGAAGTAGCTTTCAGCTACCTGGGGGAATAATGCATATGACAGGACATCTTCTTCCTGTTCCATGTATCCTTTAATGGCATCCCGATATTCCTTTAAGGCTGGTTTAATTAAATCAGCGGGTCGACAGGTGATGGGTTCCTCATCTCCAATTAATTTATGTTGAATTTCCTTCTTGATTTCGACCGGTGGTCTGCCATACTCGCCCCTGACATATGCCTTGGTTTCCTTTGTAACCATTTTATACCTTTCCCCGGTAATAACGTTTAATACAGCCTGGGTTCCGACTATTTGACTTGTAGGCGTTACCAGAGGAGGATATCCCAGATCTTCTCTCACTCTGGGAACCTCCTGAAGCACTTCATCCAGCTTATCTTCCTTCCCCTGCTGTTTCAGCTGGGAAACCAGATTCGAGAGCATTCCACCAGGCACCTGATAAATCAGAGCATTGACATCCACTGACAATACTTTGGGATCCAGAAGGCCGGATTTAAGGTACTTTTCTCTAAGAGGTTTGAAATAGCCGGCTATCTCATTTAATATTTCCATATCCAACCCGGTATCGAAAGGAGTCTCTTTGAGTGAAGCAACCAAAGGCTCCGTCGGAGGTTGGGAAGTACCCATGGCAACAGGAGAAATAGCACAGTCTACAATATCAGCACCGGCTTCAATGGCTTTCATATAGGTCATGGAAGCAAGACCGCTGGTATAATGAGAGTGGACATCAATGGGGATATTAACAGCTTTCTTTAGCTCCATTACCAACTCATAAGCTGTATATGGCTTAAGCAGTCCTGCCATATCTTTGATACAAATAGAACTGGCTCCCATTGATTCCAATTTTTTTGCTGTCTCGATGTAATGCTGGATATTGTGTATCGGACTTATGGTATAAGAAAAAGCAGCCTGAGCGTGAGCTCCCTCTTTTACTATGGCGGCCATTGCAGTTTCCAGGTTCCGAATGTCATTTAATGCATCAAAGATCCTTATAATATCAATTCCATTGCCAACCGCTTTCTTGACAAACTCAATCAATACATCATCCGGATAGTGCTTGTATCCCAGAATATTCTGCCCTCGTAGCAGCATTTGCAATTTTGTATTCTTAACTCTCCTACGGACTTTCCTCAGTCTTTCCCAAGGATCTTCATTCAAGAAACGCAGACAGGAATCAAAAGTTGCCCCGCCCCACATTTCAAGGGAATAATAACCAACCTGATCCATCAATTCAGCTATAGGCAGTATTTCATCCGTAGTCATTCTCGTAGCAATAAGCGATTGATGAGCATCTCTAAAGGCGGTTTCCGTTATTTGTACTTTTGCCATAAAACATTGCCTCCTAGTTAATTCAATTCATCCGGTCAATCAGTTCATAGTCAGCAACAAGTCGCCGGAATTTACGCTGGCGCCTTTGCTGGTATTGATGGATGAAATCGTTCCATCCTGGGGGGCCATAATCTCGTTTTCCATTTTCATGGCTTCCAGGATCAAAACTACCTGGCCCTTTTTGATATTGTCGCCCACACTGACCTTAATATCCAATATGGTCCCAGGCATGGGTGAATTTATCTGGACAGAACCGACTTTCCCGGAGGCTGCTGCCCCAGGTTGAGCTGTATCAGGTTGAGCTGTATTGGGTTGAGCATCATCAGCTTTAGGCTGAGAAGCCGGAGCAGCCTGTTGTACAACCGGAGCTGATTGAATTGCAGGCGGAGCTTCTGCCGGTGCAACGGAAGCTGCAGGTTTACTGCCTCCAATAATCTCTTCAACTTCTACTTCATAGGATTTGCCGTTAACATTTATTATGAATTTGCGCATGAGATTTCCTCCTCAAAATGTATCTTTATTTATAACCGGGAAGCCGTTAAATCGTACCTGGCAGCTCGATTCCAAGCCGGTGATATGGCAGGAATTCGTTTTACTGATCGGACTACTAAATTGTGTGTGGAACGATTCAGTGACGCAGCTATTGCGGCAGATATAACAGCAACTAGTTCATTATAATCCAAGTCATCCGCTTCCGATACTTCAATAAGTTGATATTCGGTTCCCTCATTTAATTTCGATGAAGTATCAGGAGACCGACTGACATCGGGCTGTATTTTCTTGAAAAAACCCAACATATTAACACCTCGTTTCAAGTATTTTATATGTATTATACGGGAATATTACCATGTTTCTTAGGCGGTCTGTTTTCCCTCTTGCTCTGCAGCATTTCCAGTGCACTAATCAAACGAGATCTGGTAGCTTCGGGTTCTATGATGTCATCAATATAACCCCTGGATGCAGCGACATATGGATTACTGAATCGATCTCGGTATTCCTGAATCTTTTCCTGTCGTTTGGACACGGGGTCTTCAGTTTGTTCAATCTCCTTGCGAAAGATGATATTTGCTGCACCTTCCGGACCCATCACAGCAATTTCTGCTGTTGGCCATGCATAGACCAAATCAGTTCCCAAATGCTTGCTGCTCATAGCTATATATGCCCCGCCATAGGCTTTACGCAGAACAATATTTATTTTCGGAACTGTTGCTTCAGAATAAGCATAAAGCAGCTTTGCACCATGCCGGATAATTCCGTTGTGCTCCTGGTCAACTCCGGGAAGAAAGGCAGGTACATCTGTCAAGGTAACTATCGGTATGTTGAAGCAATCGCAAAAACGAATAAATCGAGCTGCTTTGTCGGAAGCATCAATATCCAGTGCTCCGGCTTTTACCTTTGGCTGATTTGCCACAATACCAACAGACTTTCCATTGAGCCGTGCAAATCCAATTACAATATTCTGTGCAAAGAGAGATTGTATTTCTAAGAATTCGCCATTGTCAGCTATAAGTCGGATTATTTCCTTTACATCATATGATTTATTGGGATTGTCCGGTATTATGGAATTGAGTATAGGCTCAAGACGATTCAAATCGTCATTGGTGTCGTATATAAGCGTATCTTCCAAATTATTTTGCGGGAGATAAGATAAAAGGGTACGTATGCCGGAGAAGCACTCATCTTCTGATGAATATTTAAAATGAGCGACGCCGCTTACCCGGCAATGGGTCTGAGGACCACCCAGTTCCTCATCTGTAACTTTTTCACCGGTAGCTGCCTGTACAACTTGCGGACCGGTGATAAACATCTTACTGATATTATCAACCATAAATATAAAATCGGTAAGTGCGGGAGAATAGACAGCACCGCCTGCGCAGGGGCCGAGGATGACGGAAATCTGTGGAATAACACCTGAAGCTAAGGTGTTGCGATAAAAAATCTCCCCATAACCGCTGAGGCTGTCGATGCCTTCTTGTATGCGGGCTCCTCCTGAATCATTGATGCAAATTATGGGGCAGCCCATTTTCATAGCCATATCCATTACTTTGGTAATTTTTTTTGCATGCATTTCTCCCAGTGAACCACCCTTTACGGTGAAATCCTGAGAATAGAGATAAACAGGACGGTTGTCAATAGTAGCATATCCCGTCACTACCCCGTCGGCAGGGGCTGACTCCTTATCCATGGCAAAATCCGTACAGCGATGGGTGACGAATCCATCGATTTCAACAAAACTGCCCGGGTCAACCAGCTTCTCTATTCTTTCCCGAGCAGTTAACTTGCCGCTTTTGTGCTGTTTTTCGATTCTGTCCTGACCACCGCCTAGTTGCAGGGATACTCTCTTTTCCTGCATCTGCATAATTTTCTGTTCAGTCGACATTAAATTATTACCTCCGGATTAATTATTAATAATTAAGTGCATAACTCTATTACAATAAAAGTTTTCCAAAATAATACCCCAAATTATGATAGTTCTACATAAATTCCTTTATTCCTGCCTATATTTTTACTTACTTGAAAAATTCTTTTACATTAATCCAATAAATATGCTTCCCGTTAAAATGCGCTTGTATTTTTTCATCCTCCATTTTAAGGAATTTTTCTGTGCCTAGTAATTTTTTAAACCCAATGGCAGAGTACAAAGGATTGCCTCCTTCTACAAATAAATACTTCAGTCCATCTAACTCAAGGAAATGAATTAGTGATCGCATTAAACCATCAAAATACACAGAACGTTGTTCAATATCCTTTACAATAGTTTTTTTTGCAAAGGCGGTATTTCCCATTGAATATCCGGATACCCCGCCTATAATTTTTTTGTCCAGCTCAGCTACTACAACAAAGCTGTTGCCCTTATAAGATGTAGTAATCAACGGGCTTAATTCCTTATCCTTGTATATCCGATCCAAATCGCTCAGCTTCAACCGTCTGAAGTTAATCATTGCTCTTACCCCCTGTTAATAATTTAAAGTCTATCACTTCTTTATGCGATAGATATCGCCACAATCCTGTATTTAACTCTCCCAAAGTAAGGTTTCCTATTCTCTCCCGTCTTAGATAAATAACCGGGTGGCCTATGGCTTCAAACATTCTGCGGACTTGTCGGTTCTTACCCTCATGGATTGTTAGTCTGAATATTGCATTTCCATTGCTTTTACCTGTATATTCTACTTCTGCCGGCGATGTCACGAAGCCTCCAATATCCACACCATGTTTTAACCTGTTTATAGCTTGGGGTTTCGGGAGGCCTTTGACAACACAATAGTATCCCTTCTCTACCTGGTGTTTTGGATGTGTCATGGTAAAGGCAAATTCTCCGTCATTGGTCAATATAAGCAGGCCCTCCGTATCAAAATCCAGTCTGCCTACCGGGAATATGCGGCTGCCTTTCCATCCCATGTGTTCCAGAACGGTTTTCCTCCCCTGGGGATCGTAAACAGAAGTAATGATGCCCTGTGGTTTATTCAACATAATATATATTTTTTCTTCAACTAATTCTAAGTGTTGGTTTTGATCCAGGGTAACTACATCTTTATCAGGGTTAATTATTGTGCCCATTTTAGTTACCTGTTTACCGTTCAGAAACACTCTCCCCTGTCGGATAAGCTCCTCACATTTTCTTCTGGAGCCAATACCGCAATAGGCCATATATTTATGAAGCCGCATTAAACTTCTACCTCCATATATTAACCATTCTACGGAAAAAGTCCCAAATTGTTCTCCTTTCCATTCCCCGTTCAGTAATAATCGGTATTTCCTCTACCAATTCATGTCCCAGATATATTTGCAGTGACCCTGCCCATTGCCCTGCTTCGATGGGGGCTTCCAAGGCATGCGGAACTACAACCTTGGTTCGTATAAGATTTAGTTCCGATTCATTTAAGGCGATGGAATACTCCTGTTTAGCCACCAGGTTTACCTCTTCCTGTACTCCATTTATAACCGTCAGTGTTTGTATAAATTGATCTTGTTCAACAATAGGCACATTTCTATAGTTTTCAAAGCCATAATCCAACAGGGCAGTACTTTCTTCAAACATAGGACCACAATTCAATACAACCGCAATCAATTGCATTCCATTTTTTTTAGATGAACCTACAAAGCAGCGACCGGCTTTTTTAGTATAACCGGTCTTTACACCATTGGCTCCCTCATATGTCCATAATATCTTGTTCTTGTTCCTCATTGCCCTATCCCAATCATGTCCTTCCCAAGGCATGGTGTAATATTTGGTGGAGACTATTTCTTCAAAAACCGGATTATTTAATCCGTAGGATGTAATCAAGGCCAAATCATATGCTGTGGTATAATGTTCATCGTCATGTAGACCATGAGGATTGGTAAAATTGGTATCCATTGCACCTATCCTTCTTGAAGTAAGATTCATCATTGAAACAAATCCTTCAACAGAACCACCAATATGGATGGCAATCGCTGTAGCCGCATCATTACCTGAACGAAGCATCAAAGCATATAATAAATCCTTCAAAGTGTGCGTTTCGCCAGGTGAAAGCCATATGGAAGAGCCCTCAATTCCCGAGGCTTCCGGGGGAATGGTTATAATATCGTCCAGATTCCCATGCTCCAATGCTACAATAGCTGTCATAATTTTTGTTGTACTGGCCATTGGCAGTTTTTCCCTGATGTTGTTCTCATATAGGATGCGTCCGCTTCGGCCGTCCATCAGTATGGCAGCTTTTCCGCTTGTTTGTGGAGCAATTGCAGCTACGTTAATGCTAGTATACACGAACAATAAAATTGTCACCAGTATGATTTTTACAGATTTCAAATGAATTACACCTTTTCCTTTTTTTGAACCGAAATTAATAAAGCGGCTTGTCAGCCGCTTCGTCCATCCTATAAAACATCATATTTCAATAAGTGGCATAGTCAGCTCTGTATTAAAATACACAGAGTCTCCACTTAAGTAATTGCCTGAGTTTTGCCAAAGTGCAAGAATATTCAAGATTGAGGTGCATTCGTTATTATGGTTTCAGTTTTTTTATCCTTAGGCTTGTTCTGCCCTTTTCCAATCATATTTTGCAATTCTCCCACCACAGTAGGTACGAGTTCGACGATTCTATCAACTGTTGAATTATATTGTACAGGAAGCAGCTTGATTTTATCTTCACCTACTACAAGAAAAGCTATTGGATTAACCGATACTCCGGCTCCGCTGCCCCCTGCAAAGGGCATATCTTTTTCCGCCCCATCTGCTGATCCATTACTCCCGTTACCTATAAGATTTCCGTTAGCCTTTTTAGCAGTTCCGTCCTCCTTATACTCACCGCCTCCAGCAATAAAACCAAATGAAACTTTAGATATAGGTACAATAACTGTTCCTTCTGCAGTTTCGACTGCGTCGCCTACTATGGTATTGACATCTATCATTTCTTTCAGATTTTCCATGGTGGTTTTCATAACATTCTCTATAGGATGTTCAGCCATTATTACACCGCCTTTACCTTTTTCGTAAGCATTTTCAAACCTGTAATAATAATATGACCGATTTTAAAATTGATTATACAGTCCAGATTAAGATCAAAAAGTGATCCTTGAAAATAGGGTAAAACATCCAGCTTCCATTTTTGAAAATGGTAATATTCATTAAGATGATGGATTAAAAAAGAGAAAAATGCATAAAAACCACCTACTGACAAGGCTGTTGCCGAAGCATCACCTGTACCGATTCTGGTGCGTATATACAAATTATTAATTTTAACCCTTGATTTCATAAAATTGATTTGATCAATGTTGCCGGTGTAAAAGTTCAGCATTTTTTTGATGTAATTCCACGCCTGTTCAACCGAAGCTTTTTTTTCTGTACCTGATTTCGTTCTGCGCAATGACAGAGATATAAGCCTCTTTCCATCTTGATCTATGGAAAGGTTCATACGTAACCTAATCAGTCGCAAAAGGCGAAAGATAACAAAGGAAAAATTTTGACCATTTCTAATTATTATCTTAATCTCCACTTGTATTTTTAATAGAACCATCAGAAAACAGAGTAATACTATAAACAGCATTAAATAAGGAATCAACAAATAACACCCCATCCGATTTTTTCTATTTTTTCTCATATTCAGAAAAAAATACGTTTGAGATGTTATTCCGATTTCAAAGGCGGTAATTCTTTTAAGGAAGCTAATCCAAAACTTCTCAGGAAATGATCGGTTGTACCGTATAGAATAGGCCGCCCGGGAGTATCCATCCTGGCTACCTCATGAATAAAACCTCGATTAACAAGGGTGTTTATTACGTAGTCACACTTTACCCCTCTAATCTCTTCAATTTCTGCTTTAGTAACAGGTTGTTTGTATGCAATTACAGCCAGGGTCTCCAGGCTGGCCTGTGAAAGGCTCTGTACTCGTTCTCGGCCAATATACTTTTCTACATATTCACCATGTTCCGGTCGGGTAGCCAGCTGATAGGTATCATTTACCGCAACAATTTGCAGACCGCGCCGTTCAAAATTAAAGCAGTCGCACATTTTATTCATTAATTTACGTACTATGCGCACATCCAATTCCAATACCTGAGCTATGTCCTTGACATTAACCGGATCACCGGATACAAAAAGAATGGATTCTATTACCCCCATCATTTCCCTCTCATCCATTTTAAGCTCTCCTCTTAATTACAATATCCCCAAAAGGGTGATTCTGGTATACATCGAGAAAATTATCAATTAGCAGCTCTAAGAGTGCAAGAAAGGTAACGATTATATCATCCCGGTCATAATTTTTATTAAACATTTGAAAAAAGGTGGTTTGGGAGTGAATTAAAAAATACTCCTTCAATTGATTCACTTTTTCATTGACGGTGACGGGATCCCGTTTAATCTCATGAACTAACTGAATTTTTTTCCGATTCTTGTTTCTGTCAGCATTAAGGAGGTTTAGAAAAGCTTCCTGGAGCGAGGCAATATCCAAGTCGGTAGGTATGATCTCTTTTTTATCCATAGATATTATTTCTTCCGGAAGCTTATAGTAAGAACGAGAAAAATAGGCTTCCCTGTCTTTCAATTTGTTGCCTGTTTCTTTAAACTTTTTGTATTCCAACAGTCTTGTGATTAGCTCCTGCCTGGGATCGGTATCCTCCTGATCCCCTTCAAATTCCTGCTTGGCTTTGGGGACCAGGATGCAGGATTTTATATGCAATAAGGTTGCTGCCATTACCAAAAATTCACTGGCTACTTCAATATCGAACTGCTCCATCATAGTCAATGTATCCAGGTATTGATTTGTAATTTCAGTAATAGAAATATCCTCAATTTGAACCTTAGCCTTGGAAATCAGATGAAGCAAAAGATCTAAAGGACCTTCGAAATGTTGAAGTTTTACAAGATAAGACATTAATACACCGCCTTTTTTATAAACTCAACAACTTCATGCTGATTAACATTAAGTAACGATAAATGGCAAATGCCGGTCTGCTAACGATTATATCGAATAACCCCAATAATAAAAAAGCAAAAAGAATATATATCCCGTAACGCTCATAAGCCATGAAAAAACGGATATTTGAACGAAAAAAAATGTTTTTGATTATTCTATATCCATCTAATGGTGGGATTGGCAGAAGATTTATCAACCCGAACACAATATTTAGATATATTATATTGTCGATCACTAATAAAATGGTATTCATTGCCGGGGAATTGAATTTTGTTACGGATAATACTACCGATAAAAGGGTTGCAGCAACCGCCAAAAAAAAATTAGCAGCGGGTCCTGAAAGGGCAACCAATATTTCTCCCATCTTCCTTTTACGAAAGTTTGATGGATTAACCTGTACTGGTTTTGCCCATCCGTATCCAAATAATAAAAATAACATCAACCCTGGCCAGTCTACATGAACCAATGGAGCCAAAGTAAGACGCCCTTGGTTTCTCGGTGTATCATCCCCCAGCATATCCGCTGTCCAGGCATGAGCAAATTCATGAAAGGACAGGGCTAAAAACACAGCCGGCAGACTTAGTATAATTTCCAAAGGTTGTCGAAGCATGCCTTTTTCCTCCAAAAAAACATTCATTCAATTATAGCATAAAAAAGTGTGCCTTAGCACACTTTTTTATCTTAATATAATAGTATCATCTGATAGAATTATAGTTCATTATTCGTAACACTATGATTTGGTAATAATGATATTATATAATTATTTTCTTATCCAATTACTAAAAATCTTCTTGAAGTAGTCAAATACATTAGCTCTTAACACGTCTCGGTCAGAAACTATATCCAAGTTCTGCACTACCTTATCTCCCTGTGTTATGGTCAATGTACCAATCTTATCTCCCTTCTTCAAAGGGGCCTCTATCTTTTCTTCCAATAAGACTTCCTTATCAAAATCCCTGGACTCCCCAGTTTTGATTAGAAAACTTACGTTTTGTGAAACCACACCATCGATAAATTCCTCCTTACCACCGGAAACGTAAACATTATCTTTTACGACCTGGTCTTTCTTCAAAACAGATACCACTTCATAGTTGGCAAATCCAAAATCCATCATTTTACTGGATTCGGAAAATCGTATTTTGGATGAAGGAGCCCCCAGCACGATTGATAACAGCCGCATATTTCCTCTTTTAGCCGTTGCAGACAAACAATACCCCGCTTCTTGTGTGGAACCTGTTTTCAGACCATCAGCACCGTCATAGAACCTAATCAAGCGGTTGGTGTTTGTTAATTCAGTTTTATTACGGCTTTCCTCCAAGGTATCAACCCAAATTGTACTCCATCGAAAGAATAAAGGATGATTCAAAAGCTCTCGTGACATTAAGGCTACATCATAAGCCGTTGAATAATTGTTTTCTGCGGGTAATCCGGTGGCATTTACAAAATGGGTATTCATCATGCCCAGCTCTTTTGCACGTTCATTCATTCTGGCAACAAAGGCCTCATGGGTTCCTCCTATTTTTTCTGCTATCGCAACACTGGCGTCATTGCCAGAAGCCACTACAATGGCCTTTAACAGCGCTTCTACCGTCAATGTTTCTCCGGCATGCAGAAACACTTGGGAACCACCCATTGAAGAAGCATGCTCACTTATTTGGACGGTTTCTTCCAAGCTTATTTTCTCTTCATCGACAGCTTCAAGCGCAAGCAAAATAGTCATTATCTTGGCCAAACTTGCAACTGGCAGTTTTTCCTGGGGGTTCTTCTCATATAAAATAGTACCGGTTTCATAGTCCATCAGTATTGCAGATTTTGCCTGAATATCAAAGGGTGGTTGCGTTGCCAATGCAACGTTAATATTTGACAATACAAACAAAATGATTAATATCAAAGTAATACAAGTGCCAATGTATTTTCGCATTCTATCCCTCCTTCTCGGCCTTATCTAGCAATAGGTTTTCCAACAAGAAAGGTTGTTATTCGATAGGCCGGTTAGAAGAAATAACTGCTTGATTTAGAGAAAAAAATTATTTTTGTATGATTTTATCCTTAAAGCTGTTTCCCTTTAAAGACGGATCTATTCCAAGCAAATCCAGAACGGTAGCGCCTATATCACTGAAACTCTCCAGGATGCCCAGATCAATGCCTTTCGCAAGCAATTTTCCATAAACCAAAACCGGAACATATTCTCTTGTATGATCAGTACCGGCTGTAGTAGGATCACATCCATGATCAGCTGTAAAAATCAGAACATCTTTTTCTCCCAAGGCATCTATTATTTGTGGGATTCTTTTATCCATCTCCTCCAACGCATGAGCATATCCTTTAATATCATTGCGGTGTCCGTAAAGCATGTCGAAATCAACTAGATTGGTAAAAATAAGACCCTTTGTTCCGCTTTGGATCAAATTCAGAGTGGCATTTATTCCGTCTACATTGTTTTTCGTAGGAATGGCTTTTTGTAACCCTCGACCTGCAAAAATATCGCTGATTTTCCCTACTCCCATAGCAGGAATGCAATGCTCCGTCAAAACATCCAGTATAGTCGGCTCTACAGGAGGCAGAGAATAATCCTTTCTGTTTTTTGTTCTTACATAATTACCCGACGAACCTGTAAAAGGGCGTGCAATTACCCTGCCTACTCCGTGCTTTCCCTTCAATATTCTTCTGGCAATGCGGCAATACTCATAAAGCTTTTCAACAGGAATAACATCCTCGTGAGCAGCAATTTGAAAAACACTGTCTGCAGATGTATACACAATCAACTTTCCTGTTTGCAAATGCTCGTCTCCAAGTAAATTAATGATTTCGCTGCCGGAAGCAGGCTTATTCCATAATGTTTGAGTGCCGGTAGCCTTATGAAAGGCATCCATTATTTCAGGCGGAAAGCCCTCGGGATAAACCGGAAAGGGATGATCCAGGTGAATTCCCGCAATTTCCCAATGTCCTGTAGTGGTATCCTTTCCTTTGGATATTTCATTCGCCTTACCATAATTACCGATCGGAGATGGATGCGAATATGGGATTCCAATGTCTTTTATATTTCCGATACCTAATTTCACCAGATGGGGTATCTGAAGACTACCCATTTTTTTTATTATATTGCCTAAAGTATGGCTGCCTTGATCACCAAAGTCAGCTGCGTCCGGCAACTCACCTACGCCTACACTATCCATTACAATTAATATTATTCTGTCTATCATGTGTTTCCCCTCTGAAGATTTCCATATAGTTATCATAACTAAAATCAGCGTAATTAACCATGAAAAGTACAGTAAAAAACCAAGCCCATCCTGATAATGAAATTAAGGACGGGGCTTGGTACAGGTATTTTTTTTCATCTCCGATTGTATTTGATTGTAAACCTGCGTTGTAGAGATATCTGAATGCCCCAACATTTCTTGAATCGACCGGATATCCACCCCGTTATCCATTAAATGGACAGCAAAAGAATGTCTTAATGTATGGGGTGTAATCTCCTTATCGATTTGTGCCGATTCTTTGTATTTTTTAATTATCTTCCAAAAACCCTGCCGGGTCATTCTTTTACCATGTGTGTTGACGAAAAAAGCTCTTTCATTTCTGTCATGTACCAGCGTGTTACGCGCGTTTTTCAAATATTTTTTCAGAAACTGAAGTACTGAGTCAGATATCGGGATGACACGTTCCCTGGACGCTTGTCCGCATCTGAGCCAGCCTACTTCAGTATTGACATTCTCGAGATTGAGCGAAATCAACTCAGATACACGAATGCCTGTAGCATAAAGCAGTTCCAGCATCGCCTTATCCCTTAACGACTTAAAATCCTTGCTTCTGGGCTGATTCAGCAGAAGCCTTGCCTCATCCAAAGTCAGGGCACTGGGGATTTTTCTTTTGCTTTTTGGCGGGTTCAGGTCGCTGGTAGGATTATCATGTATAAGACGTTGCAGCAATAGATAATGATAATAACTTCTTAAGGAGGAAAGCTTACGATGAATGGTAGCAGGCGCCATATCTGCCTTTTCCAGATGAAGCAAATATGACAATACGATAGCATTAGAAGAATGTCTTACATCCGATATCTTTTTTGATTTCAAAAAATCAATATACTGCCTGATGTCGCATAAGTAGGATTCCAAGGTATTAGTCGACAAATTTCTTTCTGATTTCAGATAGGAAGCATATGCGTCCATATAAAAACTCATTCAATAAACTCCTTGCCAATCTAACATTGATAATTCTTTTCCAAAATTAGTATTCAACAAAAGGGTAAAAAATCCTCTAATATTTAACATATTTCTGACATTAATTAAATACCCATCCAAACAAATCAAAAAATGCAGGGGTAATATATGCCTCCAATAAACTGCCTATTGTTAAAAAAACAAAAAGAGCCAGCGTTTTCAGGGTATAACTCAGGGTTTCTTTCTTTAGCTGTTCTTTGGGCAGGGTTAATTTTCGCTTTTTAAAACGATCTAGGGAATGCTCCATTGCAACGACTCCTGTTAAGAGAAAGCCAATAAGAAAAATAAATGTTTGAGGCAGTATACAGAGCAAGGCGAATAAAAACCCTCCGACACGATAACGATCCAATAGAAACCCAAAAGCAAAGCCAATAAAAAAGCTTCGAATTCCAACAAAGAAAAAAATGAAAGGAATTCCAAACAGTATCAGACCTGCCAGCCAGATGAGAAAGGAAGATTGTAAATTTTGTTTCAAAGATTGCCAGAATACCATCGTCCGATTTATCGGCTCATGGGTATTTTGCTGAAAAAATCCTTCCAGGTAATTTCCTAAAGCAAGTTTTTGATCATTTGTCATGGAGCTGGCGGTAAAAATGCCGGAAGCAATTCCGGTCAATATTGCAAACAAGACAACCAAATAAAGAGTAATATTTTTTTGTATATGTAGAATGATATCGCTCTTAAATCGTCTCAGCACCTGCCTGCCCCCTACAATACCGCTTATACTGATAATTATGACAGACAAGCTAATTTTATACCCTGTCCAAAGAATAAAATGATGATAATGCCTTTTTTGCCGAGGCACCGATTCCATAAAAAAAAGCAGGATCCTCCCTGATACCCCTGTTCATGGAAGTAACAGAAATTCCATAGTATTCCATTGCATCCCTAATCCCACTGCCATCAATTATGCAAACTCCATATTTGTCAAGCAGATGGTTTTCTCGAAGCTGTTTATACAAATACCTTATCCTCCTTTTATCCAAACAAGGAAGCACAATTGTTAAAGCCGATTGGAGGATATCCTTAAGTATTGTAATGAAATGATGACTTAGGCCGTAATGACGAAGCCTGTTTTCGGAAAAGCTGATTCGAGGAATAAAACAGCACAAACCTCCATGCCGGTATGCCAAATCCAGGTAAAGACCCAGCTCCAGGCCGGAAAACCCGTAGCGGGTACCGGTACCTGTTATTCCAGGGCCCATGGAAACCAGAATGATATCACATTTTTCCACGAGGCAGGCAGCTTGCAGAGCGCTGTAAATATTAACACATTCCAAATCTCCGCCAAAAGCATTTCCAATCGTAATCACGGTATCAAGCAATTTTTTTTCTTTTAATTGTGTAATATTTTTGCTGAATGCCAAGGGAAGGGCAGCATGATCTGTCATAATATATCCGATTCGGGGTTTGTTAGGACAGTAATAATGGAAATAGGCACAAAGCGGTGGAATCATACTGTGGAGCTCTCCGAAGCAGATTAACCTGCCTTCTAGATCCAATGGACTGTTAAAAGAATCTCTCAAATGGAAAAACTCCTCCTCAACAAATGGCACTTTCACTTGAAATGGGGTGTAACGGACCTTCATTCCATGCCCGCCGGGGGACAATGGCAGTGTTTCATGTGCACGATTAACTATTACAAAATGATAGCCACCTGTACCAAGTGACAGTGAACCGGCAGTGGTATTCAGGATCAGCCAATCCCCTACTGATACCTTGCCTGTAATGTGATCATAATTTATTGCCTTTTTTACAGGATGATCCATTTCCAGCATTACTTCCGTGACACCGTCTCTTTGAGAAAGGATTCTTTTTACTCTGCCCATTTGCATTTCCAACACTATTGCTCACCTTTCACTCTGTTTTCTTCCCAACATGTCAATCTTCTTTAAAAAAGGTATCTCTTCAATTTTTTTAGACAGGGAATGAAATTCAGCAAAGATATGCAAAGAAAGGAATAGGACAAGTAGAAGCCCTTTTATTACAGGCCTTAGAGTCAATACTACATAGAACCCCAGGATACCGCCAAGTAAATTGGCACCGGTATCGCCCAGCATGTATATTTCCCTCATTTCTCCCCTTGTATAAAATATCAATACAGTTAATGCAGGCAAAATATACTGTATTTCAGAAAAGCATGTTGAGACTGTTATTAAAATTATAATGATTACAAAGCTTTTGATTGCCCTACCAGGCCTTAAATCCAGTAAATTTATAAAATTAACTGCAAGCGCAAATAGAAAGGTATCCAGGATCAGAAAAATCAGTCCTTTATATCTTAACCAAGCCAGTAATAATCCGATTATGCTTCCTGTTAAAGCTTTCATAATACCTGTTGTAAAATTACCTTTAATAAAAATTTCAAGGTGTTTTGCCAACCCTTTTGATGAAGAATCGCCTAATAAATCATCCAGCATACCACAAAAGGCAAGAGTCGGCATCATGATGACATACAAAGGTATAACCGGGGATGGATTTATTAAAAAGGACGGAAAGGAAGCTAAAAGGCAGGGAATCAGAAAGAGCAGGCCGCCGCTGCCCAATACTTGATTTCCTGCATAATTTTGGCGTACCAGGTTTTTCTGTTTCATAAAGTCCAGGATTCGATTCTCAAGTGCAAGAAAGGTTGCACCGGCAATAAAAACTACAGAAAACAGTAAAACAGTATTCAAAGTCAATCCTGCTCCTTTTGTGTAGTTGCTATTCTTTTGGAGAAGGCTTTCTCCCTCGTTTTTTTTATAATTACCAGAAAAATATCAATGAATTGACGGTATCGATGAAGAAATCCCTTGTAATCGCGGCCTGTTGTACGATGCTTCATATTAACATCAACTTCTATAATTTGAATGTTTTGCAACAACATATCTGCCGTCATGCCAAATTCAATTCCAAAGCCTTTATACTCAAAAAAACTGTCATTTATTGCTTTACGCAGTATTGCCCTCTGTCCCGATAAAACCCCTGTTAGGGTTTTCCCTGTTAAAAAATACAGTCCTTTTGCTGCTAATGCCCTGACCAGACCGAATCCACCTTGTCCGGTTGTCATTGGAAACCGCGCAATGACTGCCTCAGCCTTTCTCTCACAGATCGGTTCAATTAGTTTAATAATTTGGCATGCCCCCTCTGTAATATCCGCGTCCAGGAATACCAGTACATGGGTATGCATTGCTTCATAGCCTCTTTTCATTGCTAATGCTTTACCCCTATTCTGAGGAAGGGATAATACATATGCACCTGCTGAAGCTGCTACATAAGCTGTATTATCTTCGGAGCCGTCATCAACTACAAGAATACGATCTATATAGGGCAAGCTGACCAGCGTTTCGATTGTATGCCCGATATAAACCTCTTCATTATAGGCAGGGATAATTACCCCAATATCGTATCCATTCAGACTCATGGGGCTTCCTCTCCATTTGTTGTGTATGCATCATTAAATTCTAACTGAAGCTCGTGGAAAAAGAGAGGGTTGGTAAGTATATCCAGACCCCCGGAACTTAAGCCAAAATTTCCCTTGTTACCAAATAAAACAAATGTAAGAGCGAGCTTGCCAAATGTCGATTCTACATCATCAACTGTTGAAATTCCCAGTGATCTATATTTTGAAAGCGCATTACTGCCAAATTCACTTGTCTCAACCACTATGATAGGTATACTTGCTTCCATTGCATTATGAATCAGCATATTATCACATTCGAGTGTTGAGTTGCCATGTGCTACTAATATAATGGCATCTACCGGACATTCAAAATATCCTGCATGAGAATCCATCATCAGATCCAACGCTTCCTGAATCAGGGGTGTTACATCGCCGTAACCCATGCTATATACCAATTCTTGTACAATGGAGGTCATTATTTCATCAGGTTGTTGAATGGCATCAACCATGGTTTCATCTTTGTTACTGCTGTCACAGTATATGGTAACCGCAGCCTGTATCGTTGCTCCAGTCAAATCCAAAAAATCCAATAGTTCCTTCATGGGAGCCTGCTTTGAAAAGGTGACCAATCCCAGTTGTTTACCGGTTAATTTACCTTGTATTACTTCTGTTAATAAAAGTGAGGACAGTTTTTGTAATTGTGTTTTTTCGTCTTCCAGGTTATCAATCTCCAGCTTCATTTGTTCAGTTTCGTTACGCAGATTGACAAAGTGTTCCTCAATTTGATGTATCAATTGTGCCTGCTGATTCTCAATAATGTTCTGGTTTTCCAAAGTAATACCAATCATTATTCCCAGACCTAAAGCCAGAAAAATACCGATCATAAATAAAATGAGGTACTTGATATTGATCATTCAGTCCACCTACAGCCCTATTAGAATTTTCAAGCGAAGGGCAATCAATCGATACCATTCCCTTATAAGTGGTGATAGCCTAACAACCATTGCTATGGGAAAAAGAGCTGCTGCAAACAAGGAAGCCAAATAAGAAAGCTTTAATCTGTTTCGATAAAGCTCACTTACTCCTTTGGCATCGATAACCTTATACCCTACCTTCATCCGAACAAGAAAAGTACTTGCCATTCCTTTCCTGCCCTTTTCCAAAAAATCGATCATGCTTGTATGACTTCCCACAGCAACGATTAACTCAGCCTTATGTTCGTATGCCAATATCAAAGCAATATCCTCACTGGTACCCGGATATGCGAAAACATCTGCTGTCAGGTTTAATTTCGTAATACGTTCCAGTCCTGGTGCTCTGCCGTCAGGATAAGCATGCACGATTATTTGCCTGCATTTTACGAGTGTATTATTGCTTACACTATCCATATCCCCCACAACAATATCCGGTTTCCATCCGAACTCCAATATGGCATCCGCTCCTCCGTCTACACCAATCATTACAGGTTTTACTTCTTCGATATAGGGCCTGATTGCCCTTAAATCTTCCTTGTAATTTTTCCCTCTTATCACCACCAGTACATGACGAGATTTTATATCAATGTTAACAGGAGGAAGCCGGATAGGAGAAAGGATAAGATCTTTTTCTCTCTCCGCATAATCTAAAGTATTGTTGACAAAACTATGAAGTACATCCCAAATATTCTCCGAAGCTTTCTCCATCAAATGTTTTATTTCTTCACCAGTTAAAAGCTGAGGGCGACATAAAGGTTTTCCATTAATTAACAGGATGTCATCTGCTATTTCTATTACATCATTTTCTTTTACTTGTTCAAAGAAGTCCAACCCCATATCGTCATATAGAGGAATTCCAGCTTCATACAAAATACGTGGACCTTGATTAGGGAATTTTCCGCTGATGGAGCGATCACAATTGATAACAGCTTTGACTTTACTTTCCGCTAAATGAACTGCTGCTACTTCGTCCAGATCCCGATGATAAATTACTGCAATATCAGTAGATGTAAGGCGACCGACTAGATTTTTAGTTCTCTTATCTTTTTTTGCATAACCGCGAACCAAAGCCATCAAACTCCAGGAGTAATGTTTAATAGTATCTTTAGCAATATCTTACATTTTATTCATCCCAAAAAACGAGAAACTCTTTATTTCGGACGGTTTTTCCGTTAATAATAAAGAGCTTCCTGACTTTAACTTTATAAATCACGTTATTACATTATTGCCCCAATATATTTTTTGTTTACGATAGCGATTTAATTTACCTTCCTATTCTGCATTCTCAATTTATCGGCTACCATGGCGATGAATTCGCCATTGGTAGGCTTCCCCTTTTCATCGTGAATTGTATAACCAAATAGTTTGTTTATGGTATCTATTCTGCCGCGGCTCCAGGCAACCTCAATTGCATGACGGATGGCACGCTCTACCCGGCTGGGGGTAGTATTGAATTTTTGTGCAATTCCCGGATACAATTCTTTGGTTATTCCGCTTAACAGTTCCATGTCGTTAACTACCATGGTAATAGCTTCCCTCAAATACTGATATCCTTTTATATGAGCGGGCACTCCTACTTCATGTATGATATTGGTAATTTCAGCTTCCAGGCTGCGCTCTCTGTTATAGTTAAGGAAGTTGGCACTGGGAAGAACAGATGCAGTCAAGGAAAAATCGGGGGAATCAAATTCATTGGTTGCCAGCTCTCTTATCCGTCTAACAAACACTTCTAAATCGAAGGGTTTGACAATATAATAGTCGGCGCCTAATGCTATAGCCCTCTGAGTAACTTTATCCTGTCCAACTGCTGAAAGAATAATTACGTTGGGGATTTTATCCATGTTTTCATGATTGAGCTTTTCCAGTACACCAAGCCCGTCCATGTGCGGCATAATGATATCAAGTACTAAGACATCGGGTTGAAACCTTTTGACTTGATTCATGGTGTCTACCCCGTCATGAGCTATTCCTAACACTTCAATGTCGTCCTGTCTGGAGAGATACTGACTGATTATATCGCAAAAATCCTTATTGTCGTCGGCAATGAGTACTGTAATCCTCTCATTCATAAAAAATACCCCCTATTTTATGTTTCTTTATTTTTACGGGCAATCTTAATATCCAATGTGCTGTTATTTTTCTGTAAATATATAAATCTATTCGACAAAATCAAAATGATTCCTGCCTGTATATGGATAAAATTCACAAAACATCCAAATTATTTTATTCAATTATTTTATTTGCTTCTTCCAACATCCATTCGATAAATATTCCATAGCCTTTTTTAGGATCGTTAACAAATACATGGGTTACTGCACCAATTATTCTGCCGTTTTGAATAATGGGACTTCCGCTCATTCCTTGGACGATTCCACCTGTTTTTGTTAAAAGTCTGGGATCACTAATTTCAAGTACCAGTCCCTTCGGTCCTGGTTCTGCCTGCCGGTTTATCTTGAGGATTCTTATTTCATATTCTTGAATTCCGGTATCATCTATAGTAGTTAATATCGTTGCTTTGCCAGGTTTGATATTATATTGATAAGCAATGGGCAGGGAATTTTTATAAATTGGATTTGAAATTGTTCGGTTTGTTTTGCCATATATTCCATAACTTGTATTCTTTATAATAGTACCTAATACTTTGCGCTTATTAGTAATATTGCCTACCAATTCGCCTGGCAGACCTTTTTTTCCGATTTTTACATCAATAATAGTGGATTCAGAAATCTCCCCGTCTTTTACCGATAACATGGCACCGGTATCCACATCTGTTATAGCGTGGCCGAGGGCTCCCATATATCCAGTCTCTGGATCAATAAAAGTTAATGTTCCGACACCTGCCGTACTGTCTCTTACCCACAGTCCCAAACGATATTTTGAATCCGTGGCATCTTGCACTGGATGAATTTGAGTAACAAAGACACGATTATCCCTTCTGCATTCCAGGTCCACAGCTTGCCCCTTCACCTTATTTACCAGCTGTGATAAATGTACTGCATCTTTTACCGGCACATTATTCACCTTTTCAATAATATCGCCCGGTAAAAGTCCGGCATCAATAGCCGGAAAATGGGTTATACCGTCCTGGTCAGTAACATCAGAGGTTCCTACTATTAATGCTCCGTTTGTATAAAGGGATACTCCTATGGAGTTTCCTCCCGGAATCAATCTTTTTGGAGAGGTAACACTGATTGTAAGCTTTTTAACTGGAATTAAGCCAAAAAGCATGAAATCAAGATTTACATCCCCTTTACTGACCGGCTCGATGGACAGTGGCCTGCTGATATCATAACGCTTCTGATCGCTTAAAGAATCACCGTTGAATTTCAGAACATTGACATCATTGCTATTAGTTATTCTTGCTTGCAGCGGCAAACCAAAGTTTAAAATCTGGGATTCACCCTCAAAAATCTGCAATTCTGCAGGAAACCGGACAATTTCTTGTACAATAGGTGAATAGTTAAAAACCAGGAATAATGTTGCCAATAAAATGCCGATTGCTTTCTTTAATGCTGTAATTCTCATCCTTCACGCTCCCGCACAATTTTTTTCTGGCGACCTCAAAGTATTAGTTTATTTTAAGGTAACCTTGAAAAAATGATTTATACGAGGAATAAAAAGCGTGTTAGTGAGATAGGAGGCACAAAATGTTGTTATTTATCGAGTGTTTTCTTAAATTTTATCGCAGCATCAATCAACTCTCCGGCATGCTCCAGACTGAGTTGAGTTAAATTGGATCCCCCGGTCATTCTTGCAATCTCCTCTTTGCGTTTCGCTAAGCTCAAAGGGAAGACCGAGGTTCTGGTATGATTGCCTTTAATAACTTTTTCTATAACAAAATGACAATCCGCCATTGCTGCAATTTGTGGAAGATGGGTAACACAAATGACCTGTCTGTTTTTGGCAATTGAGCCGATTTTTTCAGCAGCCTTCTGAGCGGTTCTGCCGCTTATGCCCACATCTATTTCGTCAAAAATCATAGTTGGAATTTCATCCAAGTCACCTATGATGGTTTTAAAGGCCAGCATCACCCTGGACATTTCGCCGCCGGATATTATTTTGGCCAATGGCTTCATGGGTTCTCCGGGATTAGGTGAGATAAGAAACTCCACCGTATCATAACCATTTGAAGTGATTCCGGTAATCTGCGTCTCCTCCGCTGCCGGGTGATCCGGTGTTGAAAAGGATACTTTAAAAGCTGTCTTGCTCATATTTAAATCATGAAGTTCACTGATCAATTTCTCTTCTAATAAGCGAGCCCATTTCTTACGGGCCTTGGACAATTCCCTGCATTGTTTTAAAACCACCTTGTATAGCTTTCTGTATTCCTCCTGCAGGCTTTCCAGCCTTTCCTGGCTGTTCTCCAAAAAGTCCAGCTCGGATTCCATTTCAGCCTTCAATTGCAGAATTTCCTCCACCGTTTCTCCGTATTTGCGTTTCATAGCTAAAATTACATCCAGTCGGGCATCCAATAAATCCAGACGAGAAGGATCATAATCGAATCCATCCCGATAGGTTCTCAATTCATGAATGACATCTTCCAAATTATATTTAAGGCTTACCAATTGGTTGATTATGCTGTCTAAATCTTCATCAATTCCCTGTACGCCCTGTAGTTTATTGACCGCCTCAGCCAAGCCGTCAAAAACTGAGGAGGAATGAGAGTTGCCTGAATACAATATTTGATAGGAATCGTTTACCATATTCGCTATCTTCTCTGCATTAGCCAATATAGCCCGTTCTTTTCTCAGAGCATCTTCTTCAGCCGGTTTCAGTGCTGCCTTTGTTATCTCTTCAATTTGATATTTCAATATATCTTTACGGCGTTCGCCATCCCGATTCAAGCCCTGAATTTTATCAATCTCCTTTTTTATTGCCTGCCATGATGACCATGTATGTGCTAATTCGTTCTTAATTGGATTTAGATTTTTTTCTCCGAGTCTGTCAAGGAATGCTATATGGGATTCCGGGGTCAGCAATGACTGATGCTGGTGCTGGCCATGTACATCAACCAGATGTTTGCTTATTTCCCGCAGCATGGACAATGTAACCAAACGCCCGTTGATTTTGCATAAATTACGCCCTTGGATAGTCAGCTCCCGCATGAGGAGTAAACTGCCATCCTCTTCAGGTTGTATGCCAAATTCAGATAAAATGTCATTGATACGGCGCTGCTTTTCAGTCAAAGAAAAAAGCAGCTCTACCCGGGCATAATCTTTTCCGGTTTGTATCAATTCACGATCCGCTCTTTCTCCCAATGCCAGATTAACCGAGTCTATAATGATGGATTTTCCGGCGCCGGTTTCACCGGTTAACACATTAAATCCTTCATTAAATGATATTGTCAACTCATCTATCAAGGCAATATTCTTAATGGATATCTCGCGAATCATTCTTAACCCCCCAGAACCTTCATCCGAGAACACTACACTGCAGTACTACTGCTTTTTCATGAGTTTGGAAAATTGTTTTAATACATCCGGTACCATAGAGTTATCCCGCACAATTACCAGAATGGTATCGTCTCCTGCAATACAGCCGATGATTTCCGGCCAGTTCATCGAATCTATAGCAGAAGCTGCAGCTTGTGCGCCTGCAACAATAGTACGAATAACAATTAGATTATTGGCATAATCCATGGAAATTACTGATTCGGAAAACACCCGGAACAGTCGTTCCGAAATCTCGGAGTCAGTACGATCCATGGCAGCATATTTATATGCTCCGGATTTTCCCATTACTTTAACCAGGCGCAGCTCTTTGATATCCCTGGAAATAGTGGCTTGTGTAATATCCATTCCGTAATCTCGAAGCTCATTTGCCAATTCTTCCTGGGTTTCAATATCCTTTTCTTCAATGATTTTCAAAATCAGGGCTTGTCTATCGTATTTCATAGCACCAGTCACACTCCATTTCATATCGTTGTCCGAAATAATATTGGATGTCCCTATTCATAACGAGCTGACAATTTACTTCTAAGTAAATTAAAAAAACCATATCCCGAAAGGCGGATCAATTGTGTTACCATTGGAGATTTACTTATGATAATCCTATCACCTTCTCGTACCCCCACTGCATATTGTCCGTCGATTGTAACATGAATTTCTCGGTTTTTGTCCAGGATATCAATTTCGATATTAGAGTCAGCGTTTGTCACTATCGGTCTTGAATTTAACGTATGGGGACAGATAGGTGTCATGAGCAAGCATTCCATCCCCGGATAGATTACCGGGCCACCTGCAGACAGAGAATAGGCTGTAGAACCGGTTGGGCTGGATACTAACAACCCGTCAGCGGCAAAATGGTTGACAAATTCTCCATCTATTCTTACATCCAGGTGAATGATCCTGGCAAAAGAACCTTTCGTTACCGCCACGTCGTTTAAGGCAAGTGATTGATTAATAAGCCGGTTTCGTCGAATTAAACGGGATTCCAGCATCATTCTGCGCTCTATTTGATAAGAACCAGATGCCAGAATATCCAATATTGTTTCCAGGTCCGACATTTCTGCTTCAGCTAAGAAGCCAAGGCGTCCAAGATTTATACCTAACAAAGGCTTCTCGAATTTTGCTGCACTTCGTGATGTTTGTAAAATAGTTCCATCACCGCCCAAAACCAGTATAAGATCAGACAGTTGGTACAGCGTTTCCTCTTCGAGTAAAGTTCCCTGTCTCAAGATTTTATAGACAGAATGCGTTACCAGGGGCTGAATATTCCTTTTAATCATCCCCTGAATAACTTTACCCGTATGTTCTCCGGTAGGATCTTTATATAAATTTACTATTACGCCTGCCTTTACCATCATATCACCTGTCTGCAAAATACTCATGAGCTTTACGTACTACATCACTGGCTGTAGATTGGAAGTCTGTTATTGTAGGCATTTTTTCACCTTTATAAAAATATGCGAGAAACTCTATATTCCCTTCCGGACCGGTAATCGGAGAAAAATCCAGATTTTGTACCCTAAGGTTCAAAGAATCTGCAAATTGCAATAAATTATCCAGGACCTCTAAATGAAGTGCTGCGTTACGTACTACCCCTTTTTTCCCTACTTTTCCCTTTCCTACCTCGAATTGAGGTTTAATAAGAGAAACTATAGGGCTGTTGTTTTCCAGTAATCTGATTGCTGCCGGTATAACCAGCTTTAGTGAAATAAAGGATACATCAATAACTGCCCCTTGCGGAGGAGCCGGCAAATCTTCTAACCTGACATTGCGAATATTAGTGCGCTCCATTACTACTACCCTGGGATCCTGTCTGAGTTCCCAGGCCAATTGACCATAGCCTACATCAAGTGAGTATACTTTTTTTGCACCATGCATTAAAAGGCAATGAGTAAATCCTCCGGTTGATGCTCCGATGTCCAACCAAATACGATCCCTCACAGGAACTGAGAACTTTTTTAGAGCTTTTTCCAGTTTAAGTCCGCCACGGCTTACATAGGGATTCTCTTCGCCTTTGACCTGAATGATTTCACAGCATTCAATCATAGCGCCGGGTTTTTCCACCCTTTTTTCACCGGCAAATACAAGGCCTGCCATAACCAGCCGCTTCGCTTTTTCTCTGCTGCTTGCTAACCCTTTTCTTACCAAAAGAACATCGATTCGTTCTTTCCTAGAACTCTGCAAAGCATGTCTCCTTTCCGATTGTTTCGTAAATAATCTGCATGGCTATGGAATCAGCATTCAAATGTAAAGATTCTTTCAGTTCTTTAATTGTTCCATGCTCGACAAAAATGTTTGGAACACCTATGTTTTTTATTCTGATACCGATGTTGCGAATAACAGCATACTCATTGATACTGCTGCCAAATCCGCCCTCAACAATATTATCTTCCATGGTAATCCAGAGTTTAAAATGGGTCTCGATTAACTGATCCAGTGTTTCATAGTCCAAGGGTTTGATAATACGTGCATTGATAACAGTAGGTCTAATACCTTGTTTTCTCAGGATCTCTTCTGTTTGTAAAGCTGTTTCCACCATGGAACCCACTGCAAGAATAACAATATCTGTCCCTTTGATTAGGATTTCCCATTTAAGATTATTAAGTGGAGAGCTGGGTAAATCTTCCGCAGTACTGTTTTTTGGGTAGCGTATTGCAACAGGTCCGTCCATTAGCAGTGAATAATCCAGCATATATTTCATTTCTTCTGTATTCTTTGGTGCCATAAGTATCAAATTGGGTATATGTCTCAAATAACTGATATCAAATATCCCCTGATGCGTATCACCATCCTCCCCTACTAAGCCCGCTCGATCAACAGCAAATATTACCGGCAGATTTTGCCGGCACACATCATGGAGAATCTGGTCGTAAGCCCGCTGCAAAAAGGTAGAGTATATAGCAACCACCGGCCTCATACCGTTTACAGCAAGCCCTGCTGCAAAGGTAACTGCGTGCTGCTCCGCTATGCCTACATCAAAAAAACGATTAGGATGCTTTTTTTGGAAACAGGACAAACCAGTCCCATCGGGCATAGCTGCGGTAATAGCAACTATTTCAGGATTCGAAAGTGCCAGATCAGTAAGATGAATACCTAAGGTTTGTGAAAAGGAGGCATGTTCTCTTCTCTTTGCCTCCTCTCCATTCTCAATATCAAATGGAGGTACACCGTGATATTGCGCGGGATTGGATTCCGAAAAGGGATAACCCTTTCCTTTTTGAGTAACAACATGTACCAAGGCAGGCCCATTTATCTGTTTTACTCGATTCAGTATACGAAGCAGCATAGGCAGATCATGTCCATCCACCGGGCCGATATAGGTAAAGCCCAATTCTTCAAAAAGCACACCCGGTACCAGTAAATACTTAAAACTATTTTTTATTTTCTCTGTTTTATCAGCTAACCACCCACCCGCCAAGGGGATCTTTCTCAAGAATTGCTCTACTACCTTCTTAAACCATTTATATCGAGGGTTGGAGCGAATCCTGGAGAGATAAGCAGCCAAGGCCCCTACATTAGGGGCAATGGACATTTCATTGTCATTTAAAATAATAGTCATTTTGCTGTTAATGCGGCCTGCATCATTTAATGCTTCCATAGCCATCCCGCCTGTCAGAGCGCCGTCTCCGATTACTGCGATTACATGATAATCTTCCTTCCTTAGATCGCGGGCTTTGGCCATACCAAGGGCAGCAGAGATAGAAGTGCTGCTATGCCCGGTTTCAAAGATATCATGTATGCTCTCTTTGCGTTTGGGAAAGCCGCTTAATCCGCCAAATTGTCTAAGAGTACTGAATTGCTCTTTGCGTGAGGTCAGTATCTTATGTGTGTAGCTTTGATGACCGACATCCCAGATAATTTTATCAACAGGACTGTTGTATACATAGTGGAGCGCAAGGGTCATTTCTACAACTCCCAGATTAGAAGCCAAATGACCGCCGGTTAAGGTTACGTTTTCCAGGATGAATTGTCTGATTTCCTGTGCCAGATTCACCAGGTCTTGCGTATTTAGTTTTTTAAGGTCTTTCGGAGTCTCAATATTTTCAAGCATTGCCACACGTGGATTCCTTTCCTATAACAAGGTAAAATAATATCATAAAAATTGGCAGCTATCAATGGGTTATCCAGTTTACTAAAGGCCAGTCAACGAAACAATAATGAGATCAGAATGCCAAGAGCTGCGCCTGCAATGACTTCTATTGGCGTGTGACCCAGTAATTCCTTCAGTTTCCCTTCTGTAATCCCGCCATTGGCCTGCAGCTCCGCTACAATTTCGTTAAGCACGGCAGCCTGTTTACCAGCTGCTCTACGCACTCCGGCAGCATCATACATTACAACGAATGCCATAATTAACGATAAGGAAAACATAGTGGAATGATATCCCTCCGTATATCCAATGGAGGTTGCCATGCTAACTACCAGGGCGGAATGGGAGCTGGGCATGCCGCCTGAACCCACAAAACGGGTTAAATCCAGTTGCTTACCGAAAATAACAGTCAACAACACCTTAATCAGCTGGGCAATAAACCATGCTAACAGACTGATCCAAAGTATTCTGTTATGTAAAATTTCGCTAAAAAAAATCAAAAATATCCTCCTCAGTGGTTTCTACTTAACATTGAGACGGCAAGTGTTATCAAGAATTCGGACTTTTTGCCGAAGGGTTGCAAGAAAGAAACAGCCTCCTCAATATATTGGCTTGCCATTTTCCTGGACTTTTCCAGCCCGTATTTAGCCGGATAAGTTAATTTGCCTTTTTTTACATCGCTGCCAGGTGCTTTGCCAAGTTGAACAAGGTCTCCCTTAAGATCCAGTATATCATCTGTAATTTGAAAGGCAAGACCGAAGGCTTTCCCATATCCGGACAATGCATCCAAAACCCTGGTGTCCCCTCCGTTTACCAAAGCGCCTGCTTTAAGCGCACCGGTGATCAGAGCTTCTGTCTTGTGAGAATGGATATAGTTCAAAACAGATTCATCATTTTCACCCTCTTGGCTTTGAATATCAGCACTTTGACCACTGATCATGCCTGAAATTCCTGCTGAGCTGGCAATAACCGCCATAGCCTTTAGATATCCTGAAAGCCTTTCCTGGCTGGACGGCAGGTGCTCCAGCATCACTTCATAGGCAAGATTCAGCAGACCGTCTCCTGCCAATATTGCAATCGCTTCTCCATATACCTTATGGTTGGTTAGTTTGCCCCTGCGATAATCATCATTGTCCATAGCAGGCAAGTCATCGTGTATCAATGAATAAGTATGGATCATTTCCAATGCACAGGCCATTGGGATAATAGCATCAAGTTCTGATTGAGTACAACCCTCCCGGCTATTGTCATTGGATGCCAGTTCATAAGCAGATATAAACAGAATCGGCCTAAGCCGTTTACCTCCTGCTTGCAGACTATATTTCATAGCTTCCAGGACCAGCGGGTGACTTTTTCTTTGATTCAGAAGGAAAGTCAAGCCTTTATTAACGTAACTTGTTTTCTTGCGATAAAGTGTTTGAAAGTCCATTTATTACTGAGCCTCTCCCTTAATCAGAATGTGTATTCATGATATCAAATGTGGTCTCCTGTAAATCACCCGTACTGTTTCGGGACAATATATTAACTATTCCCTGGGCTTCAGTAAGCTTCTTGTTGCAGAATTCTGTCAGACTGATTCCACGTTTGAACAATTCCAGAGACTTTTCCAAGGAAACTTCACCTTCCTCAAGCGTTTGCACTATTGTTTCCAACTCTTTCAAAGCTTCTTCAAAAGTAGAAGGATGATTATTAGAAGTAGTTGTATTCATGGGATTTGCTCCTTATTATACAGTATTTTCTTTTTTTATTTCATCGTTTTTATATCTTCAATATAACATACAGTTTGTCCATCGCTGAAGAGTACATTAATCCGCTGGGATGGGGAAATTTCTTTAACGGAACGGATAGGTTTCGTACCATTTTCCGGCGTTGCTATGGCATATCCCCTGGAAAGGACTTTAAGAGGATTGATTGCTTCCAGAGTTACAACTGCCTTCGATAACTGATCATAGTTTTTGTTAAGTATTGACTGCATAGCACTGGAAAACCTTTGTGTTAATTGATCCAGGTATTGACTGTGTTGATCTATCAACATACGTGAAGTTTGAAACACATAATGATTTTTAATCAAATCCAATTGATGCCTTTTCGTTTTCAGATAACTTGTCATTGTATCCGACAGATTTTTTGTAAAACCATCTATCAGTGACCGCATATATGAAGCCTCAGGTACAGCCAGTTCTGCGCCATTGGATGGTGTGGCTGCTCTTACATCAGCAACAAAGTCTGCGATGGTAAAATCTGTTTCGTGGCCTATTGCTGTTATAACAGGTATTTTTGATTGATGTATAGCACGAGCTACGATCTCTTCGTTGAAAGCCCACAACTCTTCAATGGAACCTCCGCCCCTGCCGGTGATAATCAAATCGATATCGCTTCTTGTATTTATATAATCAATAGCTCTGGCAATCTGCCGGGCTGCTCCCCTGCCTTGAACTGATACGGGTATTATCAGAATATCAATATTTTTATTGCGATGCTTTATAACACGAATGATATCCCGTACTGCTGCACCGGTATGAGAGGTCACTACTGCTATCTTCTGAGGAAGCAGAGGTAGTGGTTTCTTATGAACAGCATCAAAAAGGCCTTCTTCCCGCAACATTTTCTTCATTTTTTCAAAGGCGAGGTGAAGGTCCCCCAGTCCGTCCTGTTCCATTTCGTACACATACAATTGGTATTGTCCGTCTCTGCCATACAGGGAAACCGTACCCTCAGCAATGACCTGCATACCATCTCTTGGCAAGAAACTTAAGCCGTCTCCTTTTTGCCTGAATAACACACATTGGATTCGATCCTGCTCGTCCTTCAGAGAAAAGTACATATGCCCTGAAGAATGTATCTTAAAGTTGGATATCTCTCCTCTGACCCGCACATTCCGGAGCAAAGGGTCTCTGGCCAACAATATGCGTACATATTCATTTACCTGGTGAACAGTTAAAATAACACTGCTCATATATTCCTCTTAGCTGCTATTAAAGTATTCTCCAATAACATGGTGATAGTCATGGGACCGACTCCTCCGGGCACAGGGGTAATATATCCGGCTTTCTTTTCTACTTCTTCAAACTTAACATCACCCATAAGTGAACCGTTGACCCTGGTTATACCAACGTCAATGACAATTGCGCCTTCTTTGATAAAGCTGGCGTCAACAAATTGAGGTTTGCCTATGGCAACTACCAGTATGTCGGCTGTCCTGGCGATTTCAGCCAGGTTTCGGGTGCGGGAATGGGCAATGGTTATGGTAGCGTGCCTTTGAAGCAGCATTATAGCAACCGGTTTTCCTACTATATTACTTCGGCCGATCACGACAGCCCGTTTGCCAGCAATGCTTTCATCGGTTTCTTCAATCAACCGGATGATCCCTTTGGGGGTGCAGGGTTCAAATTCCGCCTGTCCTGCCATCAGCATTCCACTGTTAATCGGGTGAAATCCATCTACATCTTTGGCAGGATGGATAGCATTAATAACAGCATCTTTGTTAATATGACGGGGCAGGGGCAGCTGTACCAATATCCCATGAACGTTATCGTCCTGATTCAACCGTTCTATGGTATCCAGCAATTCTTTTTCGGCTACTTGCTCATCCATTCGGATAACTGTGGAATTAATGCCTACTTCTTTGCAGGCTCGTTCCTTATTCCGAACATATATTTTGGAAGCAGGATCATCCCCTACTAATATAACGCACAACCCGGGAACCAGGCTGTGTTGAGTTTTCAAAGCGCTTACTTCTTCTTTAATGGTATGCCTAATCTGATTAGCAATGGCTTTGCCGTCAATTACTTTAGACATTCATTTCTTCCTTTCTATATTCTCTTGTTCGAAAGCCTGTAAGCCGAGCAATGCAGTACCAACAGCATTGTCTTTAGAAAGCTCCGGGAGGGCAAAATACAATTGAATGTTTCTGTTCCTTTTTTTCAACCGTTCCTGTAAACCTCTCCTGAAAATACTGCTGGATGAAACACCCCCAACCAAAAGCACCTCATTTGGATATCCCATCTTTACTGCATTTAATATCCATTTGCTGATTGAACGAATTATTAAATCATAAACAGCATAGGCAATTTCCGTATGAGGTGCATTTTCCTGTATCAGGCGTTGACCTTGGGATTCCGGACCGGAAAAGCTGATTGCGGTCCCTTTTACCGATCCGCTAAGAGTAAGGGCTCCGGTACCGAAAACAGCCAATTTTTCCAAATGGGGACCTGCCGGAAAAGGCAGCCCCATAGCCACACCTATTCGATCAATAAATTGCCCAGCCGGAATATCAAGGGAATTTCCTATCAATTCGACTTCAAAGCCCGATGATATTGGTTTGACATAGAGTAATTCAGAGGTGCCGCCGGACAAGTGTATAGCCAAGAAACATCTAGAATTTAGTCCGTTTGTTTTGTATAAACCCGCCATGATATGGTTTTCCTGATGACTGACAGGGTAAAATGGTACCCGAAACAAATCCGAAATTGCCTGACCAATATGATGAGAAAACTGGAAAACAGGCATATATGAATCCTTAAGAGGACGGGGCCGAACACTGGCGCACACAGCTGCTATATATCCACAGAGCAAGGATTCCCTAATAGATTTTGTAATCACTGAAAGATTACTAAGATGATGGAACAAAGCAACAGATTGTTGAAGACCCCTATGTCCCCGGGGTACTTCAAGCAGTTTTTGGTGATTAAAGAGAATTTCTCCGTTAAGATCGACTCCGGCCACAGAAGTGGTGTAGCAGCTGGTGTCGATGCCAAGAATATACTTCATGGTGAAACTTTCCCGCTTCGGATAAAACTGCCTAGGATTCCGTTTATAAAAGAACCGGTCTTTTCTCCTCCGTATTTTTTTGCCAGTTCCACCGCTTCGTTAATGGAAACGCTCTCAGGTATATCATCACGGTACAAAATTTCATATAGTGCAAGACGTAAAATAGAAAGATCTACCTTGGAAATTCTCTCAAATTTCCAGCCCTTGCTGTTCCTGCGGATAATATTATCGATTTTCTCCATATTTCTGCTGCAGCCTTCGATTATATCTTCAATATAGGAAATGTCCCGTTCATCCAGTTCCAGCTCATTATCAACCATACCTTTTAGTTCATCTATGTCATATCTCTCAGAAAAGATTCTTTGATATAATAAGCTCATAGCGGCTTCTCTGGCTAATCTTCTTGCCATTATGCCCTCCTGTTATTTGTTGCAGCATTCTTTACCATATTTCTAAACTATTGTATTTTATTACGTATTCCATTTGGTAGTATCTTGTCCAAAAAGGAAAGAAAATTTTCCTTTCTATCACGAAAGCTGCCTATCCAATAGCCCAGCACAACGCATAGTGCAACAAAAATCACCCGCCAAAAACCCAGCCATAGAACTAACAGACCAAAGAGCAGTCCAAATACAACGCCGATGGTTCTTCCCTTATAAGTAGTTAAACAGGCCTCTATCCATTTACTAAAATCTTTCATTGCCTGTCCTCCTTAATCAACACGGGCTTGTTTGACGCTGGTCAGGTTATCAATATAAACCTGTACCTCATTAACGGTTATACCTGACAGAGATTCTACATATTCTTTCACTTTATGTTGGATGTTTCTGGAAAGCTCGGGCATGATTATATCAGGCAGTATACTAATTTTCAACTTTACACGTATGCCCTCAGACTCGGTAAGAACAAGGCTTTTTATATCCTTCACTTCCTGGAAGCTTCGTACAGCCTTCTGTGTAAGTATATCCAGTGTATTTACGGATACTCTTATAACACCCAATTCAGAATTCATCAAAACTACACTGTTAGCTTTTTTTCCGGTATATCCGGCTACCAGCAGGCGGATACTGGCCAAAAAAAGCGCAACTGCGATGGCACCCAGAATCAGCGCAGGCCACCCATAGGTTGCATCTGAAAGTAAATTTACAATAGTATTGTAATCAATCATGTTCAGGGCAATGCCAAGAAGCGCCAAAGACAGCAATATTACAAATAAGGTATATAAAGTGAGGAGAATACGATCAAAAATTCTCATCCTCATGTGAAACATTCCTTTCTGTTGCAAAAAAGTATCGGCTTTAAATACTATTAACCCTCTGAAGGATCAGAGGGCTTTGATTCAGCGTACTTTGTGTCCGGACTCTTCTGTTTTTGATTCCTTATCGAAATTGACACCTTGAATATGTATGTTTACCTCTATTACATTAAGCCCAGTCATATTCTCGACGGCCTTTTTCACATTTTCCTGAATATTCCAAGCTATTTCTGGAATTCTTACGCCGTATTCAACAATAATAAAAAGATCTATTGCAGTTTCCTTTTCTCCTACTTCAACTTTTACACCTTTGGCCAGGTTTTTTCTGCCCAACCTTTCTACAATACCTCCGGCTATGCCGCCGCTCATAGCTGCTACACCGGGAATCTCCGTCGCCGCAACACCTGCTATGATAGCTACTACTTCATCAGCAAATGTAACCTTGCCATAATTCTCGGAAGATTGTTGTGTCAATACCTGCACCTCCTCATTACAATTTTGTGCCTATATTATACCAAAGAACATGCATATTTACAAATAGTTCTATTTTGTTTTTCTATATTTTAGGTATAATTTTGATATTATCTGTTTCTTTTCCTGTTTCTCTTTTTACTATATCCAGGATCATGGCTACCTCTTCCGGTACCAGCTCGGGTTTATCCACGATCACATTAACATTATCTTTATGAATAATTACTATTGCATCTTGAATACCTTTTGCCTTGATCAAGTTCTCAATTACAAGTTCCGCTTCCATATTGGATGTTATTTCCAAAAGCTGAGATTGTGCTTCTTTTACAGTTTCAGGTTCCGATTTGGGGTTATTTACCACTGAATTGATGTATTCCACTTCTTTACTTCGTTCCTGCGTTCTTTCAAATCGGTAATCCTTAAAAAAGGCGGCGCGGTTAGAAACGTTCGTTTCTGCTGATGCTTCTTTACCGGGGGAATCTGCAGGTTCCTCTAAATCCGTTACGGTTATTTTCCCATCCAAGTCGCTTTCATCTACTCGGGTTTCTTGTTGATTTTTCAACTGACCATGGCTTTGATTCATGTTATCAACGGATGACTTGCTGCTTTCATGATTCACAGTGGGTTTGGATTTTTGATTGAACCAAAAATTTAGGAAACCGGTTACAATTAACAGCACCACAAGCAAACCGACAATCATGTTTTTCCTTCGGATAATCAACATTACTCTTCACTCCTTCCTCCATTACATTCCATTACGAATATTTCAACCTTATTAGCACTGACACCCAATACTGTTTGCACTGCTTTTTGAAGCTCCATCCTTACATGAATATCTTCAGCTCCTTCGGCTATAACAATCACCCCCAGGACCTCCGGGTGAACTTCTGTTGTTATCAGCGGCTGAGAGCCTTCCGGGGTAGTCATGCTGACGGGTTGGCTGTTTATATCGGTTTGACTTACCTTACGGATACCCCCATTGCTGTCCTTTTCCTCTGTTTCTATATTGGTTTCAATGGTATTCATAGCTGGAATTAGCTCTTTCCCTGTTTTATAGGAAATCATAACGTCTACTTTCCCTGCTCCCTTTATAGAGGACAAAATTTGTTTCAGTCGGTATTCCTGATCCTGGGTATCATCATTTTCGGAAACTTCAATATGATTGTTTGCGGAAGTTTCAACCGCATCAATTTCATGATCTTTGTTTTGAGGCTGAAACCAATTACCAAGCAAACCTATAATTATTGCTATGGCCAAAATAATAACAAAATACTCAATGTTCTTAACTTTTTTAAGTCGCTTGAAAAAACTACTCAAGTTTAAGCCCTTCTCCATGGTATCCTCTCCCTTCATCTTTCTTTAGTTCATGTATACAAATACCAGTTCAGGTTCTATATCATAAAGTACGGAAACAATTTCTTTAATCTTCAGAGTCACTTCCTTTAATACTGCATCTTCGCTATTATATGATTCATCTTCTGAATTAATGACGACAGGATCAATTTGTACCTGTTGAGCCTTCAATGAGGTGTATACATCAATACGTTGAACGGAAGAATAATCAACTTCTCCATTCAGTTGGCCAAAAATAATGCTGACATTATCAATATCCAAACCGGTTTTATGTTCAAGTTCCAGTGCCAAATCCTTTTCTAAGTTTGTTTTTATATAATGCTCTAAATTTTCCTTTTGACTTTTTTCTGTCAGGCTGCTTAAATAAGCGGCTGACTTGCTAAGTTGGTCGGTAGAATTCTGAAATATGACTGTTTCTAAATCTGATGACTGGCCTACCATCAGAAGAAAAGGATGCAGAAACATAGCCAGAATAACTAAGCCGAAAAGGAAATCAGTATACTTCCGCATGCTGCCATTCGGCAAAACCATATCCACCAAAGCTGCCAATATTGCTATGACAGCCAGATTGGCAACCCATTCTCCTACTATTGACTTCATATTATCACCTCAACATGACTGCAGTATTTCCTGTTGCTATCAACAAAGCCACAGTCATGAAAAACATAATTGCGATGCCCAGAACTGTTATCAATAATATGCTTAATACGTTTCCTATTCCATTAAGACTTTCCACAATTCTCTCATCTGTAATTGGTTCCAGTAATGCACCTGCTAATTTGTATAGAAACAAAAGGCTGAATATTTTTACTGCAGGAGCAAGGCATATTAACACTAAAATAATAAGGCCTGCAGCTCCAACTGCGTTTTTTACCAGCAGTGCGCATCCCACAATGGTATCCAATGATTGGGAGAACATTTTTCCCACTATGGGAACAAAGGTATCAACGGCAAATTTAGCTGTTCGGATGGAAATTCCATCAATGGAAGCAGTCAATGCTCCTTGAATAGCAAGAACGCTGATAAAAATAGTAAAAATAAAGGCTAAAGTCCAAGAGCAAAGACTATTCAACAATTTGCCAAGTTTTTGAATCTGAATTCTCTTACTTATTTGATTTACCAAAATGATAACAGCGGAAAGGGTAATCAGAGGAAAAACGAAATTTGTCAATACAGCCCCAACTGTACCTACTATCATTCCTATAGCAGGCTGCATAATTGTAACAGAAGAAAAGTTTCCCATAGATGTCAGCAGCCCCAGAAGAAGGGGAAAAAGCAGCTGCATGAAGCCTGACATATTATCTATGCTTGTTTTACCCACAGATAAAATTGAAAGAAAACTCTGGATGATAAGAATCATTACAACACTGTAGCAGACAAAATATCCGATTTCTCCTACCGAAGAATTTTTAAAGGAATCATTCATATTGCGAAAAATGCCGCAAATAACAGCAATGATCATAATCTTGGCTATCATTACAAGATTCAGATTGAATTCACCAAAAAAAACACGGATAAGAGCTTTTAGCATATCTGACCAAGAGAAAGAGAATTGACCGGTGATGAGCCTTCTGATTACGTCGCTGGCTGATTCACCTTCCAGAAGATCAAAGCCTTCCTGTTGCACATACTTTAAGAAAGGCGTCCAGTCATTTGTATCCAGATCATCTAATTGCTCAGCTATTAAACCTTCAGTGCTTTCATACCAGCTGCTGTTTTCCTGTGGTGATGCCTGGGCTTGTAGAGGAAGCAAAATAAGAACAAGAGTAAGAGTAAGCGAAAGTAACCATTTTTTCATAAGTGTTCTCCTTTTTATGGAAGAATTTTAAGGACAGCTTCCAACAAGGCAGTCAGTATAGGCAAGGCCAGAACCATAATCAGGATTTTACCGCCCAGCTCGATCTTAGATGCTATAGCGCCTTCTCCCGAATCCTTGCAAATTTGTGAACCAAATTCAGCAATATAGGCTATACCTATAACTTTCAGTACTGTCGTTATATATATTGAATCCAAATTGGCTTTTTGTGCCATATTTTCAACAGAGGAGACAATGGTTTTTATGTTTCCTAATAGTAAGATGAAGATGACAGAGCCAGCAGCCAATGAAATCATCATTGCAATATCCGGTCTCTGCTGTTTTACGATTATTACCAGCAGAGTGGTTATCAAACCTATAGCGGTTATCTGCAAGATATTCATTCACTACTCCTCCTGACATATGCTGTATTTCAGGGTTGTATTATTTTCTATGATTAGCTAAATCAATACAATTTGAAGATGGATTTCACACTTTGAAAGAGTTGATTGATTAAGTTTATAACCATGAGCAAGACAATAACAATTCCTGCCAATGTAGTCATCATGGCTATTTCTTCCCTGCCGGCTTTTTGAAGAACGATATTTATTATCGCTATCACAAGTCCTATAGCAGCGATTTTAAAAATCAAATCCACATTCATTTGTTTTTCCTCCATTTATAGCAATAAGATTGCCAGGGCTATCCCTCCCAGTAATCCCAGGCTTTGGTACATTTTGTTATACTTTTCGCGGATTGCTCGTGCTTTTTTTTCTTCCTCATGTAATTGCAGCAGGGTTAATCGAATAAACCGGACCTGTCCTTCTTTGTCACTGCTGCCTAATTGGTCACCAAATCGTTTAAGAATGTCAATATCCTCCTGTTCCAGGCACAAGGTTGTCTTCAATTGTTCCAAAGAAGAGCTCCATGTCTCAGCTACGGTATACTTCTTCTTATCTAATAGAGTCTGTCCGGTTAAGCAGAACAATTTTCCGGTACCACCTCCAACAGACTTTCCTATTCGAACTAATGCCTCCGGAAGGCTGGAAGCATAATGCAATATTTCGGTTTCCAGTCTCGACAAAGCCCCTTGAATGGCACTCAGTTCCCTGGTGCGCACTATATATTTTTTGGCCAATTCAAGCCCTATCAGAGTGGAGAAGAGTATAATAACACAGCTATTGATGATCTTAATAATCACCCATAAACCTCCTCCCTCATTATCGAACGGGTTTACTTAAAAGCTGAGTGGAAAAATCGGAAGTATAGATTTTTTCCAGGGTTCCCACACCAAGGGAGTTTCCCAGTACTGCAATTCTTTCAAATATTCGGCTTTCCAATAGACGGGATAGAAAAGGCCTGGCAAGAGCATCCTGTATATCGGATGCATGCGCTGAAGCAATAATGCAAATGCCAGCATTCAATGCTTCCTGAATAGCCGCAGCATCCTCCGTTCTTCCTATTTCGTCAGTTATGATTACCCTGGGGGACATGGAACGAATCATCATCATGATACCCGTTGCTTTGGGACAACCGTCCAATACATCGGTTTTCATTCCAACCGATTTCTGGGGAAGTCCTTGCCAACAGCCTGCTATTTCAGAACGCTCGTCCACTATTCCTACCTTTACCCCTTGAAATCCCGTAAAGCCATCACTAACTTTTCTGGAAATATCCCGCAGGAGAGTTGTCTTTCCCATTTGGGGCGGGGAAAGAATCAAGGTGTGTAAGATATTCTGACCTGAAAAAAGATAAGGCATGATTTTGTCAGCTGCACCGATTACCTCCCTTGAGATACGGAAATTAAAGGATTTGATATATTTCATGGTTCTGATTTGTCCGTTTTCCAATACGGTTTTTCCGGCCATTCCTACTCTGTGTCCGCCCCTCAAAGTAAGGTATCCGTTACGGATTTCTTCGTCAAAAGCATAGATTGAGTAATTTGAAACCAATTGAAGGATTTGATTGGTATCGTCTGCGGAAATATAATAGGCTGCTTCAGCACAGGAACCGATATTTCCATCCTTGGTAACAAAATAATCCCTGCCATGGCTGTGTATCATAAGAGGACGATTCTCACGAATTCGGATTTCCTCCAGATCTCTGGCAATAGTAAAAGGTAATTTTCTGATTGCTTCCTGAATAGTATTCGGCAATGCATTAAGAATCGGTTGCTGCCAATGCAGTGCCGACTCTTTCTTCGGTAATGAGTCCAACATCAAATCTTCCTCCTTTGCTTAATCTATATCTATGAAGGGCTTATCCCAATTATCACTAAAAAATAAAAAAACACGGGGCTTATCCCGTGTTATGAAAAAACTTAAGAAAGCCCCGGTTTGCCGGGGCTTTTTTTCCATCTCTATTCTTTGTTATCTTCTTTGTTTTCTTCCGTGATGTATTCATCTTCCGAATAGATAGTTTCACTGCAATTTGGGCAAATGATATCTTCATCGTTATCAAAAATGTCCTCGTCAAAGAATACCGTCTCATTACAATGGGGACATTCTACCTCAATATAATTGGTATAATCAAGTTCGTCCTCTTCTTCATCTTCGTATAGCATACTTTCTATATCTGCCAGATCTTCATCGACGGTTTCCACATATTCCTCCATCTCTGCCTGCACGGTTTCTAACTCGGCTATGGCTTGCGCCATTTCATCAAGAACATCTATTATGTGAGTGAAAAGCTTTCCTTCATTGGTATCTTCTGTAAGTGCCATGCCTTCCATCAAGCCCCGAAGATAAGATACTTTCTCATTCAAGTCGAACATTGTCATTCGCCTCCTTTACTATTCTTATTTAGGATCCTCCATAAAGTCAATTTTTATCCATCCAATCAAACTCGTTCCATGTATTCCCCTGTTCGGGTGTCAACACGTACAGTATCGCCTATATTTACAAACAGCGGAACCTGTATTACAGCACCTGTTTCCAGGGTAGCAGGTTTGGTGCCTCCGGTAGCTGTATCACCTTTGAAACCCGGCTCAGTCTGAGTGACTTCCAATTCAACAAAGTTTGGCGGCTCTACAGAAAAAGCAGATCCTTTAAAGAATTTGATGATTGCATTTGAATTTTCCTTTACATATTGCATTGCATCCTCTACTTGAGAGCGATTAAGTGGAATTTGTTCGTAGGTTTCCATATCCATGAAATAGTATAATTCGCCGTCATTATACAAGTATTGCATTTCCTTTGTCTCCACATGGGCTCTTGCAAGCCTGTCGGTGGGACTGTAGGTTTTTTCCAGAACACCGCCGGTCATGATATTTTTTAGCTTGGTTCGTACAAAAGCTGCACCTTTTCCGGGTTTTACATGCTGAAAATCGACTATAATGTAAACAATATTGTCTATTTCTACAGTAATTCCCTTTTTAAAGTCACCTGCTGAAATCATTTAACTCATCCTTTCATATATCCACTAATTAATATTTCATAGTACTATGAGATCCTTTCTTGAAGATACAAGATTGTCATATCCATCTTCCGTTATGACAACAAGATCTTCTATCCGGACGCCACCCCTGCCCGGAAGATAAATGCCCGGCTCTACAGATACCACCATTCCAGGCTCCAAAACATTTTCTCCATTTATTGACAGCCTGGGCGCCTCATGAACATTCAAGCCAACGCCATGCCCCAGCCCATGGCCGAAATATTGCCCATAACCTTTAGCGGTAATGTACTCCCGCGCCTGATTATCTACTTCTATTCCGGTCAAACCCGGTCCAATAACTTCTAAAGCCAATTGCTGCGATTTCAAAGTGATTTCATAAATTTCGCGCATTTCTTTATCCGGTTCTCCCAATGCAACTGTTCTGGTCATATCTGAACAATAACCGGAAATCCTGCATCCAAAATCCAGCGTGATAAGCTCCCCTTCTGCTATCTTTTTATCGGTAGGTTCGGCATGGGGCAGAGAACCATTCTTCCCTGAGGCGACAATAATCGGAAATGCCAGCCCATCGCTTCCATTCCTTCTCAGGAAAAATTCCAATTCCAGTGCAATCTCCCTTTCGCTTACGCCAGGACGGATATAACCTAGAATATGTAAAAAGCCTTTATCGGCCAATGAAGCAGCATTCCTAATATGATTAATCTCATCCTCGGTTTTCCATAATCTTAGTCTGGAGGGGATTCCTCTGTCAGGAATCAGTTCCAAGGGATGCAATGCTTCTTTATAGGAAGTATATGTGCGAAAACTAATAGCATCGCTGTCAAACCAGATTCGTTTTGCATTAAGGGCCATGCATGTTTCTTTAATGAAGGGCCCGGTTTTGATTCCGGGTGCGTCCACTACATTGAAATCCCGGCATTGCATGTGAGCCTGTTCTATGTACCGGAAGTCTGTAATCAGGTAGCAGTAGCAGGCTGACCGATGAATCAGAAGAACAGCGTCCTCAGAAGTGAATCCGGAATAATACCTGATGTTGTTCTTTTCAGATATTATAGCAACATCAACTTGATGCTCATTTAGCATAGAAGTCAGTTTATCAATACGTTTTTTCAATCGAATACCCCCATTGTTGTATTCCCTTTAGTCAGCATATGTACAAAGTAATCAATAGCCAGAAAATACCCCAGTGTTCCCAATCCGGTGATCTGCCCGATACAGGCAGGCGCAGTCACAGAGATTTGCCGAAAGGATTCTCTGTTATAAATATTGGAAATATGTACTTCCAATACCGGAATGCTGATAGATTGTATAGCATCCCTTAGGGCATAACTGTAATGGGTAAGGGCTCCTGGATTAAGAATAACAGCATCAAAAGCTTTATCGGCATTGTGCAGACAGTCAATTATCCGTCCTTCATGGTTGGATTGAAAGCAATCCAGCATTGCTCCTGATTTTTTTGCATGGGAGTACAGTTCTGAAACTAAACTGTCGTATGTAGTTGCTCCATAAATGCCAGGTTCCCTGCTTCCCAACAGGTTAAGATTTGGGCCGTTTATCAGCAGCAGTCTCACTTTATCATCCCACCTATTATCAATTGCCATAGACCATATTATCATAAATGGGAAGTGTTGAACAGGTACAATTTTTCTTCATAAATAGTTTTTAATGTCAAAGCATCCCTGGCCATTTTACCCCTGGATTCACAGATTATTACAGGATATATATCCCTCATAACGATTACCTCTGCCAAAGGATCAAAATCCGGACCAAAATCCTTGCTTTCATAAGTATGATGTTTTTTTCACCTGCAGCAGTGTATTCAACCCGGCTGAAGTGGGCATGAAAAGCTTTTCCCCGTTCCTTGCCTAACGCTTTTTCAATTGCATCGAGAACTGAGATGTAGTTTTTTGAAGATTGGAATATGCCCTGATGGAGTGCGTGCAGATGTCCGAAATCAATGGTGGGCAACAAGGTTTCATCCAATTGGCAAAGTTCTAAAACCTCCTCCAGGTTGCCCAATTGGTTTTGCTTACCCATGGTTTCCGGGCATAGGCGGATTCCGTCAGCAATGTACGGACTACATTCCTCCAATGCCTGCAATAAGGTCTTTTTCGCTGTTTCTAAAGCCAGACCCCTGTCTTTCCCTGCCGAACCAGGGTGAAAAACTACCCGGGAGGCTGCTAACCACTGGGCTGCTTCGGCAGAACTAACCAGATACTGAACAGACCTTTGCCTGTTTTCTACTTGTTGGCTGGCTAAATTAATATAATAAGGAGCATGGACACTCATGGTAATTCCCCATTTTGCGGCCTGCTCGCCTATTTTCCTTGCTGTTAGCTCTTTTAATCTAATTCCTCTGGTTAGTGAATATTCATATGCATTTAAGCCCATATCATGAAGCCACTTAGGCATGTCTATGCTGCTTTTGTAGCCTTGCTCGTAAAAACTCTCATCGTTACCAGATGGACCGAATTTGACTTGTTTGTTAATGGGTAACACTTCCCTTAATAGGTTATTTTTTTGTATTAATTAATTGTATAATTTCTCTTGCTATCAAAAACGGGGATTTTCCGTCTACCACTACAATAAAATGTGCATCCTTATACAATGCAGCTCTTTGTTGATAAAGCCGTTCCAAGGTTTTTACAGGATTATTTTCTTCAAGCAAGGGCCTGTCTGAACTGTCTTTCAATCTGTTCCATATGGTTTCTAAATTTGCTGTCAGAGCAACTACAATCCCGCTGGATTTCATTCTGTTTCTATTGACAGGGCTTAATATCACGCCACCTCCTGTAGCCAAAACCTTATTTGAACCGCCTGCCGTTTCAGCCAATACACTTGATTCCAATTGTCTGAACCAAGCTTCACCCTTTTGTTTAAAAATCTCAGAAATGGAAAGGCCGGTAACCTCTTTTATAATCGTGTCCAGATCATAGAATTCCATTCCGGTCAATTCTGCCAGCTTTTTCCCCACTGTAGTTTTCCCTGTTCCCATAAAACCGGTCAGAAAAATATTTGGTCTCATTCTTCAATTCCTCTCACGAAAAAATTTAATGTCATTTCAACCTCTAAATTGTATCGTATTTTAGTATTTTTATCTATTTTATTTAAATCATTATTCTCAGTTTTAGCAGCTGAAATCTGCATATAGGATATTGTAGGCCTGTTTTGAAGCTTTTCCAAACCAGACAAAAATTCTGATAAACCATAATTGTCCGTACTGAAGCTGAACCTAACCGGAATAACTCTAAAATCCTGTCTCAAAATCGGATCGAGGAAAATTATACTATGTCTTTCTAATCTACTGGAGTTTGCATCAAGCAAATAAATGAGGTCATGTGAATCCAATTGCTCCGGCAGTTTTAACTTTTTCTCCAATATGGTTATTTGAAGTTGGTCTCTGTCTTCCAGGATGCTTTTAAGCTCTATTTTTTTGTTTTCTGCAATTCTAGCGCTGTTTTGGATAACAGAAATATCCCGCAGTATCATATGGGTTTCTTTCAGAGTTGGATCAAGAAAAAAATGTAAATAAAGAGAGAATGCCAGTAATACAAATAGAACGAAGTAGAACAACAACTTTTTATTAGGGATTTTCATGGTATTCCCCCTCCTGTGATATCATAATCTTCGGTATTGGAATTCAGGGTGCATTGAATGATAAAATGAACTTCCTCTGGTTGTTGATACATAATTTTTAACATGCGCACCTCTGAAAAGCAGCCGCTATCCTTCAGGCTGCGCAAATAAACAACCGATGTTTTGTCATTTTTACTTGTTCCAGTCAATAAAATGATGTTATTGTCACAGTTAAAATGATTAAGGCAGGAGTTTCCGGGTAAACAATTTATAATAGTGTCAAGTATGCTTTTCCAGTACTGAGGCGTGCCATCTTCCATTTCACGAAACGCATATATTCGCTGTTTTAATTCATCCGAGCCTGAGTGTTGATGAAGCAATACTTCGTCCAAATCTGAATAACCTGTTGTCTCTTCCTTGAGCAGAGTCAATTTATTAAGGGCTTCCCTTTTATTTTGAATGGGCACTAGAAAAGCATATTTAATAATTACAAAAAGTAATAGAATAAGTAATACAATTAGCAATAAACTCCTTGCAGCTATGGTTTTTTTTCTGTATTCTAAAGGAAGAAGGTTAAAATCTGTCATTTCTGATTTTCCTTTCCGTATTTAGTTTGTCTCCTTCCCAATACAATGAGCCAAGGCAGTTTGCATACAGATTCAAATCCATATCTGTGGGAATTTCAGATAAATAGAGACGGAAGTGATTTAATTGATTCCAACGTAAGGGAATTTGGTCTTTCAAATGAGATAAAACAGAAGCAGCAAAGGCGCCGCCTCCATAAAGTATGCCTTGTTGTAATTCCTCTTTATGAGAGCTGTGAATATAATGATCGATCATTTGCCAACATAGAATAATTATTTCCTGCAGATATTCATTCGAATTAGCAGGTGATTCTTCAATTATACGACAACCGATTGGGATGCCCTTAAGCGCTATTATTTCATCTATGTTAATAAGCGCAGCTGTCGTATTTTCATACCCCAAGTCCAGTACCAGGTAGGGCAATTCTTCAGATAGTTCCTTGCAACGTAACAGTATTTTCCTTATAACTCTTATAAATGCATTGAGTTGAATATCAACTGCTCTTGGTTTCAATCCTAAGCTTATAGCCTTCTCTATGTATCCCCGGTTAATACGCTTTGATATGCCTGCTGTTTTTGTAAAGTAGATTCCGGATTCTGAGTCATGAGATTGCACTGAATAATCAAAATCATATTCTTCCTTTAAATCGGTTTGATATTTTTGAAATTCATCGTGTATAATATGTTGCAATTGTAACTCATTATCGGCTTGCAATTTGAGTTCCCGGGTAATGAGCGATTTATGATGAAAAGATAAAACAACATCCCTGGAACGGCAACCAATTTTTTTCCACATTTTAGCAGGGAAATCTGAATTGAATAGTTCTGCTTCCTGACACAATCCATAGCGCAAAATTTGAAGTTTATTGGAGAGCTGAGCCTCAATATACTTGTAGGAATGATTACCCATGTCCAAGGATAGAATGCGGCCGGGATGATTGAACACTATAATCACCTCACCATTGTGCGTTATAAAGAACTTCTTTACAGGATACTACTTCGAACAGCGGTTTTTCTCTTTCTATTCTAAAGAATTTTCTTAAAGAATCATCTTCACTGCTAAGCAAATTCAGAATAAGATCCTTATCTTCCTGCAGGATTAAACTGCCTTCTATAACAAGATTCTCTCCGGCAATCAGCAGACCTGTAAACTCAACATCTGCATCCGACGGGATACAAATGGAACCATTTGTCATTATAATTCCCCTATATTCCCCCGCAGGCAGAATCAAATCCTTTACTTCAGGCATGATGCAAATTACAGGTTGATCAGGATCTATTACAGACAGGTAATTACCTTCAATTATGGCATTATAAAATGGTACTGGAGTATTGGAATTTAATTGATAATAATAATCCCATGCAGTTTTCAGTTTCATACTTCTCAGAATACCTTCAAAGAAAACTTCAGCCTCTGCCATCTGAAAAGGTTTCATAACCTGACCATTAGCAAAAATCAAGCCGGATATATGACTGGTTTGAAGACTGCCGGTTTCTAATTGAATACTGTCCTGGTTTATTCCCTCCAGATGTAGCAAATATTGTTCCAGATCTTCTTCAGAGTCAGGCAGGGTACTTAAATATGCATAGATTAACTCTCCCTGTTCCGACCTGCTTAGGTCTGCAAAATCAGGTGTAAAAAATTGATAAGCATGTTCTGGTATTGAATCCGGAAAATAAAAATGATGATTCCCGCCACCAATGCTTTCACTGCTATGATAATAATTATTTTCTATTGGAATATGCTCCATTCCAAACAGATACCTATTCTCGGTTACATATTGCAAGGTGCCGTTGATAAACACCTCATCCTTTAACTGAATGATTCCTCCATTAGTAGCTGAGATTCCCGCGGGCAAGGATTTTTCTTCGGGATTTACATATAATTTGCCACTTATTTGAATTATGTTACCCCAACAGTCGACAGATAATATACCATAGGAATATACATCATTTGAGCAATTGAGAATGGACGGAGTTTCTCCTTCAACATGTAATCCACTGCATATGACTTCGCCATCAAAAAATGCCTCACAGTCATTGATTATGTTTATTTCTTCTCGGATCGCGGCTAATTCATGAAAGTTTATCCTACTGCTATTAGCAACATGCAATCCTCCTTGTACATGAATTGCGCCGAAAGATTCCAGGTTGCTTCCATTAACGACATATATATCATTACCGATAAGCAGTGCTTTATTTAATAGAAAACTGTCATATACTTTGCTAACCTTATTAATGTATACCTCGGCATCAATACGTCTTCTGATTTTTCCCATGTCAGCCCGGGAGCTAATGAGAAGGCGGGAAGGATTTCGATATATATCGGTAAATCGAATTCGTATGTCCATTTTGGAATCAGATCGTATACCGGGAATTTCCGGTATCGGAAAATTATTAAGATATCCCATATCCAACAGCTTCTTATTAATTCTAGGACCTAAACTGTTCTCAATATGTTTTCTGGCACTCTCTTGCATGCTGTACATGGGCTGCTGTAAAGGATCCCATTGAAAGTCATCCATACATTCTTCGTGAACCTGAACAACCATATTGTACAATTCATTTTGTGCAAACCCCATCCCTGATTCTGCCAGATAGTAAACTTCCTGATGCATGTTGTTGTTTCGTGTTATGATGAGATGAGTGTCTGCAATAGCAAAAGCTGTAATCAACAGCATTGACATAGCAGCCATAATAAATAGGGTGATAATCAAAACCGAACCCTTCAATTATTCACCCCCGATGAAGAAGACCTGTTCGGCAGAAGATGTGGCTTCTCCCAGGTAGCCAATTCCCTCTATCTTTAACGTGAGATAATCATCTTCCAGACTGAATTCAAAAAGTGAAATGTTCCCACCGAGATTATTTGTCCCAAAACCAATTCTCTCATATATATTACCGGACATATAATAATATTTAGTGTCTCCGATAATCAGCATATTATCCGAAACCGAAATATTATCAGGCAGGCCGTCTGTTCTGCGAAGGGTTTCGGAGATACGATTCAATACTGCCATGATGTTCTCTTCTACTTCTACTCGATGTTCCTGCCTGCGATACATTCTATACCCTGTCAGATATAGACTGACTGTTGATGTTAAAACAATGGAAAACAAGCATAGGGTCAGAATGCACTCCAATAGAGTAAAACCTTTCATATTACCCAAACCGATGCTCACCGCTTCCTTTATCCCTACTAGGGCTTAATCCAGATAATGCCTTGCCGGCTGCATATAGGTTGATGTTCTTTTCCCTTCTTTAAAGCAGTGATCTTAAGGGACACGGCAACATCTACCAATGTTTCGCTTTTTCTGGAGCTAATAGAGATATAATCATCTTTCAATGGTTTTATCAATTGCCTTGTTGAGATGGTTTGATCGTTGTACTGAATTAATATATTGCCACTATGAAATGGATGTTCATGTATATAAATCTGCCAATTTGATGGCTGCTCATCAATATTAATATGAATATTTCGTTTTGAATTCTTTACTGAATCTACGTGGATGTTTATTATTTGCGCCTGCTTGTTTGCATTAAATTGATATTCGGCTATTTTTCCGCTATTATCTGTAAAAACTATAGTTGTACGTTTTCCACAAGGAATTAAATCAATTATTAGAATTCCCTGCCCTGATATAGCAAGTAAATTGTGTATTGAATCACCATAGACATAGCCTTCATATTTGTCTATACAATCATAATTAATAACCAGATCAATTAAGTTGTTGCCGGTCTGATTATTAGGTATATAGCGCTCGGCTTCAAATACATATTGTATATTATCATCCCAGATTACACCGATTGATGACAGTTCAGACAAGTCAGGAATAGACATTCCTTTAGCCTTTTCATAAAGATTCCCTGCATATATACTGGCATTTAGGTTCTCGGAACTAATTTGATTGCATTTCAGAAAAAATACTTGTATACCCAGAAAAGCTGACAACAGAATGCTCAGAACGGCAAGGCTGATAATCAATTCTATTAGAGTGTATCCCACATTTCTTGCTAATTCTTTCATTTATCGTATACCTTGACCCTGCCGGTGGTTACGTCTACCGTAAGCCTGATGCTGTCTCCGCTATTGGTATTAAGTACAATTTCACCCGCTTGATTGGGACTGCCCAAATAGGAAAATTTCAGAATACGATATCCCTCCATAGAACCGCCATAACCCGGATTATATAATGTTGAAGAAACGGAAGTAATCCTGGGATTAAAATGCACTTTCTTAATATTGGGATGAATGGGATCATTATTTCGAAGTATATAGAAAAACTCCCTGGTCTGTAACTCAATATTGTAATTTGCACATTCCTGAACTGACAATCTTTGTGCCCGTCTGATATCATTGGCTAACATATAAGCACTGCTTCGTAGAATCCATCGGTCATTTGAGCGCAGAAGATTTGGTATTGTCAGTGCGGATAAGACACCTAAAATAACAATAACAAGTATCAATTCCATCAGGGTAATACCTTTTTTATTTTGCAGCAGCCCTTTCAAACCCATCCCTCCTGCCTTACTTCCCAGGAACAGGTTAATTATGGTTATGATGTCATATATTGAGTAAATTATATAATAAATTACTATATTCATCAAGAATATTTATTTTATAATCTCATTTTTTACTATACTATAAAAGGTTAGCCGTCTTACATACGAGCAGATTAATATTGCAAGCTAAAAACTGTAATAACCAAAAAAAATAAATGGCAGCCTTGCAGCTGCCTGATCAAAAAGGTTTAAACATTATAAGAATAAATTCAGATACCACAATATCAGCTCATCACCGAATAAAACGGAAACTATTGTCCCGGCAGCAATGAATGGACCATAGGGTATGGCATCGCCTCGTTTCTTTATTCCACATAATAAAAGCAATCCGCCAACCAGACCGCCGGCATATACTGACACCAGAATAGTTAAGATGGTTAACTTCCAGCCTATCATCAGACCGATCATAGCCATGAGCTTTATATCACCGCCACCCATTCCTTCTTTCTTTAAAATCAATTGAGAAAGAAATGCTACTAAAAGAAAGGTGCCGCCACCTGCTAATATACCTATTAGTGCATCCTTCCAATTCACTGACAGCCCGGCCAGGGTTAATGCTATACCCGCAACTGTACCTGTAATTACCAGCCCGTTTGGTATGATCTGATGTTCTATATCTATGACAGTTGCAATGATTAGTATGGAGCATAATATACTATAGGTTAGGAATGTTCCGCTTATACCAAATTCTATGTATAAGAGAAGGAAAATCAGACCGGTTGTCAATTCAATTAATGGATACCGATAAGAAATCCGTTGCTTACAATAACGACATTTTCCCCCCAGGAAAATCCAGCTGAATACAGGTATCAGATCCCGCCACGTCAGCCGTTTACAACAAGAGGTACAATAAGAAGGCGGAAATATAATGGATTGTTCCCTGGGGATTCGATAGATACAGACATTGAAAAAACTGCCCAGCAACAAGCCGATCAAAAAAACAATTACACCAAGAAAATAACCCATAAGACACACCTTTACAATTCGGGCTGATCTGCTGATACAGAATCGATTTCTGTATCTGTTGGTTCTGATGTCTCTGATGTAGTTTCTTCTTCATTAGAATCCTCCGGTGCTGCCTCTTCCTGTGTTGTTTGTTCCCCTGTCCTCGTTGCAGAGGTAAGCCTGAAAGGATTATCAGTACCCATAGGAGTGTTATAAGACCAGTTCAGAAACTCATCGTCTCCGGAATCATCGGCCAACTTCTTTAGTGAGTAGAATTCCATACTAATCGTTCCGCTGATCTTTCCGTCCATATCCCGTGTCATTTGAAGGCTGCTAAAAATAATATGACGATTCAAATTCTCCAACCGGCTGATAAAATCCATAATCTTCGGATATGTTCCTTTAAATGGAATATCAATGGACATATATTGAATCTCTGGCAAAAAGGGAATTTCATCAGGATTTGGGTCTGTTGCTTCGGATTGTGTTTCTTCCTGGGTGATAATTGAATCCTCTTCTGACTGGATTTCCACTTCCATTAATTGGGCAAAATCAAGGGAATCAGCTTTGGTGCCGGATGCTCGTAATTGTTCATCCATAATGATTAGCAGTTTTCTTTGCTGTAACTCTGGAAAAAAGTCTTCCGATAATGATTTAATTTCGCCTTTTAAAATGTTAAGTTCATCTTCCAGTTGAGGAAGAGACTGAATCTCTGACTTAACTGACTCTACTTGCCTGACCTTCTCATCCAACTCCGATCTAACATTCGTCAACTTATCCAATTGCGGCGCTATAATGAAATAATAAGAAATGACTATTAAAGCTATAAAACCAACTAGTTTTAATAGGAAGGATTCCCTCTTTGTAAGTTTCATTCTTCCATCACATCCTTTAGTTGACAGTCCATTATAAAGGAGTAAACATTCGTTGCTTCTAAACTATTTTCTTCAGGATTAGCATCAGCACTTAAAGAAATGGTGGTAATATTTGATACATGAACATCCTTGAATAAATCTAACGCTTGCATGTTGCTGAGGTATTCTGCGATAATCTTTCTGCTTGGAGCAGTTCCCTGTATTTGCAAATGATCTGAAGTCATGGACAGATTATCAAAATATAATCCCTGTGGAATAGCAGAGGTAATTTGTTTAATATATTCAGTGCCAATTGTATCCTTCTGCTGAATATTCTTATAAAAGGAATTTAAAGAATCTGAATATTGTTTTAGGTTTTCGATTTCTTGTTTTCTTTCTTCTGCCATTTTCCATTGTATACTTACTTCCTCCATTGAGAGATAGCTTTCAATGGAATTAATCTGATCCCGAGATGTTTGTATGGCGAATTCCAGTAGCAAATATACACCTGCAATTAACACTAAATACAATATAATCATCAATACAAGTATAATCCCCTTTTTCCTTGCAGACCGCTTTGAATCCATTGATGAAGAAAAAAAGTTATAGTCCATCTTGTGCATTTCTATATTACTCATATCGAATCAGGCCCCCTAATGCATTAATATAGTTCCTGGGGTTAAAATTGTATGCTCTCCTGGTTGGTTTTACGATGTTTAGGTTGTCTATATTCTTTGTTGGAATATTTAGAATGTGTTGAAAATAACTATTCAATCCATGCAACCTTGAGGAGCCCCCATACAGATAAATAGATTCAATTTTATTTCCGGTTGTCCTGCTAATATAGTACTGAAATATCTTTTGTATTTCTGACAGCCAGATATCTATTTGGGAGCGGAGCACGTCATGGAAGGTATCCGATATAAGATCACTAAACCCGTCCGGATTCAGGTCTGCATCCCGAATCTTTTTACTTTCCGCCTGCTTCATGGATAAATTGCATGCTATTGATATTTCATTGTCCAATTCCCTTGCTCCTAAGTTGATGATTCTACTGAAAGCAAGTTTTCCCTTCGAAAATATATGTATATTTATGCTACGATATCCCAAATCAATGAATGCAGATGTTTTTTCCTTATCCAATTCTATACCGTTTATAGCTGTAGTATGAGCAAGCAATTTGGCTACTGCGTTAGGATGAATATCCAGAGCAATCGGTTTTAAACCTATTTCTCTTATTAAATTCAAGTAATTTTCAACCATATTCTTAGGCATGGCGGCAACTTTAATCTTATATTTTTTCGCACCATCTTCTTCAATCTCATCTGCTACGTAATATTCGATAACATACTCAGTAGTAACAATGGGCAAATGCTGTTCAATCTCATATCTTACCATATTGTCCAGCATCTGGCGCTCCGATGCCGGTAATATTATGTCCCTGGAGATAATTGATGTACTCTGGATAGTCAAAACTACATTTTTTTCTTTGATTTTGTTGACGGAGATCAGTCTGCGGATGGAATCTTTCATTCGTTCAAAATCCTCAATTCTTCCATCCTTAAATACCCCTTCCTGTATGGGGAGGTGAGCTGCATTATTGACTATAATGCTGTCTTTGTTGTATTTACCGTGTACCATATGCAGATTTTGACTGCCTAAATCAAGGCATATTAGATTTTGACTCAACGAAATCACCTCTTATTTTCTATATCGTTTGCATCATGTCAATCATAGGAAGGTACATGGAAACGACAAGGAAACCAATAACAACAGCCATCACTATGAGCATGAGAGGTTCCAGCATGGTAGTCATTTTTTGTATAGCTACATTTACCTCGTCATCATAAAAATCCGCCGTTTTGCTCAGTACATCATCCAGGGAACCGGATTCCTCGCCAATTCGTATCATAGAGTCAACCATAGGAGGAAAGAGTTTCAATCTGTGTATAAGCCCTGCCAGGTCATAGCCTTTACGCAAATCTTCCTTTACACTCATAAGTCCATCAGCCAATACCCGGTTTCCTACGATTTTTGAAACGATATCAATTGCAGGCAACAATGGAATGCCACTGGCCAAAAGAGTAGACATTGTTCGAGTAAACCTGGAGGTGGCCACTTTTACAACTAAGTTTTTCACTATAGGCACTCTTAGTTTTATCTCATCAAATTTCTTCCTGCCCTCCTCTGTTTTAATATATCTGCGAATTAAATAAACGAATGCAATTATGATTAAAATAATCAAATACCAGTATTTCCTTATTCCGTTGCTGACAGCTAATAAAAAAAGAGTCGGACCGGGTAAATCTACTCCGGCGCCTTCAAACATGGTTAAAAAAGTAGGCAGGATGGCTACTAACATGAAAACAACTACTACAACAGATATTATTGCCAATACAGCCGGATAGATCATTGCCCCCCTGACTTTGTTCTGAATCTTGGTTTCCTTTTCATAATGAAAAGCCATTCTGTTCATGATTGTATCCAGATTACCACTTGCTTCGCCTGCCTCTATCATATTTATTAACAATTCAGGAAAAACACTTCGATGCTCTTTCATCGCTTCGGAAAGAGTTGACCCCTTCTGGACTGATTCATACACCTTTTCAATTACTTCTTTAAACCTCTTATTCTCAGTTTGCTGCCTTAAGATATCTAAACATTGAATTATTGTAACACCTGCGTTCAGCATGGCATGGAATTGCCGGGCGAAAACAGCAATATCCTTGGTTTTAACCTTATTAAGGATGCTCAATGAGCTAAGATCGGTACCTTCAGCCACTTCCTTAATCAGGACAGGGTGATAGTTTTTATTCCTAAGCATCTGCATTATTTCGCTGCGATTCTTTGCCTGGGACCGTCCGTTTATGCTCTCACCGTTTTGATTCACTGCTTTATACTCAAACAACGGCATGTTTCTTCTCCTTTCTCCAACATCCTTACCCTGGTTTGATTCACTTTTAAGCCATTCTCATGTGTTGTTGTAACATTTCTGTATCTATGGCACGTTCCATGGCTGCTTCTGATGTGATCAAATTCTGTCTCACCAATTCAGCGAGGGAGTAATCCATGGTACGCATACCATGCCTAATTCCAGTTTGAATGGATGTCTGAATTTGATGTGTACGGCCTTCTCTTATTAAATTTCTAATAGCATTGTTGGCTATTAAGATTTCCAAAGCAGCTATCCTTCCCTTATTGCTCTTTAAAGGGAGCAGTTGTTGAGCAATAATTCCCTCCAAAACAGCGGCTAATTGTGTTTTTATTTGCGGCTGCTGATACGCAGGAAAGGAGTCAATAATCCTGTCTACAGTCTGATCCGCACTCATGGTGTGAAGAGTAGACATAACCAAATGGCCGGTTTCTGCCGCAGTTATAGCTGTAGCCATGGTTTCCGTATCTCTCATCTCCCCTACCAGAATAACATCAGGATCCTCCCTGAGAGCAGCTCGGAGTGCTTTGGAAAAAGAATGGCTGTCGCTTCCGATTTCTCTTTGATTCACAATGCTTTTTTTATGCTTGTGCAGATATTCAATTGGATCTTCGAGGGTAATAATATGACAGCTTCTATTTTGATTTATGTAATTTACCATAGCTGCAAGCGTAGTAGATTTACCACTGCCGGTAGGTCCGGTAACCAGAATAAGGCCTCTTGGCTTCAGGGCAAGATCCTTAATACAACTGGGAAAACCCAGTTCATCCAGACTCGGGGGATTAATACTGACCACTCGAATAGCCAGGGCGTAGCTTCCACGCTGCTTGTAGGCATTAATCCGAAAACGGGCTGCGCCCGGCACATTGAATGACAGATCCCATTCTCCGTGCTTTTCCAATTGTTCACGATGACTTTCGTTTAATACTTGATTTAAATAAATCTCGGTATCATCTGATGTCAAACGATTTTCGCCATAGTATCTTAGTATACCGTTGATTCGAAAAACCGGCGGTACTCCGACAGTAATATGAATGTCTGAAGCCTTTTCACGCACTGCTTCTACCAGTAGTTGCTCCATATCTATCAAGCATATCACCAACCTAATCCAAACTATACGTAACTTTTAACATTTCATCCGATGTCGTTATCCCAGAGCGCACCAGCTGACTGCAACTGTCTCTCAGGTTAATGGTGCCATATTTGGCCGCAGCATTTCTTAATTCATCAATGGAATCATGTCGATCAACCATTTCTCGAAGCTCACGTGTCATCAGCAAAATTTCATGTATGGCAGTCCTGCCTTTGTAACCGGCATTATTGCATAGGCTGCACCCCTGCCCTTTGTACAATACATCGTTTTCGTTAAGCTGGAGAAGATCCATTTCCGAGTGAGACGGCTTGTATTCAATCTTACAATTGGTACAAATCTTCTTAACCAGCCGTTGGGCTACCACGCCGACAACCGACGAAGAAACCAAATATGGCTCAATTCCCATATCAACCAGACGTGATACAGCGGAGGCGGAGTCATTAGTGTGCATAGTACTAAGTACAAGATGACCTGTAATTGCAGCACGAACGGCAATTTTAGCTGTTTCTGTATCACGGATCTCACCAATCATAATGATATCCGGATCCTGTCTGAGAATGGACCTAAGGCCACTGGCAAAAGTCAAACCCGCTTTAATATTGACCTGCACTTGATTTATCCCTTCCAGACGATACTCCACTGGATCCTCTACCGTGATTATATTACGACCGATTTTATTCAGCTCTTGCAGAACAGCATATAAGGTGGTGGTTTTTCCGCTGCCGGTGGGGCCGGTTACAAGGATAATGCCATTAGGACTTTGAATTAATTTATCAAACATCCTGATATTTTCTGCACTGAATCCTAGCTGGGTTTTTGTAAGAATGGTGCTGCTTCGATCAAGAAGGCGAAGAACGATTTTTTCCCCGTATACCGTGGGAAGCACAGATATACGAAGGTCAATATCTTTGTTGTCTATGTTCATATCAACTCTTCCATCTTGTGGAATTCTCTTTTCGGCTATATCCATCCTTCCAATAATCTTTATACGGGTGACAATGGCGGAATGAGCTGTTTTAGAAGAAGTCATTATTTCCTGTAATTCCCCATCTATTCGGAATCTTATCCGGATATTTTTTTCAAAGGGTTCGATATGAATATCACTGGCTCTGGCACGAACGGCATGCTGTATAATGGAATCTACCAACCTGACTACAGGAGCATTGGTAACTTCATTGAGTATTTCCTCTTCGATTTCGGTGATCTGTTCCAGTCCAATTTCCCTTGTGAAGTCTTCAACGGCTTTTTCAGCACTTTCCTTGCCATAATATTGATCTATGGCATTTTGTATATGATTTCGTAAAGCCAGCGTTGGTTTCACATTTAGCCCGGTAGCTATATTGACATCATCAATAGCATACAGATTTAAAGGATCAACCATAGCTACTGTCAATTGGTTGTCTTCTCTGGCAACCGGAATAAGCATATGCCTTCTGGCCAGACTTTCTCCGATTAACCTTGGAATCTCCGGATCGATTGACTGAGCAGTTAAGTCGATATAAGGGACTTTCAATTGGTATTCCAATGCTTCGATGAGCTGCCTTTCATTGATGATATCTTCCTCAATGAGCAGTTCCCCTAGTTTTTTTCCCTTGACCTTTTGCTTTTTCAGTACTTCATCCAGCTGCGACTGCGTGATTAATCCGGACTCCAAAAGAATTTCACCTAAACCCTTCTTGTTTCGGTTAATCATTCATACCTCCCTAATTGCTTTACTGTTCCGATATTGAAATTTTAAATAACCGTTTCAAGAAAATCACGTATGTAAAGCTTGTTAATCCCTTTAAAATCCAACTTATATATCTCTGAGTTTCTATTTTCCAGAATAGTGTCCTTTATGGGCACAACCTTTTCCAATTCCAGCGGCCAGGAACCTTGGTTTTTAAAACCTCCTGCTTCAAAAAAGGCACGATGTGCAATTTTAAAAGCTTGTTTTCTATATAAATAAGACTGATTCATATCGTTTTTAATATCAACTACTACATGTTCGGAAATATACATAAACATAATTCCCTGCTCGGGATAGCATTCAACATTATCGATATGCTGGTAATAGTTTTTCCAGAAAAGGAACTTCTCTGTGTCACTGCCGAGATATTTTTCCATCTTATTTAAATTATTCCATTGGAGGAACTTGTTCTGATGTTCTTGTGCAATATTCTGCCAAAAAGAGCTGTTGGGAGGTAAGTCGAAAAGCTCAATCAAAAGGTAATTGATTTCCTCTATATATTCCAAAACATCCATGATTTCAATGTAATGTATTATTTGTGGTATGGGCTTGTTTTCCGATGCACTAATCCAATCCATGAACAGCTTTGCATTCTCCAGGTAACCATCTTTATCACATGAAAGAAAGAATATTTCTACTATTGCATTGAATAGTTCACTATCATTTAAGAAATTATATCGCTTCAGGAAATCGTTTAATGTACTTTGTTCTGATTTTAGAGCAAATAAAGCCTGATAAACAAGATCCTCGCCTGAGAAGGTCATTCTGCTGGCAAAGGAATTGTTGAAATCCTCTGGATATTTTTTTTTCATATAGTCAGTCAATAGTTTAAAGGACTCTATTAGGTAAGGATTCGTATAATGTTCCTGTAGTATTATCCAGTTATAATGAAAAAGCCGTTTTTTAAGACGTAAGGAAAGAATAAAAATAAGTTTTTCCTTCAAAGTTGTACCTAGGTTCTGAATCAAGGCATGAAATATTAGCTCCAATTGACTGTTTTGGAGCTTTGTGGCAAAATCCTTTAATTCATTTCCCTGCAATCTATTAACCTGCAGAAGCAATTTCTCTACCTCATCACTCATGTCTATCCGAGCGATTTCCTCTATAAAGGGATGATATTTTCGAATCATCTTAAGTGAAGCTTGAAATTTCGAGGCAGGAGTAAATAAAGCATATTCCATTACGTTTTGTCCTTTCAAGTATCCGTTACCCTTGCATTCCTTTCCAATGCAACAGCCTATTCCAGGCGTTTTCCAAGAGAATCAATTATCACCGGCAGGTCGTCAATGGAATCTCGTATCTCCAAGAGAGTATTACTTAAGCGTTGAGTAATTTCTGCAAGGCCTTCATCAAATTCGGTTATAGTTTTCTTGGTTCCCTTTTCAACTACTTCAGCAAATTCTTTCATGGTTTCCTTCAGACCGCTGCTTAGTTCGCTAAGATGAAGAGAAATCTCTTTGGAAGCTATGTTCATATCCTTGGAATACTCCTCCATATTTTGAACCGCAATTTTATGGGAATTCGTCCAGGAATCCATAGAATTAAATACGGAGCCTTCCAACTTACTGATCATTTCTTCTGAAATATCAGAAAACTTTTTTAAAGAATACTCCAATTTGTCTGAGGTATCACTCTGATACTTTTGAATCGAATCATATATCTCGTGTATGGATTTTTTGTACTCCTCCTTAAGGCTCTGCTTCTCCTGTTTTATATTGTCCAGCATATCGCTGTTAAAAGTGACGATATCGTTTAAGGTCTGGGATAGAAGTCGTAAATCATCCAGGCTGACTGAAAGGCTTTGGCTGCAATTAGAAATATGTTCATGATAATTAGCAATAGAAGAAATAATAGCTTCTGAAGCATCATTAATCTGTTTTTGTATTTCTGCGCCTCTTATAAGTTCCTCCATACAGGATTCTGTCCGCGATACATTCTGTAATTGTGTAATCGAAAGATTTTGAAAGGTTTCACCCAATTCCTGCAATTGGTTGCCCATCTTACTGTTCAGCCCTTCGAGAAAGGCGTCAACCAGCTGATTCATCCCATTTTGCTGCATATCTGCAATATGTTGTGCATAATTAGCCAGCCTGTTGGTCATATTGTCTAAGGATGATATTATTCGCTCTAATTTTGTATATTCATGTGTTAGAGGGATTTTACGACGAATTATTTTATTAATTTCATGAGCCAATGCATCTGCCTTATTGAACATGGACCGTATAATCCGATCAAATAAATATGAAAGGAAAATTGCAAACAAAGCAACGATTGCTACTTCGCCTACAGCAGGATACAATATTTGAGTCAAATCTGCATCTGGATGAGCAGTAACAAAGCGTAGAAAAAAGCAAAAGAAAGCTGCTACCAGCCCTATGGTGGTTAAAAATGACGGCACCGAAACGGTTTTATTCCTTTTAGTCGGCACATCAACCAGAGAATACTTATTGAAATATTCATCCCAATGGGGTTGTATGGACCAGTTTTCAACATAATCAGCCCAAATTGGCTGCAAAAAAGACTTTTGCCCGGCATCGTTTATAAAATATTCCACTTGGGATCGATTTATATCGCTGGAATTATCCAGCTTGGACAGGAATTCGAAAAAATATTTCAATTCCTTTATTACAGGCTTCAGTAGTAAAACAGGATAACGAATAAAAAATATAATCCATAATAGAAGCAGAAGACCTAAAGAAATTTCCAAGGAAAATGGTACTACTCTTGCAGAAAAAAACTCTATCAATTGCCCTGACATTTAGAAGACCTCCTTGAACCCTCTAATTTTCTATCCTATCGGCAGTTTCGCTCATATACTGCCAGGAATATCGTGGGAGCGGGTATCCGAGCCAGATTTCAACCGCTCTCAGACCCTGACCTATTAACATACCTATGCCGTCACAAGTTCTGCAGCCTTGTTCTTTTGCATACCGCAACATGGCAGTCTGCCTCGGATTATATACAATATCACAGACTACCGTATGATTTGCCAACTTGAATCCCTTAATTGGATTGTTTTTTATATTCGGCCACATACCAAGGGTTGTGGTGTTTATAATGAAGTCGGCATTCGGTGATATTTCTGATGATGCTTTAGCTGTTTTGCAACCCTTATAATAATTAATGACTTCAGCTAATCTTTCCGCTTTATGGAAAGTTCGGTTGACAATTTGAATGGCAGCAGGCTCTTCTTTTGCAGTATACACTCCTACAGCTCTGGCCGCCCCACCGGCGCCGAGTATCACAACATTCTTTCCTTTAAATGAAAAACCTGAATTCTTCAGAGACGAAATAAAGCCCTGCCCATCGGTGTTATATCCTATCATTTTCCCGTTTTCTATCTTTACAGTATTGACAGCTCCGATTATCTGAGCTTCCATATCCGTATAATCCAACAAAGAATAAACGCTTTCCTTATATGGAACGGTTATATTAAAACCTAAAAATCCTAAAGCCAAAAACCCGTTTATTGCTGCTTCCACTTGACTGGGAACTATATCAAAGGCATGGTAAACCATATCCAATCCGAGTGATTTATAAAGACTGTTATGAAGCAATGGAGAAAGGCTATGAGCCACCGGGTGTCCAATCAGACCAACTATCTTGGTTGCCGGTGTGATTTGCATACATACCTCCTTCCCGCAACTAACTGTTCCATTAACCTGCTAAGTTTTGTTCCTATAAATTCCCTTTTATCAATAGGATCCACCAGAATGGTATATAAGCCTATTCGATTGCCCCCCAGAATATCCGTAAAAATTTGGTCACCGATAACCAATGTATTTTTAACACTAGCCCCCAGAGCAGACAAAGCACTTCGGAACGCACGAGGAAAGGGCTTGCCTCCAACAGGCGAAGAAATAACTCCTAAATCCAAAGCAAATTGTTTTACTTTTGATTGATTGCTGTTGGATAATAAACATATACGAAAGCCAATATCTTTGGCTATCAACGCCCAATTTTTGAGCTTAGGGGTGGTGATATAGCGATTCCAGGCAGTCATCGTATTATCAACATCAATAATAATATTCTGATATCCCTGATTCCACAGGGACATTAAATTGATATCAAAAATAGAACTATGTATCTGCCTGGGTTTTAACAAGCTGTGCAAGATGATCTTCCTTTGCCAATTTATACATTTATAATATAGAAATCTCAATGGCTTGTCAATGGATTGAGTAAGCGTTATTGATAACTATTCCAGAAAATAATCAATAATTAAAAAATTGGATCTAAAGTCCGGTTTGATTATTCGAACCCACTTATATTCTGGTTGCTTGAGACAATGAAATCAGGACTCATTTCCTTTGCCAGTTTCATTATCGCCCTCTTCTCAATTCTGGAAACATAGGATCGGGAAATACCCAATAGCTGAGCAATTTCCCTTTGGGTTCTGTTCTTGTCGTTATTGAGCCCATATCGCATCTCCAGAACTATCTGTTCCCTTTTTGTTAGAACGGATTGCATTTTCTTACGTAGTTTTTTGGTTTGAAGCTTCAGTTCCACTTGGTCAGTTATCATTTCCGCATCAGTGCCTAATATATCAATCAAAGTGATTTCATTTCCTTCCTTGTCTATTCCTATGGGATCCTGGAGGGAAACTTCTCCTTTTGTTTTCTTGGAGGCTCGAATAGTCATTAAGATTTCGTTTTCAATACAACGGGCGGCATAGGTTGCCAATCTCGTTTTTTTTTCGGCATTATATGTGGAAATAGCCTTTATCAGCCCGATTGTACCTATGGAAATCAAATCATCCACCTCCTTACCCGTGTTACAGTACTTCTTTACGATGTGTGCAACCAGCCTCAAGTTGTGTTCTATTAAAACGTTGCGAGAATCTTCACAGCCCTGAGCGTATCGTTTTAAATGATAAGCCTCCTCCTCTGGATTCAAAGGCTGGGGAAAGGAATTATTTCCTGAAACATGCGCTAATATGAATAGGCATTTTGCCAAAATAAACAAGGTTCCGGTAATAGCCTCCATGATGTCACCTCCAAAGAATAAACCTGCCCTTTAATATATGAGGAAATTCTTTGAAATGTGCGGCTAAGGCTAAAAATTGGACAAATTCAACTTTTAATATTCAACCAAATATCCCTTGCTATATCCTGAAAAATAGGAACTGCTGTTTCAACAGCCCCTCCTTCTTCCAAACTGAGCACTACGATGATATATATTGGGTTATCCCTTGGAAAAAAACCGGCAAACCAACCATAGTTTGAACTTTTCAAATCACCGGAAACCTGAGGTGTACCGGTTTTGCCTGCTGTTCTCCCTACGATGGAATCCCTCATGTTTTTAGCAGTTCCATATTCTGTTACATCCCCCATCCAGTCCATCAATGCTGATGCGGTTTGTTGAGAAATCACTCTGTGACCGGTTACTGATTCTTCCTGCTTGAAATCATATTTCGTAAAGTTCCCTTCTGGATCTACTAATCCATCAACAAGCTCTATGGGTTTACGTATTCCACTATTTAAAATTGTAGCAATCATATCAGCTACCTGAAGAGGAGTAACCAGAATTGAACCTTGCCCGATTGCCAGATTTGCTATGCCTGATCCGATGTATTCATCCTCTTCCATTAATCGACCTGCAGCATTGGGCAGTCCTATATCTATTGACCTGCCCAAGCCAAAACGTTTTGCTGTGCTAATTATTGTTTCGCCTCCAATCTCCTGAGCGAGTCGGATAAATGTATCATTGCAGGAATGCGCAAATGCCTCCCGTAAAGTTATGGTTCCCAGACCGCCTGTTGAAGCGTGACAGGGCATCCAACGATTCCCCACCTGAATGCCTCCGCTGCAGGTAAAGGTTGTATTCCCGTTATAATACCCACTTTCAAGTGCTGCAGACGCCACTATGATCTTAAAAACTGAACCTAGGGGATATTGTTCAAGGGGAATAGCAAGAAAGGATGAATCCATTCCATCCGTTTGCATTGCGATGGGATTATGCTGCTGATATTGGGGTCGACTTGCCAATGCAAGAATACCCCCGGTAGCTGCATCAATTACTATGCCGCCGTGTCTGTGACCGGGGTATTTATCCAGTACCTGTTCCACTGTTTTTTGTATATTGTAGTCCAATGTGAGCTGTACATCGTACCACTTTCTTTCAGGTTCGTTTATCTGATACCCCAAGCTGAATATAGGTCGGTTTGCAGCATCAGAAAATACATTCACATAAGATTCCAAACCAGGATGCAGGTAGCTGCTGAATACCTTTTCGATTCCACTCATGGGTACATTATCCGACTTTCGCAAATATCCGATTACATGCCTGGCTAGTGAATCATCATTGTACCGAATGTTTTCTTTGTAGCACAAAACACCATTAAACTGATTAGCTGCAACAGCCGCAAGCAGATCTTTATCCGGATTAATGACCGGCACATTGAATATTTCCATTGAATCACAGTTAAATTCCGTTTTATCTTTACCTGTCAAAGCTTTTATGACTTCAAAAGCCTTTTCATTGAAAGCAATAGTATGGGGAATAATTTTAAGTTTCCATATCTCTCCTGCCGAAGTAAAGGAAATACCGTTTCGATCCGTTATATTCCCGCTTTTTTCGTCCAGTACAATTTGGTCAATATGTTGATGCCTTACTCTGTTTGCATGCTCTTCTCCTTCCAGAATTTGAATGTAAAAAAGCCGCAAAGTAAGTAGAGCAAGCAAAAATGTAAACCAAGTGCCCAGCATTATAATACGTTTTTCTTTTTTTTTCCTGATTAATGCAGCTTTTCTTTTATCCATTCTGGATGTATGCATACCGTTACCTTTCATTACTACATAATTGCAATCTTAGTTATGTTAACTTAAACGTTAATTCAGCTCGATTTCTTACCCTCTGGAGATTGCTTTTTTTTGAATATGAAGCCAAAAATTGAATAGATCCATGTATGGCTTACTATTTTGTTAGTATTCCCTGCATGGATCTATTCTAATCTGCTTAAGCATATGTTTATGTTATGAGTTTCTCCTTCGTCTAAAAAGCGACCAGGGTTTCAAGCTTCCTTTAAAGGGCAGAAAAATCCTTTGTTGCGGATGAGGCGCTGATGTAATGAGATTCTTTTCCTCATCATACATCTCTGCAACCTCATAATTCAAGTATTCTTCTCCCGGCTGTATTATTTCCAGCACATCTCCCTTCTTAAAATGGTTCCTCTGTTCAACCAGGATCATTCCACGGTCTTCCAGATTTTTCAGCAGAATGGCTACAAAGTCATAACCCCTTATATAACTACTGCTATTGTATTGTATGGAATCTTTATCGGGCTTTTTAAAATAGAAACCGGTGGTAAAGGGCCGATGGCTGGCTTTTTTCAGCTCATCCATACTTTTCCGATTAAAAAGGTAGCCCTCCGGATCACTCCAGTATCTATCCAATTCTTTACGATAGGAAGAAACAACATTGGCTATATAATAGCCAGATTTCATGCGGCCTTCAATTTTTAAGCTGGATAAGCCGGATCTCGCCAATTCAGGAATGTGCTCCAGCATGCATAAATCCTTGGAGTTGAATAGATAAGTGCCCCTGTCATCTTCCACAATAGGCATATATTCACCAGGCCTTTTTTCTTCCATTACATAATAACGCCAGCGGCAGGGCTGTGTGCATTCCCCCTGATTGGCATCTCTTCCGGTAAGATAATTGCTAATTGTACATCTGCCTGAATAGGACATACACATTGCACCATGAACAAAAGCTTCCAGCTCTAAACTTTCCGGAGTATTCTCGCGAATCCGGCGGATTTCCTCCAGGGAAAGCTCCCGGGCAAGAATAATTCTTTTTACCCCCATTTTATGCCAAAATATTGCACTGCGATAATTAGTATTGTTTGCTTGTGTACTCAAATGAATTTCCAAATCAGGCTCGGTTTCCTTTACCAATTCAAGGATTCCCGGATCGGAGATTATAACGGCATCAGCTCCTGCCTGCTTTATTGAACGAACATACTCCTCCATCCCGTCAAAATCATCATTTCGTGCAAACACATTCATGGTTACATAGACTTTTTTCCCTGCTTTGTGGGCATATCCGATGCCCTCTTTCAATTCCGCCAGGTTGAAATTGTCCGCATATGCACGCAGACTAAACTGCATACCACCTATATATACTGCATCAGCACCGTAAGTCAATGCGATCTTCATTTTCTCCAAGTTTCCGGCAGGTGCCAGAAGCTCCGGTTTAGTTGTCACAGGTCAGCCTCCTTTTTTACGCTTACTGATATCCCGTTGCCTATCGGGACAATGGCAGTATCCAAACCGGGATAATCAACCAGGGTCCGCAGAAATTTTCTCATTCGCTTTACAATGGTAATTTTTCTTCTGTGTATCAACTCATCCTTTGCTACCATACCATAAAAAAGGACATCGTCACAGACCAGCAAGCCCCCATGCTCCAGCAATCTGATACAGTCCGGAAGATATGAAAGATACTGTGCCTTAGGACCGTCCAGAAATATTAAGCCAAAGGTATCGTCCAGGTGGTTAAGAACGTCTCCTCCGTCACCGGCGATTAGAGTAACCTGGTTTGCTACGCCTTGCTTTTTGAAATTTTCTCTGGCTGATTCCAGTAGATCTTCACTGGATTCCACACTAATTAGTCTGCCATTGGTACCCATAGCCTGTAATATTAAGAGGCCTGAATACCCGATTGAGGTCCCAATTTCCAAAGCCGATGTCGGCTTTTTTGAATTCACCAATACATTTAAAAAAGCTGCAACAGCAGGCCTGATAATGGGGTATCCTTCCTTTTCCGCTTGACGACGCATTTCCAGCATTGTGGGTGTTTCCGGAAATCTGATCAGACCGGCCAAATAATTCTCAATATAGTCCTTGTCAGTAAAATCCATCCTCATCACCATTAGTCAATAAGAAAAGCTCACTGGAAAGTGAGCCTGTTTTGTTAGGTGGCTAAATCATTTTTAGTGCCAATTAACCTCATACTTTTGCTTGTCTTTCAAATGCCCTTCATAAGTACTGTTAAAAGCATGCAAACCTATTTCCGGATCCATCAACACAAAAAACAACATCTCTTCATTTGGTGCCATATACTCTTCATATGGATTCAGAGCCGCATTCAAAGCATCTTCTCCTGGCGAAGATATAGGACCTAATGGAAGCCCTGGATTCCTATAGGTATTATATGGTGAATTAATCTTTGTATCCTCTGTTGTGAGAGTGATCTGATTCACTTCTCTGTCTTCCAGAACATAATTGATGGTTGCACAAGATTCCAAATTCATTTTTCTAATCAAACGGTTGTGAAATACGGCTGAAACCTTGGCAAATTCTTCTGTCTTGGCTTCACTTTGAATAACAGAAGCTAATGTAACCACCTCATCCATGGTCATACCCTTTTGCTCTGCAGAATCACGCATTTCTTGTGTAAATTTGAAATCAAATTCATTCAGCAGCGTTCGAATAATTCTCTCAGGGCTGGAATCAGCATAGAAGTAATAAGTTTCCGGAAATAAATAACCTTCCATAGGAAACTCCATCTCTCTTCTTTCCTCAGGGATTTCTGACAGGAATGGAAAATCGGTTTCATACTTCTCTATATTTTTTGCCTCGGCAATGAATTGCTCTTGGGTAAAATCCATATCATATTCATTGACCAAGCGAGAAGCTATCGTACGGATATCGTCTCCTTCCCGGATGGTAACTAAAACTGTACTGACAGATACCTGGCCTGTCATCAATTCATCAATCATTTCCTGCATAGTCATACTTTTTGAAAGTTCATACTTTCCAGCCTGCATTTTATTGGATTTATTTGATAAATCCACCATGAGTTTGAAGGCACCGGTATTTCGTATAAGATTGTTTTCGTATAAAATATCGGCAATGCCATTGATAGAAGTGCCCATAGGCACCTCAATGGTAATCAAGGTATCGTCCTCCGGATCAACCGGTTTGATAAACTTGTTGTATACGGTCTGAATAGCGATTGCTATGGTACCAAGCACCAGAGCCAAACTAACCAGGAATATAAGGATCTGCCTTATCATTCTCCTTAATACAGGATGTAGTTTATTATTTTTTTTTGGTTGTACAGCCTTCTCACTATTCGCTGTAGCTGAGTCAGCCATGAAATACCTCCCATACTGTAACCTGCTGCTGAATTATGTTTATTAACATTATAAAGCTATGTCCATGGTTTGGCAAGATAAAAAGAAGTACACTTAATTAGCCGCCTCTTAAAAGAAATCTTGCTGCTTAATTGGTCAGATTTCCATAATAACCGGCAGAATCATCGGCTTACGTTTGGTGCGTTCATACAGAAAGTCACGAAGGGCATCCCTAATATTAAATTTGATATTACTCCAATCGGTCATGTTTTTCTGTTCACATTCTTCCAATACCCGTTTGACCACTTCCTTGGCATCATCCATCAAACCTTCGGATTCTCGAACATAAACAAAGCCTCTGGAAATGATATCGGGCCCGGCAATAATATTGAAATTGTCCCTTGACATGGTAATCACGACTACCATCAATCCGTCTTGCGATAAATGTTTCCTGTCGCGCAGAACTATGCTGCCCACATCCCCTATGCCCAATCCGTCTACCAGTACTCTGCCGGCAACTACAGAGCTGTTAATGCTGCAGGATTCAGAAGTCAATTCAATTACATTGCCTAGTTCAGGAATAAAAATATTCTCTCTTGGCATACCTAATGATTCAGCCAATCTGGCATGTTGTTTCAAATGACGGTATTCTCCGTGAACAGGAATAAAATACTTTGGTTTGACAAGGGTATGAATCAGCTTTAGTTCCTCCTGGCAAGCGTGTCCGGATACATGGGTATCCATCAAGCCTTCATAGATTACATTTGCACCCTTTTTATACAACTGATTTACTATTTTAGAAATAAGCTTTTCATTGCCCGGAATAGCGGTGGCTGATATAATAACAAGGTCATCTGGCTTGATATCCAGCTTGCGATGCTCCGATGCTGCCATTCTGGCTAAAGCTGACATGGGCTCACCCTGACTGCCGGTAGTCAACACTACTACCCTGTTATCAGGGTAGTCACTGATTCGATCAATGTCTACTAATATATTTTCATGCATATTCAAATAGCCAAGTTCGGAGGCTACATTTACTACGTTTACCATGCTTCGTCCGGAAACACATAATTTACGATTATACTTGGCTGCTGCATCAATCACTTGTTGAATACGATGGATGTTGGATGCGAAAGATGCAATTATAATCCGGCCATTTGCATCCTCAAACATATTATCAAAGGTTGCTCCCACCGTCTTTTCCGACATAGTGTATCCAGGACGTTCAGCATTGGTGCTGTCCGCAAATAATGCCAGTACACCCTGTTCTCCAAGACTGGCGAACCTGGCCAAGTCAATTACCTGTCCGTCTATAGGAGTAAAATCAACCTTAAAATCACTGGTATGAACTATGGTGCCAACCGGGGTGTGGATAGCAAGAGCAACTGAATCGGCTATACTGTGGCTGGTTTTAATGAACTCCACCTGCAGGCTGTCAAATTTAACAATGTCCTTTGCTTTTACGGTATGAAGACTCGTAAAGTCAATCCGGTGTTCCTCCAGTTTATACTTTACCAGTCCAAGTGTAAGTTTGGTACCATATACCGGCACATTAATCTGTTTGAGTACATAAGGCAGTGCGCCAATATGATCTTCATGTCCATGGGTCAAAACAATTGCTCTAATTTTTTCCTTGTTTTTCTGTAGATATGTGATATCAGGAATCACAAGGTCGATTCCCAGCATTTCATCCTCAGGAAAGCTTACACCGCAGTCTATTACAATGATGTCTTCTCCGTACTCCACCACTGTCATATTTTTCCCGATCTCACCCAGCCCTCCCAAAGGAATTACTTTTAATTTGGTTTTTAATGACACTAAAAAAACTCTCCTCCTTCTCACTCTACTGGTAAAATTCCGTTGAGTTTCCAATATTTCAATTATACTTAATTATATAGCAGGGCGCAAGGCAGTGTGTAGTCTAATTTTCATCGCCCTTTTCTTGAATTTGCTTTATCCTTTTCTCGTAGAAAGCTGCCAGTTCTTCTGCATATTCTTCATTATATCCTTCACTGTACACCCGGCAGACCGGTTCATCAGAATCAGGAAGAATCAATGCCCAGCCCTTGTCTCTGCTAATTCGTACTCCCTCAAACATCTCAACTTTCCCTTCTCCTTTAGTTTCCTCTTCTATCAAATACCGCATAACAGTCCCCTTTTTATTCCAAGGGCAGGGAATTTCTTTTTCCTTTACATAAAAATCCGGGATTTCATCTATTAAATCAGAAAGAGAAGCATTATCCAAGGCCATTCTCTCCAGCAGCTTTGTCAGTAATGCGATGCCGTCAAAATACATTAAGAAAAGATCTGTTCCCATAGATTCTTTCATAATGGCTTGTTTACTGGATTTGGTACGCACCACACTGCAATTATATTGCCTGGCCAGTTTATCAATGATGCTTGGGGCAGTACATGGAAGTACAATTTTCCCGCCTGGCTTACCCTTAAGATAAATCAAGCTGATTAGTACAGTTTGCATTTCTTTACTTACAGGATTTCCTGCCTCGTCAAAGAGTATAACTGTTTCCCCATTATAATCCAGCCTGCATCCCAGATCGTAACAACCTGCCTGCATCTCTCTCTCTATGCCGTTTTTACATTTTACCACATCGCAGTTCAGCTCATTCAATATCTTATGCAGAATATAGCTGCCTATCCTGCTGCCACTCGTAGAAACCAGTATTCTGTAATTTTTATTGCGAATAACCTTCGGGTTAACACCGTCCAGCAATGAACGAATGTAAAAAATCGGGATATCATATAATGTGTTTACCGGCTTAATTTCCCCAAACTCTTTTCTTGGATAATCATCGCGAATATACAAGTTTTCTATTTTTTTTTCTGCTGCAGGAGGCAGATTACTGCCGGCGGAATCTACAATATGAATATTGATATTTCCCTCTTTAGAGGCAAACAGATGAATTCCTGCATTTAAGCCCAGTCTCTTAACCGAATAACGCAGAACAGGCGTAGTCAACGGGCCTAAATCAAATATTTCCATTCCAGTAGACAGCAGGCCCGATATCAAACCATGCTTCAACATGGCATTGCCCGGATGGCTGTCGCAACTTACAGCTGTTTTAGTACCTGGCCCGAAAAATGCACCAATAGATGCCCCAATACGCGATATGGTCTGGGGCGAGATTATCACGCTTCCAGAACCGCTGATGCCGTCTTTGCCAAATAGATATCTGCCGGCTTTCGTACCCCAGATTATATTTGACTGGATAATGCTGCCCTCTTCTATGATCTTATCCGGCCAAATCTTGACTTGAGGTTTGACAATAACTCCTTCATTAAGTTGACAACCATCACCTATAACCGCCCCTTCAAAAATCGAAACCCTGTTTTGTGTTTCTACTTTGTTGCACAAAACAACGCCGCGGATCTCAGCCTGCTTTCCCACTATTACATGATTCCATAGGATACTGCGTTTTATGGAAGTATTCTTTTCTATTATGCAATGTTTGCCGATTACTGTATAAGGTCCGATGTGAGCATCTTTATCAATTCGGCTGTAGTCCCCAATAAAGCATGGACCTTCCAATCTCACAGATTCGTCAATTTCTACTCCCTTTCCAAGAAAGACATTTTTATTGATTTCAATGCCGTCAAATTCATGGTTAATTCGTCCCGACAGCATGTCGTAATGTGCATTCAGATAAGTCTGGGAATTTCCTATGTCACACCAGTATTCATCTGTTATGTATCCGAACATAGGTTGTTGATCCTTAAGCAGCATGGGAAACAAATTCTGACTGAAGTCAAACTTCCTGCCGGCTTCAAAATAATCCAGCACCTTTGGCTCCAGTACATATATACCCGTATTAACGGTATCACTGAATACTTCTCCCCAATTGGGTTTTTCCAAAAAACGAGCAATTCTACCGGAACCCTCAGTAACCACCACTCCATAATCCAAAGGAACCTCTACCCGTTTCAGGACCAGGGTTGCAATTGAATTATTCTTTTTATGGAATTGTATTGCCCTCTCTAAATCTATGTCCGTTAAGGCATCCCCGCTTATAACCACAAAGGTTTGATCAAGAAAATTGCCGGTGTTTTTTACGCTGCCTGCTGTTCCCAATGGGGTTTCTTCTATATAATAGTTCAGCCGGACACCATACTCAGAGCCATCCTGAAAATAATCCATAATTTGCTCCGGGCGGTATTGTAATGTTACACCGATGTCTCTGATACCGTACCTCTTCAACAAATCAATACTGTATGCCATAACAGGTTTGTTCATAACCGGCACCATGGGCTTTGGCAGATCACAAGTCAAAGGCCGAAGCCGGGAGCCCTCTCCTCCAGCCATTATTATACCTTTCATGGAATCTTCCTTTCGTTTATCCTTAAAGTATCAAAAAAGTATAATAATAGTATGTTCACTCTGACTTTGAATATTCTGCCAAGTATCGTATAAAAAAGGCGGGTCACGTCCCGCCTTGATTTACAGTCCTGTATATAACAAATGTATCTTAGTTACAGTCCAAACAATAACCTGTAAACTGCACCCTATGATCCTCTACATGAAACCGATATTCTTCCTGTATTTTGTTTTCCAGCTTCTCCAGCAAATCTTCTTCTACCTCTATTACTTTACCGCATCTATTACAAATCAAATGATGATGATGATGGTCCTCTTCCGGATTGTTCAGTTCATAACGGTTTCTTCCGTCATCAAAATTATGCCTTTGGAGAATCTTCATTTTCTCCATCAGCAATATGGTTCGATATACAGTAGCAAGACCAATTTCCGGACAGAGCTTCTTAACTTCAAGGAAAACCTCTTCTGCACTCATGTGTTTTCCCCGGTTCTGCAAAATGACATCCAGTGTGGCACGACGCTGGGGTGTCAACTTATATCCCTTTGCCTTGACCATATGTTTAATCCGATTCATATCATTCACTACTTGTCACTTCTTTTCCTCTGTTCAATGGCGGCTTACTTTATTTTAGCCAACTCAGGCAATAGTTCATCATTCAAGATTCTAATATGTGTGCCTTTCATACCCAGGGAACGGGATTCTATAACACCGGCACTTTCAAACTTACGCAAAGCGTTTACAATTACTGAGCGGGTGATTCCAACGCGATCTGCAATTTTACTGGCAACTAGCAGACCTTCGTTGCCGTCGAGTTCATTAAAAATATGTTCTACTGCTTCCAATTCGGAGTAGGATAAGGTACCGATAGCCATTTGGACAACTGCTTTCTTTCGTGCCTGTTCCTCAATCTCATCGGTTTTTGAACGCATGATTTCCATGCCGACTACAGTTGCGCTGTATTCTGCCAAAATCATATCTTCAGTAGTCATTTCTCGGCCAAAACACTCGAATATCAATGTGCCCAGCCTTCCTACGCCGGATTGCACAGGTATGATAGTAACAAATACCTGGTCATCTCCGTCTGCGTTGATATTAACCTGGGTTGCATTATAAGACAGTAAGCTATCATTAAACTGGTTGGTAAAACGATATTCATTTGTATCAGTTTCATCAAAAGACAAAGTGCTGTTTTTGTTGGACAGTGTCATGCTTAAGATCCGTCCTTTTCTACTGACTACAAACACATTACAGTCCAATATCTGGCTCACTACATTAGTCAGGTCAGAAAACACAACTCCGTCCGGACCGGATGATTGCAATATTCTGTTTAATTTTCTGGTATTCTCCAATAATACTTGGGACACTAGCTGGTCACTCCTCATCACATGTACTTTCTTTATAAGATATATTTATGCATATCTGTCTCCTGTAAAATATCATTCAGATTTTGACGAACAAAGGCGCTGTTTACGGTTATGGTCTGACCCTTTAAATCCTCTGCATGGTAAGATAATTCCTCAAGCAATTTTTCCATAACAGTATGCAGCCTTCTGGCTCCGATGTTTTCCCTGCTTTGATTCATTAGATATGCGATTTTCGCAATTTCATCAATTGCATCGTCGGTAAATACCAAGTCCAAGCCCTCTGTTTTCATCAATGCAATATGCTGCTTAATAATTGCGTTTTCTGGCTGTGTTAAAATCTGTTTAAAATCCTGCTCAGTAAGACTTTTCAGCTCCACCCGTATAGGGAATCTGCCTTGCAGCTCCGGAATCAAATCAGATATTTTTGATACATGAAAAGCCCCGGCAGCAATAAATAACATATAATCCGTTCTGATTGGACCATATTTAGTCATAACAACGGTTCCTTCCACAATAGGAAGGATGTCCCGCTGTACACCTTCCCTGGAAACATCCGGTCCCTGCCCCATTTCCTTACCTGCAATTTTATCAATTTCATCGATAAATACTATGCCATTCTGCTCGGCAAGGCGGACAGCTTCATCTATAACCTCATCCATATCTATTATTTTTTGCGCTTCTTCCTGCTCAAACAACCTGCGTGCTTCTCTCACACTGGTTTTCTTGATACGGGTTTTTTTGGGAAACAGGTTTCCAAAGACATCCTGAATCTGAATCATCATTTCTTCGTTTCCCATCCCGGCAATTAACCCGGCGCCGGGATATCGACTCTCATCCACTTCGATTTCTATAAGAGAATCTTCCAATTTTCCTGCCCGAAGCATTTGGCGGAACTTCTCCCTGGTACTTTGCTGAGCCTCTTCCTTTGAATCGCTGGATATTATCTCTGCATCAACAGCATCATCGGGAGAATCCTGAAAAAAAGTAAAAGGAGCAGAAGCTTTCCTTTTTCTTGAAGGAAGCAAGGCATCCAACAGCCTCTCTTCAGCAGCTGCTGCAGCTTTATGCTTAACACCCTCCATTTTTTCATTTTTTACCATTCGGATGGATGCTTCTACCAATTCCCGTATGATGGACTCCACATCACGTCCGACATACCCTACCTCAGTAAATTTTGTGGCTTCCACCTTGACAAAGGGGGCATGGGCCAGCTTTGCCAAACGCCTTGCTATTTCGGTTTTGCCCACACCGGTAGGTCCAATCATGATAATGTTTTTAGGAGTAATCTCTTCCCTAAGCTTCTCATCCAACAGGCTTCTGCGATAACGATTACGAAGAGCCACAGCCACAGAACGCTTAGCGTCTGTTTGGCCAATTATATAACGATCCAGTTGTTGAACAATCGCCTTAGGCGTCAGATTCATTCAGCCCTTCCTCCCCTTTATACTTTTTCTACGTGAATATTCTCATTGGTATAAACACAAATAGAGGAGGCGATTTTCAGAGCTTCCTCCACAATTTCTGCTGGGTTCATTTCGGTATGATAAAGTAATGCCTTGGCAGCAGCCATAGCATACATCCCGCCTGAACCGATGGCTGCCACATCGTCATCTGGCTCAATAACCTCACCGGTACCGGAAATAACCAGGAGATTGTCCTTGTCCATGGCAACCAGCATGGCTTCCAGCTTTTGCAGCACTTTGTCAGAACGCCATTCTCGGGCCAGTTCTACAGCCGCCCTTTGCAAATTGCCGGCATATTCTTCCAGCTTAGCCTCAAGTCTTTCGCTCAAGGTAAAGGAATCAGCAACCGAACCAGCAAAGCCAATTACAACACGATCATTATAAAGACGGCGTACTTTTCGAGCTCCGTGTTTCATGATGGTGAATTGTCCAAGGGTAACCTGCCCGTCACCGGCAACAGCACCCATACCGTCTCTTCTTACCGCGACAATGGTCGTACCTTTCAACATGCAGATATATCTCCTTTTTTCTGCAAATCATTGTAATCTTAACATATTAAGTCGGATAATTCAACATAAATAAAGTTAATTCTGTATCTTCTGACAAGTATCGCCATGTCTGATAGCTTCCACCTTTTCTATAGACCTTCGTGCCAATTCCGTATTTCTTTCCTTTTTATTTCTAATTATCCTTTTCAGAGGGGCGAGAATGCCAAAATTGGCATTCATCGGTTGAAAATCCTTTGTAGGGCTATGGGAAACATACCAGGCCAATGCTCCTATGACAGTATTATCGGTAAAATCGATAGGTTCACAACCTTTCATAATTCTAGCCAGATTAAAACCAACCAGCAAGCCACTGGAGGCAGATTCAACATATCCTTCTACTCCAGTAATCTGGCCGGCAAAGAATATATTTGAATTGGCTCTCAACCGGTAGAAATGATCCAATACTTTTGGTGAATTGATATATGTATTTCTATGCATGACCCCGTATCGAACAAATTCTGCATGCTCCAAACCTGGTATCATTGAAAATACACGTTTTTGCTCTCCAAATTTCAAGTGGGTCTGAAACCCAACCAAGTTGAACAAGGTACCCCTGGAATCGTCCTGTCTGAGTTGTACTACAGCATAGGGTTCCTTCCCTGTTTTAGGGTCAGGCAAACCTACGGGTTTTAACGGCCCAAACCGGATGGTATCCTCCCCGCGCCTGGCCATGACTTCTATGGGCATACACCCTTCAAAAATCCGATTGTCTTCAAAATCGTTAACCCGGGCTTCTTCTGCATGAATCAATTCTTTATAAAAAGCAAGATATTCCTCTTTGGTCATAGGACAATTTATATAGTCATCATCCCCTCTGTCATATCGGGAAGCACGATAAACCTTATCCATGTTAATAGATTCTTTCGTTACAATCGGTGCTGCTGCATCATAGAAATATAGGTGATCATTTTGTACCAGCTTTGCTATGCTGTCGGAGACAGCAGGAGATGATAAGGGTCCGGTGGCAATAACAATAGGTTCAGTCGTATGCATGGGAATTTCCGTAATTTCCCGTCTGATCAATTCTATATTTGCATGGTCTTCTATCTTTTTGGTTATATAGTCTGAGAATCCCACCCTGTCTACTGCTAATGCGCCGCCGGCAGGAACACGATTATTATCGGCGGATTCTATGATGAGGGAATTCAGTCTTCGCATTTCTTCCTTTAATAGACCGGCAGCACTGTCTATTCGGTCTGCTTTCAAAGAATTGCTGCATACCAGTTCTGAAAGCTTTTCAGTTTCATGAGCAGGTGTCATTTTGAACGGTCTCATTTCATAGAGCTTTACGCATACACCTTGATTGGCCAGCTGCCATGCAGCTTCACAGCCAGCTAAACCTGCACCGATAACGGTAGCTGTCATCCTCTTCATCCTTACTCCGCTAAATTATCCGTCTTACACCATTATCTACTTTAATTCCAGGGAAAAGCCGCATTTCTTATCTGCACAAACAACCCTATTCCTACCGTTTGTACCTTTTTGCACCATGTAATTGCCGCATTCGGGGCATTTTTCTTTTACTGGAAGATCCCATGATACAAAATCACAATTGGGGTATTGATCGCATCCGTAAAACTTGCGACCCCGTTTTGATCTGCGAACAACAACGGAACCATTGCACTTAGGGCAATCTACATCTACTTCCTCTACTATAGGCTTGGTGTTCTTACACTCCGGAAAGTTGGGACAAGCCAGAAATTTGCCATATCGACCGGTTTTTATAACCATATTGCTGCCACAATTTTCACAAATTACATCAGACATTTCATCATGTACTTCAATTTTCTCCAGGGATTTATCGGCATGTTCCAGATATTTCTGAAAAGGGCCATAAAAATCTTCAAGTATATCGTGCCAGTTTATCTTTCCTTCTTCCACCATGTCCAGCTTCTGTTCCATATCCGCAGTAAACTGATAATCCATGATGGTTGGGAAAAACTCCATCATTAATTCGTTTATTAAAAGACCTAATTCGGTCGGGTATAGCGCCTTACCTTCACGGTTTACATATCCCCTTGACAGAATAGTGGATATGGTAGGAGCGTAGGTGCTGGGACGTCCAATACCCATATCTTCCAATGCCCGCACCAAAGAAGCCTCGGTGTAGCGAGGGGGAGGCTGGGTAAAATGCTGTTCCGGTTTCCACTCTTTCAGACCAAGTTTTTGGCCTTCTTCAAGAACGGGCAGGTTAATATCCTTGTCCTCGTTTCTTTCATCATTACCTTCCGTGTAAACAGCAGTATATCCAGGAAATACCTTACGGGAACCATTGGCTCTGAAGGTGTAATCCCCTGCTTTTATATGAATAGTCATGACTTCGTACACTGCAGGTGTCATTTGACTGGCTAGAAAACGTTCGTATATCAGGCGATACAAACGCAACTGATCCCGTTTCAGGGATTTTTTTAGGCTGTCAGGATCCCATTTTAGATAAGTAGGCCGAATAGCCTCATGAGCATCCTGCGCATTTTTCTTGCTTACATAAATATTGGGTTTTTTCGGAACGTATTCATTGCCATATTTCTGATGAATTAAGCTTCTCACAGCTTCTTGTGCTTCTGCTGAAATACGGGTGGAGTCGGTACGAATATATGTTATCAGAGCGATGGAACCTTCACCTTCTACATCCACCCCTTCATATAGCTGTTGAGCCAGCATCATAGTTTTCTTGGTGCTGAATCCCAGTTTTCTGGATGCCTCCTGTTGCAGGGTGCTGGTGGTGAAAGGTGGAGATGCATTTCTTTTTCTCTGTCCTCTCTGTACTTTTTCCACAAAAAACTCCGCATTTTCCAGAGCTGCTAGAATATTTTCTATCTCTTCCTGGCTCTCGGGTTCCAGTTTTTTATTCTTCAATCCATACAATGAGGCTTCAAATACCTGAACCTCCTTGTTTGTTCCACTGCTCCTTTTAGTTATATCATTAAAGGTCTGATTGCTTAGTGGCCTTGGAAAAAAATAACCCTTAAGAGTCCAATACTCTTCAGGTTTGAAGACCTCGATTTCCTTTTCCCGATCGCAGATCATTCTTGTGGCAACAGACTGTACTCTTCCGGCACTGAGCCCCTTTCGTACCTTTCGCCAAAGCAGAGGGCTGATTTTATAACCTACCATTCTGTCCAGAACCCTTCTTGCCTGTTGGGCATCTACCAGATTACGATTGATTGTCCTTGGGTTTTTTATTGCATTCTTAACAGCTTGTTTGGTTATTTCATACATTTCAATCCGGCAGGGCTTATTTTCATCTATATTAAGAATATGCGCAAGGTGCCAGGATATGGCTTCGCCCTCCCGGTCCGGGTCGGTTGCAAGTAAAATTTCATCTTTGCTTTTTGCAGCCTTTTTCAGCTTGGCAATCAGCTTGCCTTTTCCTCTTATGGTAATGTATTTAGGCTCAAATTGATTCTCGATATCTACACCTAATTGACTTTTAGGCAGATCCCTTACATGCCCCATGGATGCCTCTACCGTATAACCCCTGCCCAAAAACTTCTTAATTGTCTTGGCTTTGGCAGGGGACTCAACTATGACCAGTTTTTGTGTCATTAATTTCCTCCATATTAAGCTACCATTGCTTTGAAAATATTTTACCGGGTAATTGCTTAATTATTCCCTTGATTTCCATGAGGGTTAAAACCCCATTTAATTGGCCTGGAGGCATTTTTGTTATTTGAATAAGCTCTTCCAGACCTTTATCCTCATCTTGCAAGGCATTATACACCAGGGTTTCAAAAAAATCAAGAACAGGAGCTGCCTGCGAGCGCGGTGAAATGGGTAAGGATTGCGTTTCCAGGCTAAATGTGGATCGGATATCTTCCAGGATATCCTCAGCTGAAGTAACCATTTTTGCACCATCTTTTAGCAGCTTATTGGTACCCTGGCTGTATGGGCTGCTAATATTCCCAGGAAGAGCATATACCTCCCTTCCCTGTTCCAAGGCACAGTCCACTGTTATCAAAGCACCGCTCTTAACACCGGCTTCTATTACCAGGATGCCGCAGGACAAACCACTTACAATTCGATTTCTGGCCGGAAAATTACCCGGAACCGGCGTTGTTCCAGGTGGATATTCGCTTACTACAGTACCGTGATCCAATATTAAATGATAAAGAGATGCGTTTTCAGCAGGATAAACATAATCTACCCCACCTCCTAGAACAGCTATGGTATATCCGGTTTCCGTATCCAGTGTTCCTTTGTGGGCCATGGTATCAATTCCCCTGGCCATTCCGCTGACAATGGTTACGCCTGACCGGGCAAGGTCACAGGATATCTTTCTGGCAGCCCTTCTTCCGTATTCTGAAGAATGCCGGGAGCCTACAATTGCAATAGCTGGTTGATCAGACCTCAGGGGCTTCCCCTTACAGTATAATACCGGCGGAGGATCGTATATTGATTTCAAAAGGGGAGGATATTGCAGACTCAACAATGTAATAATTGATAATTCGGGCAGCTCCATTATTTTTCGTGCCTTTTCCAGCTCTTCATCCCGCCTGAATTCCCGCAAAGCAGCAAAGGTTTTATCACCCAGAATTTTTACAGCTGTTTGCAGGTCTTCATCAGTTGCATAAAATAACAGTTCAGGGCTTCCATAATACTCCACCAGCTTATAGAAGCGTCTTGCTCCAATCCCCGGTACATTATTCAGCCATATCCAGTATAATTTCTTATCACACACCAAATTTCACACCTCTTGGTCCCATCCACAAAAAAACAAGCTTATTGAGCTTGCTTCAACAATTCTTCCTCCATAAGAGATACAAAGTTTTCTACTAGTTCCGGATCAAATTGAGTTCCGGAACAGCGGCGTATTTCTTCCAGAGCTTTTTCGGATGAAACGGGCAAACGATAGGATCTGCCATTAGTAAGAATGTCATAAGTGTCTACTATGGAAATAATCCTTGCTGTAATGGGAATCTGTTTTCCTGCCAATCCCTGGGGATAACCCTTACCATCCCAGCGTTCATGATGACTGAGGATTGAATCGGCGAGGAAAGCCAATTCCGGGGAATATGCTGCAATGCGATATCCGATTTCCGAGTGTTTGCGAATAATTTGCCACTCCTCTATGTTAAGGTTGCCTGGTTTGCAAAGAATAGAATGAGGTATGGCGATTTTACCGATGTCATGAATCTTAGCCAACAATTCCAGTTTGTTGCATTCATATTCACCCAGGCCGATGCGAGCAGAAAGTTTTAATGCCAATTCCTTCATTCGATTGACATGTTCCTGAGTCTCGTGAGCATGAGCCTCCAGGGACTTTCGGATGGAATCAATGATTTCCGTGCGAACAGTTCGGCTTTCTTCCAGCTTTGCTGTATACATTCGCTCCTCTGCAAGTCGGTAAACAACCGCCATTTCCATTTTCAGGTTTTCCCTGGTTGCAACACCAATTGATATACTGATAGGTATAGGAGAGGAGTCCTGCTGTTGGCAGGTATCTCGTATCCGTTCAACAATGGATTTAGCTTTTGATATATCTACTACAGGCAGTAAAATGGCAAATTCATCCCCGCCTATTCTGGCTATGATGTCCTCCTTTCTGCATACACTGCGTAGTATGTCTGCTATTTTTTTAAGCATACGGTCTCCTTCGTCGTGTCCGAAGGCATCATTAACCAGTTTTAGACCATTTGCATCACATAATATCAAGGAAAGAGGAAGCATGCGTTCGCTATTCAAACGCTTCAGTTCCACTTCAAAAAATGCCCGGTTATTCAATCCTGTTAAATGGTCA
>DUOI01000075.1 GCA_012838915.1 Clostridiales bacterium
CTGGGTAAAGTCGGCCAGGTATATGCTTGTGGACACTCCCGTCCTTCTGCATCAAAGCAGGCGCTTGAAACCGGCTCGTACATCTTTGCAACGATCCATTACCCTGGTGCCTGGGGCTGGGCTGCTTTGGAAGCTGCCCGCTTGCTCTTAAGCGGCGAGGAGATCAAAACCGGTACGGATCTTGGAATTGACGGTTATCGCAACGTTAAGGTTATCGGAAAACATATATACGGCGATGGTTTCATCCTTCTGGATAAGGATAGCATTGACGCTGTCGTTGCGAAGTATCCTGAATTCTAATCCGATAATGCAAAAACTGAAACGGCCCTGTATCAAATGTTAGGGGTCGAACTGTAGATAATCCGGTCAGGAATATCTTCAGGTTATGAAAGTACTGCTTTTCAGTATAAAAGTAGCCAAGAAATAAGGAATTCTCCTCTTTTTATAGTAAGTTAAGCTATCAATATAACCTTACTAAACAAAAAGACGGAGAATTCCTTATGGCTTATTCAACTACATACTTAATCTTAGAAATGGGAATTTTTTATTAGATAAGACTAATGTTGCAGGGGGATGAGCCATACTGCGAAAGCTTTGAATTGACCTGGGCTGTGGTCATTCATTGGTTACAACCGGTAAATATACAGAAAAAACCGGAAATTTTTAGAGAGGCACTCTCCGGCAAATATTCTAAGCAGTTGAGAATTTACTATACATTTAAGCCGCTGGAAGGTGAATTAATAAGTATGGAGGAATAATGAGTACAATATGGGATGTTGCAAAATTGGCTGGAGTGTCAAAATCTACAGTTTCAAGAGTAATTAATAACGGATCGTGCAGTCCGGAAGCAAAAAAGGCTGTATTAGATGCAATAGAAAAACTTAATTACCAGCCCAGCTATTTCGCGAAGAACATCAGAACACAAAAATCAATGTCAATTGCCTTGGTGATCCCTGATATATCCAATCTTTTTTATACCGAGCTTTTTAAAACGGTCCAGGAGGTAGCATATGCCCACCAGTATATGGTGATATTGTGTGATACACAGCATAATTCTGATTATGAAATTAAGTATGTGAAGCAGCTGATAAATCGTAAAGTTGATGGACTGATATACGGCACATACAAGATGGATGCAAAAACGCAAAGTTTTTTTGTAAGCCTTTCGGAATCTTTGCCCATTGTATTTATCGATTATGCCTATAAGCGTTATGAGAATATTTCAATTGTCGCAACTGAAGGTTATCAAAGTACAAGTGAAGCAGTAAAATTTCTTTATGATAAGGGGAGGCGTCATATAGCTTATATCAACTTTTCACGCGATGTAGAGGTAACGCAGTTAAGATATCAAGGCTATATAAAAGGGCTTGAGGATTGCGGGCTTGCATATTCATCAAATGTTGTATACTTCCCTAGTTCAAGGAAGAAGATGGACGGTATATCAATAGGCTATCATGGAGCCAGGAAGCTTCTGTCCAGAAACCAAAAGATAGATGCCATTATGACCGCAGCTGATCAAATAGCTATCGGCGTGAACAAGTATCTCAAGGAACAGAAAATCAGAATACCTGATGACATCAGTTTGGTTGGCTTTGATAATAACGCCATTTGTGAAATAATCGAGCCTACGCTGACTACGATTGCTCAGCCGATAAACAGTATTGGCACAACTGCAATGCAGATTCTGATAAATAAAATTAAAGGAATAGATAACCCTGAACAACGTATTTTTATGAAAGGGAATCTTATACAGCGAAATAGCACATAGCACATGATTATAATAACCGCAGACTTTTAATACTGCTCTTGCTGTCATACAGTAAATATGGAATTATTTTTACTACTAAATATATTGAATAAATTTTTTATAAAAAAAGGAGGAATTTTTGAAAAAACAAAGAATATAGTATATAGTATCAAACGTTGCTATGTCATGAACATATGTTAACATCTCTTGGGAGTGTTATAGATATTAAGCCTAAGAGAGAATTGCAAACATAATAAGAAATTCAGAAGTAATTAAATGGAAATTATGGTTGCATCAAATTGAATCAATTTACAAACCAAAGCAATTTGAAACTTTACGTTATCCAACAATAAAATAAAAAATCTACTATAAATTCAGCTTACTCAACAAAGTAGAATTATATTATTGGTGGTAACGTTCCCGAATGCAATGCAAGGTTGTATTATGGGAAAGCCGGTTATCAATACCTTTTTGAATCTGATTGTTTTTTCATATAGATTAACATTAACTTATATTAAAAGAGGAGGAGACAATATGAGTAAAATTAAGTACAGCGCAATTATAGGATCATTGGGCCAGGTATGTGACCGCTTTATGAAGTGTGGTTACAAAGATCCGGAACTTGATAAGGTTGAATTCCCAGATGTAATAAAAAACCTTGAAAAAATGGAAGTTTTACAGGGTGCGGATCTTTATCAGGCGCCTACAGGCCCATTATCTGATCCGGATACGGTCAATGAAATACTGCAAGGCTCCGGCCTGGTTGCTTCATCAGTTCTGCCATTGGTATTTGGCGAGAGAATATGGCAGAAGGGTTCAATCACCTCTGCAGATCCTGAAGTCAGAAAAGCAGCAATGAAGCTTATCAAGCAGAACATCGACTTTAACGCAAAATTGGTGGGCAACCCCAGTGTTAATCTCTGGCTTGGTCAGGACGGTTTTGATTATCCTTTCCAGACTGATTACTCCAAACAGTGGGATTATTTGATCAAATCGGTTCGAGAGTTAGCAGACTACAATCCTAATATTAAGCTGACACTTGAAGGCAAAATTCGTGAGCCAAGAAACCGTTCGTTAGTAGATACAACAATGACAGCTCTCCTTATGTGTATGGAAATAGACAGAGAAAATGTCGGAGTGGCAATTGATACCGGGCATGTTTTCCAATCGCAGCAGAGTGTTGCACAGAACATAGAGATAGCCGCAAAGTACGGTAAATTGTTTATGATGCATGCCAATGATAATTTCAATATGTGGGATGATGACCTGATTGTCGGTTCATTAAGGCTGACGGAATACATTGAGATGTTCTATGCACTCAGAAAATACAATTATGACGGATTCATCTCCGTGGATATATTCCCCTACAGGGAGGATGCATACAGAGCCACTAAGGAAAGCGTACTTAATATGAAGAAATATGATGAAATGATTGATTTGATAGGGTTCGACAAACTTACAGATGTTATCAACAACGGCGATCCTTGTGAAATGACACAGGTGATAAGAGAAGCAGTATTCAAATAAGGCAATTGCATAAATCATAACTTAATAGACGGCAGGATGCTAAACTGCATAATGTTGAAGTTTTGCTTTTCAGTTTAGCATCCCTGCAATTTCTTCTGGTGTCAGTTCAAGCAAAAGAATAAGTGCCCTGGTGTCAATACATACACAAAAAAACACTAAAATTTAATTTTAATGATTATTTTGGAGGCTCAGATGCAAGAAAAAGACTATATTTTGGAAGTAAAAAATATCTGTAAAAGCTTCTATGGGGTAGAAGTATTACATAATGTTGACTTGGGCATCAGACCAGGGGAAGTTCATGCACTGGTGGGTGAAAACGGAGCAGGAAAATCAACCTTGATGAAAATTATCTCCGGCGTATTAGACAAAGATAAAGGTGAGATTCTTTTCGAGGGCAAGCCCGTTGAAAGGATGGATGTCAATCGGGCCCAGGATCTGGGAATCAGCATTATTCACCAGGAGTTCAATCTGCTCCCGTATCGGACGATAGCACAGAATATTTTCTTAGGAAGAGAACCGGTCAAGAATAAAATACTTCGGACTATAGATGATGACGAGATGAATAGACGCAGCAAGGAATTGCTTGGGTTCCTGGGAATGGAGATAGATCCAAGAACAAGGGTCGGGAATCTTGGAATCGCTCAACAGCAGATGGTGGAAGTGACAAAAGCAATTGCTGTTGACTCCAAAGTAATGATCATGGATGAGCCGACTGCCACACTGACTAAAAAAGAGATCGACATGCTGTTTGAAACCATCAGAAAGCTCAAAAGTCAGGGTGTATCAATAATATATATTTCACACAGGCTGGAGGAGATTAAGGAGATCGCTGACAGGGTCAGTGTGCTGCGGGACGGATATCTGATTGAGACCTTGAATATAGAAGATGCACCTCAGGATTTGATTATCAAACTGATGGTGGGCAGGGAAATAACCAATCAATATAACAGGGAGTACTTTACTCCCGGTGAAGAAATATTGAGGGTTGAGAATTTGTCTTCATACCGATTCAACAATATTAATCTGAGTGTGAGACGTAATGAAATTGTCGGAATATCAGGTCTCGTAGGAGCCGGCAGAACAGAAGTTGTCAAGTCAATATTCGGTTATGATAAGTTTGAAAAAGGCAGTGTTTACCTGTTTGGCAAAAAATATAACCGTCTTAACACCAGACTTACTACCGGGCTGGGTGTCGGGCTTATCCCTGAAGACAGAAAAACCGAGGGCGTTATTGTTACCAAACCCATACGTGAAAACATTGTTCATGCTTCCCTGCGTAAGCTTTTCAAACGCGGCCTTCTTGATAAAGAAGTTGAAACAAGGGTCGCTGAAGAGTACAGAGAAAAGCTGAACATTGTCACTAATTCCATCAATAAACTTGTCCAGTTCTTAAGCGGCGGCAACCAGCAGAAAGTGGTTGTCGGCAAATGGCTTTGTGCCGAGTGTGACTTGTTATTGTTTGACGAGCCTACAAGGGGCATAGACGTTGGTGCACGCGAAGAAATATATGAGATCATGAATGAATTAGCCAAAGAGGGTAAGGCGATATTGATGATTTCTTCGGATATGCCTGAGTTGCTTGGGTTGTGTGACCGCATTTATGTCATGAAGGATGGGAAAATCACTGCGGAGTTCCAAAAAGAGGAGGCAACTCAAGAGAAAATTCTGGCTCATAGCATATAAGGGGGATTACGGTCTTGAAGAAAACCAAGCTTTTAAAAGGAAAAGAAGGTCTGGGCTTATTGGTCGGCATAATTGTGCTGTTCATATTTATGAGTATATTCGCTGATAATTTCCTGAGTTTATATAATATGCATAATCTTTTGAAAGATACATCAATACTGCTGATAGTGGCTGTTGGCATGACATTGGTTATCCTTGTCGCCAGAATCGATATGTCAGTCGGCTCAACAATGTCTCTGACGGCTATAGTGACAACAATACTGTTAAGAGACGGCACTCATATCGTCCCTGCAATTATAGCGGGCATTCTATGCGGTGTTTTAATCGGTTTACTCAACGGTTACCTGGTTGGTGTCCAGAAACTTAACCATTGGGTCACAACTTTTGCGACCCTGAGCTTGGGAAAGGGTTTGGCACTGGTAATATGTGACGGGCAGATCATAAATGCGAATAGTGACCATCTGAAGGCGATCGGGCACAATTCCAGTGTATTTCTCGGGTTGCATGTGTTTATTTGGATCGCAGCAGCCATATTTGTGTTTATGCTGTATGTGCTGAACAAAACTAAATTCGGATATAAACTCTATTCTGTCGGCGGGTCGGAACAGACAGCAACGCTGGCCGGCATGAAAACCAGTACCTCTTATATAAGTGTCTATATTATCTCCGGTGTTCTTGCTTCCATTGCCGGCATACTGCTCGCAAGCAAGGCGAACAATGGCAATGCTACAATAGGTGACGGATATGAGTTCAATGCCATTGCAACCGTTCTAATCGGCGGAACTCCCTTTGCCGGAGGCAGGGGAGGTCTTACCGGCACTCTCCTTGGCGCTGTCCTCATATCAACGCTGAAGAATGGTCTGCGGTTTATCGGAATTACGCCTTCATTGCAGTTCGTCATTATCGGTGTTGTAATCTTGATTGTTATTATAGTAGATGTGGTTTTCAATGAACGCAGAAAACTGGAAGAGATTAGGAGAGTAGAGCAATGAAAAAGAAAATATGGGCTCACTTATTAAGAAATTCTAGTATCATTCTACTGATAGTCATTGTTATTGTAGCAAGCCTGAATGCGAATGATCCGGTTGAAAACTTTTTTACGGTAATGATGAGCCAGGCGCCTTTTATGCTGGTATATTGCCTGGGCATGACGCTGGCTATTATAAGGGGAGGATTGGATTTATCAATCGGCTCCGTTGCTGCTTTTTCCTCTTACATAGGTGCGCTGCTGATTATCGAAGGCTATATAGTACCAGGGATTATTACAGCTATTGCAATCGGGGCTGCAATAGGCTTGTTTAACGGAGTATTGATATCTAAAATAAATGTTCATCCATTTATCGCCACATGCGGTACCAACTGGGTAGTCAGAGGGCTTGTCTTATTTATACTTGCCGGAAAAAAGATATTTGGATTTCCGGAAGGGTTCAAGCTGATATCCACAGGCTCAATCGTCCGATTTTCCAATACAATGAAAATATCCAATCCTTTTGTTATTTCAATCGTAATATTTTTGATAGTACTATTTGTGCTAAGGAAAACTGTACTGGGAAGACAAATATATTCTGTAGGTGCCAATCCGGATGCAACTAGAATAACCGGCGTCGATACAGCAATAGTCACAACAATTGTATATATAATGTCAGGCATGTTAGCGGCAATTGCCGGGATATTGTATGCAGCTGTATTAGACTGTGCAGAGCCTACCATAGGTTATGAGTACGGCCTGATGAGCATTGCTGCAACTCTGATCGGCGGAACACCTCTTTCAGGAGGTAAAGGCGGTGTAGCTAATACCGTTGTCGGTGTCCTCATCATAGTATTTTTGAATAATGCACTGGCCGTTCTGGGTATTTCGCACCTTTGGCAACAGGCTGTATTTGGTATCATCATTATATTTGCTGCTTTGATTAATAGAATCAAAGAAAGACAATTAATGCTGTTGGAGATGTATTGACGACTGATAATTGTATTTAGTTAAACGCTAAATACTATTATATAAAATAAATTAGGAGGGTTTAAAATGAAAAAGACTGCATGTCTAATTCTGGCTATTGTCCTGATGGCTGTCATGATTGCTGGCTGCGCTGAAAGCGAGGCACCGGCAGCTTCCGATGATAAGCCAAGTACGGGACAGACTAGTGACGAACCTGCTGTTGTTGATGAAGGACCGGAAGAAACGGATGACAGCGGCGGCGAAGAGGCAAGTGAGCATCCATATCCGGGCGCTGTAGGCAAGAAAGCGACTGTAATACTTAAAGACTTAACCAATCCCGTCTGGATAGAGGCCTCTGAGGGAGCCAAGGCAGCAGGAGAAGACTTTGGTATGGATGTTGAGGTTGTTGCACCAATTGAATCCAACAATAATGA
>DUOI01000076.1 GCA_012838915.1 Clostridiales bacterium
GGATTTTACATGATATAGTAAGGGAGGAAATCAGCATTTGAGGATTCTTTCCATGGACGTGGGCGATAAGAGAATCGGCATGGCAATCAGCGATGCCTTAGGCTGGACTGCTCAAGGGATTGAAACTTTGACAAGGCGTGACAATCAATCAGATTTGGATATTATTCAAGACATACTGGACAGGTACAAACCTCGAAAGATTGTTATTGGTCTGCCTAAGAACATGAACGGCAGTATAGGCCCACAAGGAGAAAAAGTAATAGCTTTTGCTGATAGACTTAAGAGCTGCTTCAACGTAGAAATTGTCTTCTGGGATGAGCGGCTTACCACAGTGTCGGCTCACAAGGCAATGCTCGAGGCTGATATGAGCAGAAAGAAGCGAAAACAAAAAGCAGATCAGGTAGCTGCTGTCCTGATACTGCAGTCCTATTTGGATTATCTCAACCGGTAATGAGGAGGTCTGGCATGAGCAATCAAATGATGAATATCGTTGAATTAATTGACGAAAACGACAGGACTATTTCCTTTGAACACATTATGACTCTGGAATTTGATGAGAAAGAGTATATTGTTCTCGCGCCAATTATTCACGAATCCGAATCAGAAGAGGATGAAGTTGTCATTCTACGTGTAGAGCAGGATGAAAACGGAGATGACTACTATGTCGGCATTGAAGATGAAGATGAACTGGCAGAAGTCTTTGCGGCAGTAAACGAAGTATATGAACAGGGGCTGAATTAGGTATTGATTCCATAAATCAGGTGTGCTATACTACTAAACGGAATTACACACCTTGTTTGTTTCTCGGGTGTCTGCTGCAAAATCAGCAGGGCAATTCGAAACAAGGGAGGATGAACTCGAGGAGGTGAAAAAAATGGCTGTTGTATCAATGAAACAACTGCTGGAAGCAGGCGTCCATTTTGGGCATCAAACCCGTAGATGGAATCCAAAGATGGCTCCCTACATCTTTACGGATCGTAACGGTATTTATATTATCGATTTACAGAAAACCGTAAGAAAAATGGAAGAAGCGTATAATTTTGTAAGGGAGCTTTCAGCAGCCGGTGAGGATATCCTCATGGTGGGGACAAAAAAGCAGGCACAGGAATCCATTGAGACTGAAGCCAAGCGTTGTGGTATGTTTTATGTTACCCAGCGGTGGCTGGGTGGTATGTTAACCAACTTTAAAACCATTCGTCAACGTATCGATCGTTTGAACGAGCTGGACGAAATGGAAACCAACGGTGCTTTTGACGTACTGCCTAAGAAAGAGGTTATTAAGCTTCGACTGGAAAAAGAGAAGCTGGAAAGAAATCTGGGCGGAATTCGTGAAATGAAGAAACTGCCGGGAGCTCTTTTTGTAGTTGATCCCAGAAAGGAACGCATTGCCATCGCAGAAGCCAGGAATCTGGGGATTCCTGTAATTGCCATCGTGGATACAAATTGTGATCCTGATGAGGTTGATTATGTAATCCCCGGTAATGACGATGCAATTCGTGCTGTCAAACTGTTTGCATCCAAGATTGCGGATGCTGTTCTGGAAGGACGCCAGGGCGAACAAATCAGTGAAGAATAGCTTGAGCAATAAGGGGGAAGAACAGGGGGATTGCACTCCTATTCTTCCCTTTTTATGATTGTAGCTTTGATGGTTCATAGGGTTTATTGTTCTAATCGAAAAGGAGGAATACTAACATGATCTCTGCATCCAGGGTGAAAGAGTTAAGGGAAATGACCGGTGCCGGAATGATGGACTGCAAGCGCGCACTGCAGGAGACAAACGGTGATATAGAAAAGGCGGTTGAACTTTTAAGAGAGAAGGGTCTGTCAGCAGCTGCAAAAAAGGCTGGCCGAATCGCTGCTGAAGGAATCGTGGAATCCTACATACACATGGGAGGCAAAATCGGTGTTCTGGTGGAAGTGAACTGCGAAACTGACTTCGTAGCTAAAACAGCTGAGTTCAAATCTTTTGTCAGGGATATCGCCATGCATATTGCAGCTTCCAACCCTCAATATCTATCCAAGGAAGAGGTTCCTGAAGATGTTATAGCAAAAGAAAAGGAAATTTTAAGGGTACAAGCTATAAATGAAGGAAAACCTGAGAAAATAGCTGACAAAATTGTGGAAGGGCGGATTAAAAAGTATTATACGGAAGTATGCCTGCTGGAGCAGCCTTTTGTAAAGGATACTGACAAAACAGTCCAAGACATTGTAAACGAACAAATTGCCACTATAGGCGAAAAAATAAGCATCCGACGCTTTGTACGCTATCAAATGGGAGAAGGCCTAGAAAAAAGAAAGGACAATTTCGCAGAGGAAGTTATGAGTCAGATGAAAGGCTGAAAAATAAAAAAGGGGAACACTTTTTGTGTTTCTCTTTTTTTAAAAAAGAAGGAGATCCCAATATGAATGTAGAAATTAACAGCAATCCAATTTACAAGAGAGTAGTGCTTAAATTAAGCGGAGAAGCTCTGGCAGGGAAACAAGGGCATGGTTTTGATTATAATATTTTAAATCAAATAGCCGATGAAGTCATCGAGATCAATAAATTGAATGTACAGGTAGCCATAGTAGTCGGCGGCGGAAATATTTGGAGAGGGAGAAGCGGCGTTGGTATGGATCGCAGCACAGCCGACTATATGGGAATGCTCGCTACCGTAATTAATGCACTTGCTCTACAGGATGCTTTGGAAAACAAAGGCATGCAAACCAGGGTTCAGACAGCCATAGAAATGCGGCAGGTAGCCGAACCCTATATCCGCAGAAGAGCAATTCGACATCTGGAAAAGGGTCGAGTTGTTATTTTTGCAGGAGGAACAGGCAATCCCTTTTTCTCAACGGATACAACAGCTGCCCTTCGGGCTGCCGAAATTGAAGCAGAAGCCATTTTGTTAGCAAAAAATATTGATGCGGTTTACGATGATGATCCCAAAAAAAGTCCGGATGCAAAAAAGCTGGATCAGATCAGCTATATTGATGTCATAAACAGGGGTTTGACTGTTATGGACACCACTGCTATTACACTTTGCATGGAAAACAGAATACCTATTCAGGTATTCGGTTTGGAAACGCGTAATAATATTAAAGCCGCTGTACTGGGAAAAAGAATTGGGACGATTATAAAGGAGGAATAGGGCTATGAAGGAAGTATATAAAGAAACAACAAATAAAATGGAAAAAACACTGCAGGTACTGAAATCAAATCTTGCCGGCATCCGAGCAGGAAGAGCAAATCCGCATCTTCTTGACCGTATCAAGGTGGACTATTATGGCACGCCTACATCAATCAATCAGATAGGAAATATCTCTTCTCCTGAACCCAGACTCTTGGTGATTTCCCCTTGGGAAACCAAAATGATACCTGCAATAGAAAAAGAAATTATGAAATCTGATATTGGTATTACCCCCAGCAATGACGGCAAGGTCATTCGCCTGGTTTTTCCGGAGCTGACTGAAGAAAGAAGAAAAGAATTGGTTAAAATGATAAACAAATATGGAGAAGAATCCAAAATAGCTGTTCGCTCCATACGACGGGATGCCAATGACACCTTGAAGAAAATGAAAAAAGCCAATGAAATCACGGAGGATGAACAGAGAATCGGAGAAAATCAAATACAATCCATTACAGATGATCATATTAAAAAAATAGATGATATTATTAAAGACAAGGAAAAGGAGATTATGGAGTTTTGATTGTTCCTGATTTTATAGGAATGGAGCCGGATGAAGCTGTAAAATCGCTGGAAGCCCAATTACCACATTTTACCTATTGTTTTCGTACCTATGCACCCCCTGCAGAAAGAAAGGATAGGGATGCAGATGTCGTATACCGCATTATTCGCCAGAAACTAATAAGTGACAACCGGCTGGAGTTTATTATTTCTCCATTTTATGCAATGATTGAATGAGAAAAGCAGCGTTCAGGCTGCTTTTTAAATATGCAGAATCCTTATAAAAAGGCAAGGGCACCACATACAGCATTGGCGTCCAAGCTATTACAAAAGGACGGGTACAATGAACTGGAAAGGCTTATTAAAAGGGAAAAAGAGCAGGAGTAAAGCTGATTTGTTTAAGGCAGTATCAGCCAAGCAGATTCCCAGGCATATTGCCATCATAATGGACGGCAACGGAAGATGGGCACTGGCACGGAAGATGCCCAGAACCGCCGGTCACAGGCAGGGTGTGGAAGCTTTACGGGAAATAATTGAAGCAAGTGTTAAATTGAGAATCGCGCACCTTACATTGTTTGCTTTTTCCACTGAAAACTGGAAAAGGCCTGAGTCCGAAGTAAAGGCTCTAATGTCCTTAATGGTTGAGTTTCTCCAAAAGGAACTCAGCGAGCTCCATAAAAACAATATCAAAATTAATATGCTTGGCCGGATACAGGGGTTGCCGCAAGATGCCGCCCTGGAAATCCAAAAGAGTATGGAAGTGACGAAGAATAATAAAGGCCTGCAGGTGAATATTGCCATTAATTATGGCAGTCGTGCGGAAATTGTCCAGGCAGTAAAGAAAATTACTCACGATATTTGTAAGAACAGGCTTTCACCGGATGATATTAATGAAGATTTATTCTCCCGGTATCTGGAAACTGCCGGCATACCGGATCCCGATCTGTTGATTCGTACCGGTGGGGAATACCGGTTAAGCAATTTTTTATTATACCAATCTGCATATACAGAATTATTGTTTACCGATAGACAGGTTCTTTGGCCTGACTTTACCAGCAGGAGGTTTCTGGAAGCGATTCTGGAATACCAGAATCGTATACGCAGATTCGGAGGAATTGATGTGTAGGAAGGTGTTTGAGTGTGTTGGGCATGAGGGTTTTATCCGCTGTCTTGGCAATTCTTTTGCTTGTATTGATGTTTTGGATTGGCGGCTGGCTTATTGATCTGGTTTTGATCATTGTTGCCCTGATTGGAATGTGGGAAATATATCATGCATTTTCCAATAAGGGAATGTATCCTCTGAAATCAGCAGGGTATTTGGCAGTTGTATTGTTTTATATACAGCATCTTTTATTTCAAGGAAAATATGATTTTTTTTATATCCTTATTGTTATTGTCCTGTTATTGTCGATGATGGTTTGGAAGGCCTCCGCTAATTGTGCTGACATAGCAGTTACCATACTGGGTATTTTCTATCCGGGTATTCTGATAAGTGTGGCAGGTCTTATTAAGGAAACAGAATTAATACATCCCTACTATTTATTATACCTGTCCCTGACTGCCACTTATGCTACAGACACCTTCGCCTACTTTGTCGGAAGTTTGCTTGGAAAAACAAAGCTATGCCCTGCTATTAGTCCGAACAAAACCATAGAAGGCAGCATAGGAGGTTTGGTAGGCGGCTTAATTATGGTTGTACTGCTTGGATTTGCGTTAAATTGGGTATACAATATTAATGTGCACCCTATTCATTTTGCAGCAATCGGCTTCTTAGGCGGGATATTTTCCCAGGTAGGAGATTTGACAGCTTCAGCTGTCAAACGATATTGCAATGTGAAGGATTTCGGCAATCTAATTCCAGGGCATGGGGGCATTTTGGACAGGATAGACAGTCTGTTGTTTGTGCTTCCCGTTGTCCATGTTTATTCTCAATTGTTTCTAATGGGTTAGGAAGGAGAACCTTAGTGAAAAAAATAGCCATTTTAGGGTCTACCGGTTCCATTGGAAGGCAGGCTCTTGATATACTTGGACGCTATCCCAAATATCAATTTATTGCATTGTCTGCCAATGAAAATATTGATATACTGGAAAAGCAGGCATTGAAATACCGTCCCGCCAAGGTGGGAGTGGTGAACAGCGAAAAAGCCGCTGACCTTCGGAAAAGATTACCGGGTGAAATAGAAGTTTTATCCGGCAAGCAAGCCCTGGTTGAACTTGCTACTCTGACTGAAGTAGATATAGTATTAATGTCAGTGGTAGGAATATCCGGACTGGAAGCAACCCTGGCAGCCTTAAAAGCCGGGAAGGACATTGCCCTGGCAAACAAAGAGACCCTGGTTGCAGGAGGTGCTTTGGTGATGGAAGCCGCCAAGGAAGCCGGTAGAAAAATACTGCCTGTTGACAGTGAACATTCTGCTATATTTCAATGTCTGCAGGGCACCAGGGATAAAAAAGAAGTCCGAAAAATAATACTGACTGCTTCAGGCGGGCCTTTCAGAGGCTATAAGGCGGAAGACCTTAGAAATGTAACCTTAGAAGATGCATTAAGGCATCCTCGTTGGAACATGGGCAAAAAAGTTACCGTAGACAGTGCAACACTTATGAACAAGGGGCTGGAAGTGATAGAAGCCAGGTGGTTATTTGATATTGAAACGGAGCAGATTGAAGTTCTCATTCACCCCCAAAGCATTATACATTCTATGGTACAATATATTGATGGTTCTGTACTTGCCCAAATGGGTGCAACTGACATGAGGCTTCCTATTCTGTATGCCTTTACCTGTCCCGGCAGGATGAGCACTGAACTGCCTGTAGTGGATTTTACACAATTGGGCAGTTTGACCTTTGAAAGCCCGGATACGAACAGCTTTCCTTGTTTGAATCTGGCTTATGAAGCCTTGCGAATCGGAGGCACCATGCCCGTCGTTTTAAATGCAGCCAACGAGGTTGCAGTGGAGATGTTCTTGAAGTCATCAATATCCTTTGCTCACATACCACGAATAATTGAAAGGGCAATGGGGTGTCATCGAACCATATATAATCCGACCCTGGAACAAATCCTGTTATCAGATAAGGAAACCAGGGAACAAATAAAGAGGGATGATAGTGCATGACAACCATATTAGTAGCGTTATTGTTTTTTAGTATCTTTATCATGATACACGAATTGGGTCATTTTCTTGTTGCGAAGGCAGTCGGTATTCACGCAGAGGAGTTTTCCATAGGCATGGGCCCCAGACTATTAAGAATACCTGGCAAAAAAACGGAATACTCTTTTCGAGCATTGCCTATAGGAGGTTATGTTCGTTTTCTGGGAGAAGATGAAGCCAGCAATGATCCAAGAGCATTTAATAATGCTAAGGTGTGGAAAAGATTTTTAGTAATTGTTGCAGGCCCTGTAATGAATATTTTATTGGCTGTTCTGTTGCTTAGTATAGCATTGTCTTCTTTTGGCATTCATGTTTCAAACCAGCCTGTTATCGAAAGTGTAATCTCCGGATATCCTGCTGAACAGGTCGGTTTGCAGGCAGATGATCGAATAATTGCTGTGGGGGATGTGAACGTCAGCGGATTGGAAGATTCAATGGCAGTGGAACGCATCCAGACGTTTATCAGGGAGAATGGGCCAAAGCCTTTTACCATTACCATACAGCGCAGCGATCAAACCTTAAGCTTTGATGTAATCCCCAGTTTGGACGAAGTCAACAATCGCTGGCAGATTGGCTTTTATTTTAAGCCTAATATACGCAGGGTAAACTTTTTTCAAGCCATTGGTATTTCCTTTGTAGAAACCTTTCGTATCATTGGTGCCATGTTCATAATGCTGAGGGATCTGATTTTTACCGGTAAGGGATTAGGTGATGTGATGGGCCCTGTTGGGATTGTCAGTGAAATCGGCAGGGCTGCTAAGGCTGGTATACAGCGGTTGTTAGAACTTGGCATAATAATAACAATTAATTTAGGAATTATGAATTTAATTCCCTTCCCGGCTCTGGATGGAGGACGGTTGATTTTACTCATTGTAGAAGGAATACGGAGGAAACCTATTGATCGCAATAAAGAAGGTTATTTCCATTTGATTGGTTTTGTTTTGCTTATGATTCTAATGATAATTGTAACATATAAAGACATCCTAAGAATATGACGTTATATATCGCCCCGATGAGTAAGCAGGAGTTGAATATAATGAAGGTTTCCATAATCATTCCGGCTTTCAATGAAGAGAAGAATATCCCGCAGGTCATGGACTCCCTCCATACCTTGCAGGATAATTATGAGATCTTGGTAGTCAATGACGGCTCTCAGGATAATACATCGGATATTGTACGATCCTATAATATTCCAGTTTTGGACATGCCTAAGAATAGGGGAAAAAGCTTTGCCATGTGGACAGGATTGCAGCATACAAGTGGTCAGGCAATCCTGTTTTTGGATGCTGATTTAATAGGTTTGAAGCCTGAACATGTACATAAAATGATTATTCCTATTATCGATGGTATTGCCGACATGACAGTGGGCATTTTTACTTCCGGAAGGAGCATCACAGATTTAGCTCAAAAGCTGACACCTTTTCTATCCGGTCAACGAGCCGTTAGGAGGGCAATACTGGAAAAATTGGGTTATAATGAATGGTTATCCGGTTACGGAATCGAAATAGCCCTGACCCGGTATGCCAGAGAACATCATCTGAGAATACTGGAGATTCCTTTAGATAATGTTTCCCAGATAATAAAAGAAGAGAAACTGGGTTTGACCAGAGGAATGAAGGCCAGGCTTAAAATGTACTGGGAAATAGCAAAGGAAATCAACAGAGTCTAAAGAAGAGCGGTTACACATTTTAGGGGGATAGGAATGACAACACAGAAAACTGCCGCACCCAAAAAGTCCCGGTTGGATATGCTCAATGAAGGACTGGGTCTTAAGGGGATTAAATTCAATATAGAAAAAGTACTGGTGCATAAAAAAAGCAGAACATGGGAGATTGTCCTGAATGCAACACAATATATTTCTAATCAAACAATTGATGTTATACAAAACAAACTAACAAGACTTTTTTTTGACATTGATAATATTAAGCTTAGTATTATCTACCACATGAGTTTGCAGGATATTATCCGAGATTTTGAGCTGATTTGGAAGGACTTACAGGAGTATATAAGGATGGATATGCCTTCGGTTGCCTGGCTGGCTTCTTGTTCCTGGCATTGGGAAGGAACTGCACTGCATATATGCAAAGTGCAATCTGCCAACATGGGTATTGCAGCTTATAAAGAGGTTCATGGATGGATTGAAAAGTGGTTCCGGGCTACATTTCGTAAAAGCATTAAAGTAGTTATATTACATGAAGAAGGGGACAGCGACGTACTTTCAGATGAGTACTTCCTGGAAAAGGATCGGGAGGAATTGGAGTTAATCCGGCAGGCGACAGGGCACATTGTTTCTGCAGGTAAGGAGCAGGGAACGGAGAAACTTGTCAAAAACGATACGGTGCTTTTAGGTAGATCTATTAAAGATGCACCGGAATCCATTTTAACGCTGCAAGAAGACAGCGGAAAAGTTACCATAGAAGGCTGTATCTTTGGTATGGAAACCAGGGAGTTGCGGGGCGGAAAACACCTCATTGCATTGGATGTAACTGATTATTCCAGCTCTGTAACTGTAAAAATGTTTCTTAAACCAGAAAAAGCAAAAAGCTTGTCAAACTGTTTAAAAAAAGGCAATTGGTATCGGTTCAGGGGAAACTGTCAATACGACAAATTTCAGAACGAAGTCGTTCTTAATGCATATGATATAAATACAGCCAGTCCAAGAATCAGATTAGATCATGCTGTAGAAAAAAGAGTGGAACTACATATGCATACTCAGATGAGTTCCATGGATGCGGTCACATCTGCAAAAGCGTTGATAGAAAGAGCTGCCGCATGGGGACATCCCGCCGTTGCCGTAACCGATCATGGAGTGGTACAGGCTTACCCCGAGGCTTACAAGGCCGGCAAAAAAAATGGGATAAAAGTTATTTTTGGAGTGGAAATATACTTGATAAATGACTGCAGGCCAATTATCCAGTACAGCCGCAATGATACCTTTGATCAGACATTTGTAGCGCTGGATATCGAAACCACCGGCTTGGATGCGGTAAACAATGAAATTATCGAAATTGGTGCAGTAAAACTACAGGGGAGAAAAATAATTGACAGCTTTCAAACCTTTGTTGCTCCTACTCAACCAATTCCAGCTAATATTACTGAATTGACCGGAATCACACAGGATATGGTAAAGGATGCACCCACTATTGAACAAGTATTGCCTGATTTGTTTGCATTTTGCGGAGATGCTGCTTTGGCTGCCCACAATGCCTCCTTTGACTTGGGTTTTATTCTGGAAAAGGCCAAACCGTTGGGAATTGCATTAAATCAACCCATTATAGATACTCTGGCCTTGTCCAGAGAGATGCTGCCGGAGTTGAAGCGCTACAAGTTGAACCTGGTCGCAGAGCATTTGGAAGTTCAATTAAAAAATCATCATAGAGCAGTGGATGATGCTGAGGCAGCAGGCAAAATCATGCTGCAACTTTTTAAAAGGCTGGAAGAGCAAGGGGTATCCAGTCTTGAAGAAATTAACGGTATGTTTCGAAAAAGAAGCAATCTAAATGGGCTGCATAGCTATCATGCTGTTATTTTGGTTAAGAATGCAGTCGGGCTGAAGAACCTGTATCGGCTGATTTCAATGTCTCATTTGGAATACTATTATAGAAGACCACGCATCCCAAAGAGTTTGCTTGCTCAATATCGGGAAGGATTGATAATCGGATCAGGATGCGAGGCAGGCGAGGTTTACCAAGCCGTAATGCAGAATCAACCGGAAGAAGAAATCAGCAATATTGTTGATTTCTATGATTATCTGGAAATTCAGCCAATAGGAAATAACCGACATTTGATACGCAGCGGTCAGGTATCGGATGACGAGGGATTAAGGGAAATAAATAGTCGGATCGTTATGTTGGGGAAAAAGCACAACAAGAGAGTGGTTGCTACAGGAGACGTTCACTTTCTGGATCCCCATGATGAATACTTCCGACGTATCCTAATGAGCGGGCAAAAATATGAGAACGCTGATTATCAAGCACCCTTATATTTCAAGACTACAGATGAAATGTTGGAGGAATTCTCATATTTGGGCAAAGAAACAGCGCAACAAGTAGTCATTGAAGCTCCCCGCAGTATTACCGATGAAATTGAAAAAATTCAGCCCATTCCGGATGAATTGCATGCACCAGAGATTCCAGGTGCTGAAAATGAAATACGATCCATGGCTATGAAAAGGGCTTATTCAGTTTATGGAAATCCACTGCCGGACATAGTTGAGAAAAGACTGGAAAAGGAATTGAAATCCATAATCGGAAACGGATATGCGGTACTGTATTTAATTGCTCACAAGCTGGTAAAGAAATCCAATGAAGACGGCTATCTTGTTGGCTCTCGAGGATCGGTTGGTTCATCTTTTGTTGCAACCATGACCGGTATTACAGAAGTCAATCCGTTACCGCCTCATTATGTCTGTCCCAATTGCAAAGGCTCAGATTTTAATGTGGACTCGGAGCAATATGGTTGTGGTGCGGATCTGCCTGATAAATTATGTCCCAATTGCGGCAGCAATTACAAAAAAGACGGTTTTGACATTCCTTTCGAAGTATTTCTGGGGTTCAAGGGTGATAAAGTACCGGATATCGACTTGAACTTTTCCGGTGAGTATCAGCCCATCGCTCATAAATATACAGAGGAGCTGTTTGGGGAAGGTCATGTTTTTCGTGCCGGAACCATTGGAACGATTGCTGAAAAAACAGCTTACGGCTTTGTAAAAAAGTATCTGGAAAGCAAAGAAAAGGCGGTCACCAATGCAGAAATCAAGAGACTGGTTGCAGGCTGTACAGGAGTTAAACGTACTACCGGACAACACCCGGGAGGGATTATTGTTGTCCCAAAAAGCAGGGATATCTGTGAGTTTACCCCCATTCAGCATCCTGCGGATGACAAACAGTCAGGAATTATTACCTCTCACTTTGATTTTCATGCTATTCATGATACTCTGGTAAAGCTGGATATTCTCGGTCATGACGACCCTACTGTCATTCGCATGCTGGAAGATATTACAGGAGTGGATGCCAGAAGGATTCCCTTGGGTGAAGAGACTACCATGAAGCTTTTTTCAGGTACACAGCCCTTGAACTTAGAGCCAGAGGATATCAACAGTCAAGTAGGCACCTTTGGTGTTCCGGAATTCGGCACCAAATTTGTCAGGCAAATGCTGATAGATACAAAACCTACAACATTTGCTGAACTGATACGCATCAGCGGATTGTCCCATGGTACCGATGTATGGCTGAATAATGCCCAGGATCTGATACGGAGCAATACTGCTGCATTGTCGGAAGTTATTTGTACCCGGGACGATATTATGATTTATCTGATTAATCGCGGTATGGAGCCTACCATTGCCTTTAAGATAATGGAAAACGTACGAAAGGGAAAAGGGCTGACACCCGAAATGGAAGAAGCAATGCAAGAGAGCAATGTTCCCAAATGGTATATCAACTCATGCAAAAAGATAAAATATATGTTTCCAAAAGCACACGCAGCTGCCTATGTTATTATGGCATTTCGAATAGCCTGGTTTAAAGTATATTATCCGGAAGCGTTTTATGCTGCTTACTTTACTGTTCGGGCGGATGATTTTGATGCTGCCTTGATTCTGAAGGGGCCGGATACTGTCCGGGAGATTATTCGGGAGCTGGAAGCCAAGGGAAATGATTTGACCCCCAAGGAAAGAAATGTGCTTACTATACTGGAAGTTGCATTGGAAATGTATATGAGGAAGATCATATTTGCGCCCATTGACCTGTACCAATCTCACTCCCATCGATTTCTTATTACCAAAGATGGAATTCGGCCGCCTTTGAATGCAATGCAGGGAGTGGGTGCCAATGCAGCTAAAAATATCGTAGAAGCAAGAGCCCAGGGAGAATTTGTTTCGATTGAGGATTTAAGAGAAAGGGCAAAGGTAACCAAAACAGTCATTGAAGCACTGCAAGAGCATGGCGTTTTGGAGAATCTGCCCGAAACCAGCCAAATTTCGTTATTCTCACTTGCATTTCCTTCAATATAATGGTATAATAGCACATGTATAAATAGGTGAAAGGTGTTTAGAGTGGGTCATGCCCACTCTTTAATATTGTTATACGTATTTCAAAGCTGACAATAAAGGGCAGCCGATAAGGATATAATAGATAATACTGCTATTATATTGGAGGGAAGAAATTTGCCAAAAATCAAAGTTGAACAATTGGTTGAGGAAATGGCTCAGCCAATATTAAAGCAACATAATTTTGAACTGGTAGACATCGAATATAAAAAAGAAGGAAATCATTGGTATTTGCGAATTTATATAGACAAACCCGGTGGTGTTACTATCGATGATTGTCAAACTGTAAGTGAACAAATCAGTGGTTTACTGGATAAAAGGGATCCCATCCCTCATTCATATTTTCTTGAAGTTTCTTCACCCGGCTTGGATCGTATACTAAAAAAGGACACTGATTTTGAACGATATAAAGGTTCCAAAGTAGATGTTTCACTGTATAAGTCTAAGGATGGCAGAAAAAAGTTTACCGGAGAGCTGCTTGGTTGGAAGGATGATCAGCTTCTTATACGGGATAAAGGAAAAATCCTGTCATTTTCACGAGCAGAAGTTGCAGCAGTCCGGCTGGCAGTAGAATTTTAGGCATTTGTATGAGCAACAATCAAGGAGGAGTTATAAGAATGTCCGGGGAGTTTTTAGAGGCTATTGAATCTATTTGCCGGGAAAAAGGAATTGATAAGGAAGTTTTACTGGAGGCTATAGAAGCTGCTTTGGTTTCCGCCTACAAAAAGAACTTTGGTTCAGCCCCCAGCAATGTAAAGGTGGGAATCGATCGTGACACTGGCGTAGTCAAGGTATATGCCCAAAAAAGGGTTGTTAAGGAAGCTGTGGATGAGTTGGCAGAAATCCAGGAGTCGGAAGCAAAGCAAATAGCCCCGGATATTGAAATTGGTGATATTATCAATATCGAGGTCACACCTAAAAATTTTGGAAGAATCGCCGCACAAAATGCCAAGCAGGTGGTAGTACAGCGTATACGCGAGGCAGAACGCGGCTTGATCTATGAAAAGTATATTGAAAAGGAAAATGAAATCGTAACCGGTTTGGTTCAACGGGTGGAAAGACGCAATGTGTTTATCGACCTTGATAAAACAGAAGCAATTCTCCCTCCTGGTGAGCAGATGCCCGGAGAAAACTATGAGGTCAACAACAGGCTCAAGGTATATATCACGGAAGTGAAAAAAACCACCAAGGGTCCGCAGATAACCGTTTCTCGAACCCATCCCGGCCTGGTAAAAAGATTGTTTGAGTTTGAAGTGCCTGAAATTTCCAAAGGGGAAGTGTTGATAAAGAATATTTCCCGTGAAGCAGGTTCACGTACCAAGATTTCAGTATATGCACAGGATAAAGATATAGACCCTGTCGGTTCTTGTGTTGGTTATAGGGGTACAAGAGTTCAACGTATTGTTGAAGAACTTAAGGGTGAAAAAATAGATATAATAAAATGGAGTGAAGATCCGACTGAGTATATTTCCAGTGCATTGAGTCCTGCTAAGGTTTTATCAGTAATGCTTCATTCCGATGAGAAGTCCGCAATGGTTATCGTGCCTGATAATCAATTATCTCTTGCCATAGGAAAAGAGGGGCAAAATGCCAGATTAGCCGCTAAACTTACAGGATGGAAAATTGATATAAAAAGTCAATCTCAGGCACAATTTTTGCAAGGCAGCCAGCCTGATATTTTACAAGGTGACGGTGATGTCTTTTGAAAAAGAGAAAAATCCCTATGAGAATGTGCATAGGGTGTCGTGAAATGAAACCTAAGAAGGAATTGATACGGATGGTAAGAAGTCCGGACGGAGAAATCGGAATTGACTTAAAGGGAAAAGCCCCCGGTAGGGGAGCATATTTATGCTGCGATCAAGCTTGTGTAGACAGGGCTGTAAAAAGCAGGTTTCTGGAGAAAGCATTTGAAATGAAAATAGAGCAGGAAGTCTATAAGCAGTTGAAAGCTAAATTGAATGAGGGTGAAGTAGATTAGCGAAAGGTTTTTATCTCTTTTAGGATTGTGTCAGAAAGCAGCTAAAATGGTGTCAGGTACCGCACAATGCGAAAGTGCAATACGTTCGGGCAAAGCATGTCTTGTAATCCTTAGCGAAGAAGCATCGGATGCGACAGTGGAGAAATTTACCTATTTGTGTAAGATGCGAAATATTAATGCCATTGTCATCGGTACAAAGCAGGAACTTGGCGGTGCAATCGGGAAAGGAAGCAGGACGTTATTGGCAATAACAGATGAAGCTTTTAAAGAGTTATTATTTGAGGAATATCTAAAAATCCAGCACGGGGGTGACGATGATGGCAAAAATCAGGGTATTTAGTAAGACAAAAGAAATCAGCAAGAGTATGGAGGGGCTGTCCGGCAAAATGGATGAATTGAAATCCAATATGGATCAATACTTTCGTTTGCTGACCGAGGCAAAAGCTAAAGCTGAAAGGAAAGCCCGCGAGCTGGAGAAAATAAGAAAACAAGAAGAATTAGCCGCCGAACAAAGTCGCAGGGAAGAACAAATCCAACTGGAAACCGAAAAACAGGAAAAACAGCTAAAGGATATTGAACTGCAAGGACAGCGGCAAGAAAGACAAAAGACAAAAAAGGAAGCTATAATAGAATCAGACGAAAAAGCATCGCATACAGCAAAGCATGTTGAAGAAGAATCTCAAACAAACCAGTCTACTGAAAAGGTTATGGATATCCCGGCACAGGATAGCCTTAAACAATCTGTTAAGGATAAACCAACCAAACAGGCTCATACTGAAAGGGCTGCAGCTAAGACGCAGGTTGGTATTGAAAAAACGGCAGATGCTGTACAGAGTGATGACTTCAAAGATAAAAAATCCTATGGCGACAGTCGGGCTCAAAGAGGTCGCCGTAAAGCAGATATTGTGGAAAAATTTTTGTCGCAGCCTCCTGTCATTGTTGAAAAAGATAAAGCAGAAAGCGGAAAAGGCTCAGGAGGACGCTTTTCCGATCAAGGCAGAGACAGAAGCCGAAGAAATAAAAAAGATCTTTGGGAAGACAATATCAATTACAATCTCCTGAGCAGAAAAAACAAAAAATCAAAAAAAGGGAAGGATGTCAAGCCAGCAGCACCGCCGCCTGAAAGGAAAAAAGCTATTACCATGGGAGACATAATTACTGTCAAAGAGTTATCAGAGAAAATAGGCATTCAAGTTGCCGAAATCATTAAGAAGTTAATGAGTCTGGGCATTTTGGCTACAATCAATCAGGAATTGGATTATGATACAGCCTATCTTATTGCTTCCGAATTCAATATTGAACTGGAAAGAAAAGCAGTAAAAACATTTGAAGAACAGCTGGAAGATTTCGATACAGATGATCCGGAAGAGGCTTTAGTCAGCCGGCCACCTGTTGTAACGGTTATGGGGCATGTTGACCATGGAAAAACTTCCTTGCTGGATGCCATCCGAAATGCCCATGTGACCGATGCAGAAGCAGGCGGCATTACTCAGCATATTGGTGCGTATACAGTTAAGATAAGGAATAAAACCATTGCCTTTCTGGACACTCCTGGACACGAAGCCTTTACCTCCATGCGTGCAAGAGGTGCACAGGTTACGGATATTGCTGTTTTAGTGGTAGCAGCCGATGACGGCATTATGCCCCAAACCGTTGAAGCTATCAACCATGCCAAAGCAGCCAATGTGCCTATAATTGTTGCCATCAACAAGATGGATAAGCAGGATGCAAATCCTGAAAAGGTAAAGCAGGAACTCACCGAACATGGTTTGGTGGTGGAAGAATGGGGCGGAGAAACTATAGCCGTACCTGTTTCAGCATTAAAAAAAGAGGGTATTTCCGAGCTACTGGAAATGATCCTGTTGGTTGCAGAAATGCAGGATCTAAAAGCTAATCCCAACCGACTGGCAAAGGGTACCATTATTGAGGCACAGCTGGACAGGGGCAGAGGCCCGGTTGCTACAATACTGGTACAAAACGGCACCTTAAAGGTTAGCGATTCCATAGTAGCAGGTACCACTTATGGCAGGGTTCGCGCAATGGTGGATGACAAAGGAAGAAGAATCAAAGAGGCCGGTCCGTCCACCCCAGTGGAGGTATTGGGTTTGAACGATGTACCTGATGCCGGTGATATTATGTATGCAGTAGAAGATGATAAACTGGCCAAGCAGGTTAGTGAGGAACGTAAAAACAAGGAGAAGGCCAAGCAATTAAAGGTTACATCCAGAACCTCATTAGATGAACTGTTCAGTCAATTGAAGGAAGGAGAGGTTAAGGATCTGAACCTGATTATCAAAGCGGATGTTCAAGGTTCGGTAGAAGCTGTCCGACAGGCATTGGAGAAACTATCCAATGAGCAGGTAAGGGTCAGAACCATACATGGCGGAGTTGGAGGTATTACTGAATCCGATGTCATGCTGGCATCCGCATCCAATGCCATAATTATCGGATTTAATGTAAGGCCTTCCGTTAATGCAATTGAGCTGGCTGAACGCGAAGATATCGATATCCGCACCTATCGTGTCATCTACAATGCCATCGAGGATATCGAAGCCGCCATGAAGGGGTTACTGGATCCGGAGTATAAAGAAGTAGTCCTAGGGCATGCATCCGTGCGCGCTACTTTCAAGGTTTCCGGGATTGGTACAGTAGCCGGTTCTTATGTTACCGACGGCAAGATCTCAAGGAATGCAAATGTAAGGGTAATACGCGATGGCATTGTTATTCATGAAGGCAAGATCGAGTCCCTGAAGCGATTTAAGGATGATGTTCGAGAAGTTGCTTCCAATTATGAATGTGGTATTGGCCTGGAAAACTTTAATGATGTCAAAGAAGGCGATGTTATCGAAGCTTTTGTAATGGAAGAAATAAAAAGGTAAAAGGGTGACCGGATATGGCTCATTATCGCATCAATCGAATATCGGAAGAGATTCGAAAGGAAGTCAGCGCAATAATTAGAAGCGATGTCAAAGATCCTCGAATAGCTGAACTTTCTTCGGTGGTGAAAGCTGAAGTAACAGGGGATTTACGCTATGCTAAAATTTATGTCAGCGTATTAGCAGACGACGAGGCCAGAAAAAGCACGCTAGAAGGGTTGAAAAAGGCAGCAGGGTTTATTCGGCGTGAATTGGGAAGACGGATGGATCTACGATATATTCCTGAGCTTCAATTTGTTTCAGATCATTCCATAGAGTATAGCGTTGAAATATCCAAAAAACTAAACGAGTTAAATCTGAATCGGGAGAATCAGGATGAAAATTAACACTGTGCTTAGGCAATTACAGCAATCCAGATATATCGCTGTTATTGCTCATATTCAACCCGATGGAGACACCATCGGCTCTTGCCTGGCCTTGGCAGAATTTCTGGAGGCGGAAGGCAAAAAAATAACCCTCTATTGTCAGGATAAGGTGCCTTCTCCTTTAGAATTTTTAAACGGATATGATAAATTTCGAAATTCTGAAGAAGAGGTGACGGCTTACGATTTGTCCATTGCTGTGGATTGCAGCGATATAGATCGTTTGGGTAACTGTTATGAAATATTCAAAGCAGGTAAGCATACCATAAACATCGACCATCATAAAAGTAATACTCTATTTGCGGATATCAATTTAGTGGATACTAATGCAGCTGCAACCGGAGAAATTATATATAGGATTGGGAGAGAGTTGACAGGGCATATTAACAAATATGCTGCAGAAGCGTTATACACGGCAATTTCCACTGATACGGGAAGCTTCTGCTATGGGAATACCACCTCCAATTCCTATCGGATAGCAGCGCAGCTAGTAGATTATGGGGTCGATATAGAGCGAATTACAACGATTTTATATAAAAGAAACCGGCTGGAACGTATCCGTCTGCTTGGAAGAGCACTTAATTCCCTGGCCTTGTATGAAAACAATACAATAGCGATCATGGCCATTACCCGGGAAGATCTTGCTGCTACCGGAGCTATGGAATCTGAGATAGAGAGTATGGTTAATTATGCAATAAATATTATAGGAGTAGAAATAGGTATTTTATTAAAAGAAGCGGAAGATGGTACTATCAGAATCAGCTTTCGTTCTAAAGGCAGAATAGACGTAAGTAAACTGGCAGGTTGTTTTGGCGGAGGCGGACATCATGCGGCTGCAGGTGCCAGCATGCAGGTGGATATCCATCAAGCAAGAAAGCAAATTTTGACAGCTGCTCGTGAAATTCTTGGAGCAATGGAACAATGAA
>DUOI01000077.1 GCA_012838915.1 Clostridiales bacterium
CTTCTCCAAATTATTTAATTATTGATGCCCCGGATAGAACTCGGATAGAACAGCTCAAAAATTCACTTCTATTCGAACTCCAAGGGCAGTAGAAACCGCATAAAATCAAGGTTTTCAACTATACAACTTCCACTTAGCCCAACACATTTCGAGTCAGCCCCGTTATGACCACTTCGATACCTCTCCACATATTTACAATATATGCAGGCAAATTATTCGCTGCACTTGAATATTCTAACACAAACAGTATGCAATCTCAACAGGAAAATCGGTGCCGGCTACCGCAGAAGCAGACTGATAACCTGCAGTGCAATCATCAGCAACACAATCACCAATGCAATAATTTGAATAATTCTTTTTCTTTTTTTCACGAAATATCCCTCTGCATCCCAACCTGCCATTGACTAAACCAATTTGTTTCTCTTCAGTCTGAAATATTCCCTGATAATCAGTGAGCATGGTTCCTTCATAATGCCTTCCGTGACTTCTGCCCTGTGGTTGAATCGCGGATCCTCCAACAAATTGTACAGACTGCCTGCACAGCCTGCTTTTGGGTCCCTTGCTCCGAAAACAACCCGGCGAATTCTGGCCTGTAAAATAGCACCGGCGCACATGGGGCAAGGCTCTACTGTAACATAAAGATCGCAGTCCGTCAGACGCCAGCCGCCCAAAGCTGCTGCAGCCTGCCGGATGGCAATTATTTCTGCATGGAGGGTGGGATCCTTCATTCTTTCTCGTAAGTTATGCCCTCTGCCGATGATCGTTCCGTTTTTCACAACTACAGCACCAATGGGCACCTCATCCAGCTGAAAGGCTTTTTGCGCCTCAGCCAGGGCCTCTCTCATAAAATCAGAATACAAGCCGTTCGCTCCTATTTATCACAAAATCAGCATTAAAAGCAATTTTTGTCCTATTTATCCTTATAAAGCTCCTGCACTTCTCTGTAAGCTTCATGGGTGCCAATATCATAGCATGTGCCGTTAAACAGATAACCATAAACCGGTTCCCGTTTAAACAGCCATGCCGGAAAATTACCCGGTGCATCCGGATTGTTGCCTGCCTTCAAATACTCGTCCAGCAATTTTAAGGTTTCCTTCTTGTAAATATATACCGCATAGGCTGCTATATTGGACTTCGGCTTTTCAGGCTTCTCTTCAAAATCGATAATCCGGCCGGATTCATCCAATTGTATAATGCCCAGCCTTGTTGCCTCATGGGGCTTCACTTCCGTAGCACAAAGGGCGCAGCTGTTTACTTCTTTGTAGAAACCATAGAAATCCCGCAGTGAGAAATCCATCAGGTTGTCCCCTGCCAGTACAATGATATCATCATCTATATCAGCCTGTTCCAAAACAAATTTCAAATCGCCCAAGGCGCCCAGGCGATTGTCATTACCGGTAGTGCCGTCGTTGTGGACTACTGTAGGAAGCTTATAATTGCTCTCTTCCTTCCAATCCAGAAAGTTTTTATAAAACTTTTCATTTGAAACAATATGTATTTCATCCACTGCCTCTATTTGCATAACGTTTTCCAATATATGATCCAATATGCTCTTGCTGCCCACTTTCAATAATGCTTTAGGCATATTTTCTGTCAGAGGATACAATCTTGTGGCATAGCCTGCTGCCAGTATTATCGCCTTCATCCCAATTCCCCTTTTCTTTTTATAATTTGTTTATCTATTGGTACTCTTTTGAAGTAACAAACCTAAAAACACATGCTACAGAAGCTCTTTTCGAAGTTCCGCTCCTGACTTGGGAGACAAATAAGCCGGCGGGATGTCAAAAACCGTTCTGGCACCGGATTTTCCTTCCCGATTCAACCTCCAGGCCGCCCTGGCATAAGCTACTAAAACACTGGCAGTGAATTCCGGGTTGCTTTCCAATTTTAACGAATACTCAATAATATTGGAATTTTCTTCATTTGCACCGGTTTTGCCGCTTCGAATAACAAAGCCTCCGTGGGGCATGGCAGAATGATCCCTTTTCAGTTCTGCCTCTGTAATAAAGGTTACCCTGGTTTTGTAGTCTGCAAAATAATTGGGCATGGTTTTGATTTCCTGCTCAATTCGCGCTTTGTCTGCCCCTTCTTCCGCAACCACATAGCAGTCGCGCAGATGCTTGTCAGCCGTGGACAGCTGCGGGTTCGCTCCGCTTCTCACCAAGCTGACCGCTTCCTCTATGGGGATGGTATATTGTTTGGCATCCCTTACTCCCTCTATCCTGCGGATGGCATCGGAATGGCCCTGGCTGACTCCCTTTCCCCAAAAGGTGTAGCCTTGTCCATTGGGTAAAATGGCTTCCGACATCATGCGACTAATGGAAAACAGACCGGGATCCCAGCCCACTGAAATGATACTGATTTTGCCGGATTTTTGAGCAGCCTGATTCATCTTTTCATAATACTCAGGAATGCCGGCATGGGTATCGAAACTGTCTATGGTATTGAACAGCCTTGCAAAATGAGGCCCCTGCTTCGGCAAATCGCCGGCTGAACCGCCGCAAAGGATCATTACGTCGATTTTATCCCCCATACCTTCCGCATCTTCAATATGCATCACCTTTGTTTGAATACAGGCCGGTTCAACTTTTTCAGGCTGCCTGCGGGTAAAAACCCCGACCAGCTCCATATCCGGGCATTGTTTTAGTGCAAGTTCCACACCCCTGCCCAGATTTCCGTACCCTACTATGCCGATTCTTGTCTTTTGCATACAACTCCGCCCTTCTTCCAGGAATATTAAAAAGCCGTGATATAACGCTTTTTTCCATTATCCATGCACTCTAATATTACCAAAAATAAGGCACCTAATCAATTAATTCATCCGCATATCCCGCAGCTCTCCTTTTTCTGACCTCCTACTTCTGATGTCTGACTTCTTAAAGCCGGAGAATGCATTATGTGACTTTGTCACTGAAATACAATTTCAAATGCGTATAATAAGAGAAAAAGGCATGAAAAATGCTGCAAAAGCATCTTTCAGCAAGGAAGCTGATAACCTTCTCCATTTTGCGGGAAATCGGCTTAAGCTGAAAGAAACCATGATTATTAATAAAATCAGAAAAGCGAAGAACAACACAAAACATGAGATGGAATAAAAGAGAAAAGGAGAGAATGAAATGGCAGCATTAAAAATAACCAGGGAGAATTTCAATAAAGAGGTAATGGAATCCGACGTGCCTGTCCTCCTGGATTTCTGGGCACCCTGGTGCGGACCCTGCAGAATGGTAGGTCCCATCATAGATCAGTTAAGTGAAGAAGTTGAAGGAAAGGCCAAAATAGGCAAGGTAAATGTAGATGAGCAAACAGAATTGGCTGCGGCTTTCCGGGTAAGCAGCATCCCCACCCTTGCCGTGGTGAAAGACGGAAAGGTAACCGCAATCCAGATCGGAGCAAGAAGTAAGAATGATATGAAAAACATGCTGGGGTTATAACCCGGCATGTTTCCTTTTACTCAACTGCCCCCTTACCCGTCCGCACACTCCAACAGCCTTTTCCTGTCAAGTAAGACTACCTTTCCGCGGGTGAGAGCCACCAAACCCTCGCTTTCAAAATATTTCAGCATACGGGAAATTACCTCCCGGGCAGTTCCCAGATTTCGGGCAATAGTGTCATGGGTAATGAATAATTCATCGCTTCCCTCAATGGAAGACTGTTCCAGAAGGAAATTGGCCAGTCTCCTGTCCATGCTCATAAACACTACCTGTTCCACCACCCACATTACATCTGACAGGCGGGCTGAGACAATTTCAGCTTCAAAAGTCTTCACTGCCGGGTTGGCGCCGCTTAAATGTTTAAAAACGGCAGCAGGCATTATCAAAATTTCACTGTTCTTCTCCGCTTGCACCTGAATATCAAAGGTGATATTCCGCATAACGCAGGAGGAGGACAGAATACAAACATCATGCTCAAACAAACGAAACAGGGTTATTTCCTTGCCGGATTCTGAAAGAATGAAAATGCGTAACTGACCGCTTTTTACCAGCAGCAGCCCGGTGCAGTCCTCACCGTCATGAATATTCCGGCCCTGTCTGTAGCATCGTTCAATCAGCTTTTCTTTCATAAATCCTTTCTGACCTTCATCCAAATCCCGCCAAAATGGTAAAGTGTCTTTTACAAATTCCATATCCTTTACCAACATATATCTATCACATCCAACACGTAACCATTATTCGAATACATGTATTAAACACCAACCCCATGCGAGAACTTATACCGCGAATAACCGCAATGGTGAAGCCGTGCAGTGCTAAACCCAACAATGCTGTACGAAAAAAGAAACCGAAAAATATTATCTTAAAACAGCCCTGAAATGACACCTGCCGAATCTATATCAATTTTCTCCGCTGCCGGTACCTTGGGCAAGCCGGGCATGGTCATGATGTCTCCTGTAAGAGCTACAACAAAACCGGCTCCTGCAGAAGCCCTGATGCTTCGCACAGTAATGCGGAATCCGGTTGGCGCGCCCAGTTTTTTTGGGTCGTCGGACAGGGAGTACTGGGTCTTTGCCATACAAACAGGCAGGCTGCCCAGGCCGAAGGACTCCAGCCTGTTTAAATCCTTCAAAGCTGCAGGTGCAAAGTCCACACCGTCTGCACCGTATATTTCTCTTGCAACGGTTTCTATTTTTTCCCGAAGGGATATATCATTTTGATAAACAAACCGAAGGCTTCCTGATTTCCCCTCTTCTGCTGCCCGAATCACCTCCTCGGCTAATTCTATACCACCTTCACCGCCCTTAGCCCAAACTTCGGACAAAGCCGCCCGGACACCAAGCTGCCGGCATTTTTCTTCTATCAGCTTCAATTCAGCCTCTGTATCGGTGGGAAAGCGATTTACGGCAACCACAGCGGGCAAACCGAACTTGACGGTAACATTTTCAATATGTTTCAAAAGATTGGGAATGCCCTTTTTCAGTGCAGCCAGATCCTCCTTATCTAAAGTGTTCCGGGCTGCGCCCCCGTTATATTTCAAAGCACGTACAGTTGCTACGATAACCACTGCAGACGGGCTCATACCGCCTATCCTGCATTTAATATCCAAAAACTTCTCCGCCCCCAAATCGGCACCGAAGCCGGCCTCGGTAATTGCATATTCCCCCAGCTTCATAGCCATCCTGGTGGCTATAAGGCTGTTGCATCCATGAGCAATATTGGCAAAAGGGCCTCCGTGAACAAAGGCGGGAGTATGCTCCAAGGTCTGCACCAGGTTGGGTTTCAAAGCATCCTTTAATAATACTGCCATGGCACCCTCCGCTTTCAGCTGCCCTGCAGTTACAGGCTGGTCATCCGTGTCATAACCTACTATTATGTTACGCAGCCTCTCCTTCAAGTCTTCCATATTTATTGCAAGGCACAGAATAGCCATTATCTCGGAGGCCACGGTAATATCAAAGCCGTCTTCTCTGGGTATGCCATTGGTTCTGCCGTTAAGCCCGTTGACCATAAACCTCAGCTGCCGGTCATTCATGTCCATACATCGTTTCCAGGTGATTTTTCGTACGTCCAGCCCTAACCTATTGCCCTGATAGATGTGATTGTCCAGCATGGCAGCCAGCAGATTGTTGGCAGCTCCGATAGCATGCAAATCTCCGGTAAAATGGAGATTGATGTCCTCCATGGGCACCACCTGGGCATATCCTCCGCCGGCTGCACCGCCCTTGATACCAAATACCGGCCCGAGGGAAGGTTCACGCAGGGCAATAACAGCTTTCTTGCCCAGTTTGCGCAGTGCGTCTCCAAGGCCCACTGTTGTAGTTGTTTTCCCCTCACCTGCCGGTGTCGGGTTGATGGCAGTAACCAGAATAAGCTTGCCGTCGGGTTTATGCTGAAGGCTGTCTAAAATTCTGTAATCCACCTTGCACTTGGTATTTCCATAAAGTTCAATAGCCTCCTCCGGAATGTCCAGGGATGAGGCAATTTCCATTATTGGCTTCATTTGTATGCTTTGGGCAATTTCAATATCACTTTTGCAGATCATTCTTTTCCTCCTATTCCTGTTGTACACAATGCTTCTTGTAATCCAAGGGAAAACAATAGTATACTCTTTGCGCTTTTCCAGTGCAGGTTTACCTGCCTGTACCTCCTATTCTTATCAAAAAAGGGTAAGAATTATTTTTCCTTATTTAAATATTATTAACTGGGTTATATATAAACCTACAGCATTTTTTGACTAAAATAAGATGGAAATAATTATAATAAGTATATCACGTATCGTTAAAACTGGGTACAATGATATTGGAGAGATTCCGGTCGCCATTCATTACGGGGATACCGGCTACTCCCAGACTCAATTAAAATACAGCCACCCCTTGACTGTTGATGAGGTGGCTGTAGAGTACCGGGATATCAATTTTGTAATCTGCCATATGGGAGATCCCTGGATAATGGATACGACAGAACTGATAAGCAAGAACCACAATGTCTACACGGATTTGCCCGGTTTTATAGCCGGTAATAAAGCCCATGTACAGAAACGCATGCATACTCCCCTGTTTCTTATTCATTTTCAACGAGACCTGGTCTATTTCCTTTCTTCGATCTTTGCCTTCTGAGCTGCCTTGAATTCATTTCCAATCTTCAAGGCTATGAAAAGATCGTGAATAAAGTTTGCACCTCTGGATATCATCAAACCGGTCAGCACCATACCAATGTATGGAATACGAAATGGAATATCCAGCACCTGAAATATATCCGCCCCCGTTCCCAGCGCTATGAGAAGTCCTACCATCAATGCTCCTATTCTGTCCCAGTTTAGTTGACCATTCCTCCCCATCATTTTGATAGTTTCCCAAATACTTTCCGCCACAACCGCAACGGCTAACAACCCAAATACTTGCATTAAGCCACCTCCTGTCCAAAAAATAAGAAAAGGCCGGTTAATCCGGGCCTTTTCCTATCTCGTTCAAAAATCTTACTTTCATCATACTGTAACTCTCATACTCAGCTTTACTGATTATACCTTTCTGTTCCATATCATTCAGATATATCAGAAACTCAGTACACATGTCCACGAGGGCAGATTGGCAAGCTTGATATTCGCACATAATAGCCCCTCCCTTTATAACTTAGGTGTGGCCCCCTACACTTTGACGATCGGCTGATTGTTACAGTGCATCATTCCGCTTGCGCTTGGCTTCTTTTCTCTCTATTTAATACATTTATCTATTTAGTATATGTATTCTATATTATTTTGAATATTCCTGTATTTCCGAATGTATTTCCCAATTTTTTTGTGAAGTAATCCGATAAAGCACTCTTCCAAAGGTGAGTACTTTTTAAATCAAATTACTATATCACTTTTACCTCACCAGAATGACGAACAGTACCATAATCCCCACAATGGGGAATGTCTTTTTCCAAAGTATGAGAAACAGTAAAGTATCATCAGCCACTAAAAATAAAAATGCCAACAGCTCTAAAAGCCTTGGCATTACTGGCGCACCCGGAGGGATTCGAACCCCCGGCCTGCGGTTTAGGAAACCGATGCTCTATCCTGCTGAGCTACGGGTGCCCATAAGAACAAATTTTATTTTACCTCTATAACAAAGCTTTGTCAACCGCGGATTTAATAAAGGCAGCACCAGGATGCTATTCTAAATTGCATTAATAAAGTTATTGTACAGTTTTGAAAATACATATTAGCATGTTTCGTACAGTTGGAAATACAGAGTTACTTACCGGTCAACAACTAAATTAGATACAACTAAAAAAGCCTGTCCAAGGTTTAACGGCAGGTAAAAACCACTCCACTTCCGGACAGGCTTTTGTATAACCTATTCAGGCTGAGCTCTCTTTTTACTTAGAATAAATGGGTTTTATACAGTTGGCTCGTATGATTATTTAATTAGGGCAAGAGCCTCCTTGGTACCATACGAAGATAGTTACGGCATAAACGGAATCCTTCAGCATATTTTACGCCGCATTGGTATCCTCTTACTTTCGAACATGTTCTTACAAAATCAAGGAAGTCAATGCCATCATGCTCCAGCATCCACTCCAGCTGTGATTTATGGCAGGAAAGGGCTTCCAGCTTTGTCTCCATCACATCTGAAATGTCAACATATTCTGTAGGAAGAAAGCCTACTCCCGCAAGTGTATCCATATGGTATATCGGCATGATTGGTGCCGAGGCCGGATCGGCATTTGATTCATAATGAGGACAGCTAGCCGCAAATGATGCGCGAAAAGTAGCATAATAGGTCTGTATATGATCATTCATATAATCGTTCTCGAAATGGGTTATCACCACATCCGGCTGTACTTCCCGTATCACCTTTGCCAATTTCCTTACCAGGTCATCATTTTCAGCCGTAACATATAAATCCCCAATATCTATGGTATAGTGGGCAGCACCAATAACTTTTGCAGCTGCCTGTGCTTCCTTTAAACGCACTTCACGCAGTTCATCGGGCTTAATAACAACATGCCCTAGATTTCCGTTTGCAATATTGCACACTGCTACATCATGCCCCAGCTGTCTGTACTTAGCCAAAGTGCCGTAACAGCCTATTTCCAAATCATCCGGATGACAACCTACAGCCAATACTTTCATAATCTCTGCTCCTTTCCTTGCCCATAATATATGGTTATCAATACATTTATTGATTGCTTTTTTTATTCATGAATCAAGCGTAAAATGTATTCCTTTAAAATTTATCTTACGGAATGCACCATTGCCTTAAAGTTTTCGTGGGGAGTATTTTTAGGAACCTCACAGCCGGGACTTAGCATGAAACCGTCAGGTATTGCACTCATACATCTTTTTGATTCGCTGATTACCCGTGCTTCGGTACCATTCAATAAAACATCAACAGGATCGATATTACCTTTAATTGCAGTTGTCCTTCCCAATACTTCCCTTGCCTTAACTAAATCCACTTTAGTATCCACATTAACCAAATCAGCATTCAATTCCTTGATTAGGGGCAATAGATGGGTGGAGTCTCCGCATATATGGTATTTTACTTTAGCACCGGCTTTTTTAATTTCTGCCACCAAATTGCGTGTATATGGAAAAGCATATTCTTCATAAGTTTTCTTGGACACCATTGTTGCGACTGCATCACCAATTCCAATAATATGAGCCCCTGCATCTACCTGGGCAAGTGCATATTTAACCGATAATTCAAAGGCAAACTCCATCAACTCCGCAATAAATTGCGTATCTTCATAAATATCCAACATGAATTCATTTAATCCTCTTAGTATAGAGGCGCTTTGAAACGGTGCTTCTACCCATCCAAGTACCGGTACTTCACCATTTGTGGCTTCCTTTAATGCTTGGACCCCATAGATTTTGTCTGCCAGTCTCCGGTTGCTGTTAAAATCCGGCATCTTAATCTTAAGAAAATCCTTTTTGTCTGCTATTGCCGCCTTTTTTTGCAGCGGCAAATCATCTTGTACATATTCCACTACAGCACCGCATGCTTCAGCCTCCCTGTACGGA
>DUOI01000078.1 GCA_012838915.1 Clostridiales bacterium
AATCGAAAAATCCTTTTGGGAATAAGTGTAAATTCCAAAAAATGATAAGGCTGTTGACTTTGTCAACAGCCTGAAGTGTATCTTCTAGATACACTTATTCTTGCTTATGTATTATTCTCTTGCAAGCTTGTAGATTTCAACAATATCATCTTTGTCAAGCTTAACAAAGAACCCCTTGGTTACAGTATTACCTTTGGTGCACCTGTCTGCCATTTCCTCCAAACGATCATCTTTTATTCCCAATTGTTCCAAAGTCACGGGCAAGCCTATAGAGGCAAAGAATTCCTTGGTTTTTTCTATTCCTTTAAGGGCTGTCCTCTCCGGATTATGAAAGTCTTGCTCTACATTCCATACTCGCACAGCGAATTGAACAAAACGCGGAACATTTCTCCTGTAAACATATTTCATCCATGCCGGGAAAACAACAGCCAGACCTGCACCATGGGCAACATCATACAATGCACTCAATTCGTGTTCTATTTGATGGGATGCCCAGTCTTCTTCTCTGCCGGTACCAAGCAAGCCGTTATGGGCAACGGTACTTGCCCACATTATCTGTGCCCGAGCAGCATAATCCTCTGGATTTTCTATAGCAATGGGAACATTCTCTATAATAGTCTTCAAAGTGGCTTCACACAGCCTGTCAGTAAAATCCACATCCGGTGTATTGGTAAAGTATCGCTCCATAATATGTGCCATAATATCAGCAGCACCGCATGCAGTCTGGTATGGAGGAAGAGTAAAGGTAAGCTCCGGATTCATGATGGCAAATACAGGACGAAGCAAATCATTGTCGACACTCTTTTTATACCACCCATCTTCATTTGTTATTACGGAACCGATACTGGCCTCACTTCCTGCTGCCGGAATAGTCAACACCGCTCCTACAGGCAGGCACCTCTCAACTTCAGCCTTTCCGCTGTAAAAGTCCCATACGTCGCCATCATAAAGAATACCTACTGATATTGCTTTGGCTGAATCTATAACACTGCCTCCGCCTACCGCCAGGATAAAGGGTATATTTTGTTCTCTGCAGAGTTCAATACCCCGGCGCACCAGTGAAACTCTTGGGTTTGGCTGAACTCCCCCCAGCTCTACAATTTCTACACCGCTCTCTTTTAGAGAAGCTACTACCCGGTCATATAAACCACTTTTCTTTATACTTCCTCCACCATAATGCAGCAAAACCTTATCAGCGTATCTTTTTACCTCAGCCCCAACCTGGTGTTCTGTATCTCTCCCAAAAATAATTTTTGTAGCACATTGGAATGTAAAATTATTCATACCTTATACACCTCTTCTTACTATAATTTGCCATTATATAATTACATATAAATATATACCATAACTGTAGTAATTTCAAACTCACTTCTGATTGTTAGTTGCACTAGCTCCTTGGCTTTTCAACTTATTCTTCATACCCTCTGAAAACCGTATCGATTTATCCGGCATAACCCAAACTGCATCGATTCCATCCAGACTTTCCACTAAATCCAGGCCTTCCTCATAGGAAAGCAGAAACAAGGTTGTGGACAAAAAATCTGCAACTCCGGCATCTTCTGCTACTACTGTAACAGATCTAAAGTTTTCTCCCGGCATGAGCGTGATGGGGTCTATGATATGATGAATCCTCCTTCCTTCATGCATATAGTATCTCTGATAATCTCCGCTGCTTACTACCGACGCATCGATTACATACAAAGTATCCAATGTATTCTGAACGTCATTAACAACCGGCTTGTCGGGATCCTGTATGCCAATTCCCCATTGCTGTCTTACTCCATCCAAAGGCTTACCAATGGTGCGAATATTGCCGCCGGGGCTTATAATGCCGGACCGGAAGCCAGCCTCTACCGCCTCTCTGGCTGCAATTTCCACAGCAAAGCCCTTGGCTACTGCTCCTACGTCCAGACTCATACCCTTTTCACTGAGATAGACGGTATTATTTTCGTCATCTACAATTACTTTATCCAAATCGGTCAGTGCAGATGCAGCCTTAAGTTCTTCCATAGGGGGAATGGCTGTATTTTCGGGATCGTAGGAAGCATCATTGAAATAATCCTTCCATATTTCCAACACCGGACCAAATGCGATGTTTGTTTTCTCCTTTGTCCTCCTGTACCATTCCTTGGAAAAAAGAATAAGATCTATGACTTCCTGCTCAACTTCCACCGGCTGAATTCCAGCATTGTCGTTTATGGTCTTGATATTGTTAATTCCTTCGTAGGAATTGTATTTATCAAATAGCTTATGAAGTTCCCTTAAACGCGACGCAATCTGGTTGAAATATTTGTCAAACTCTTCTTCGCTTTGGGTGTATCCTACCATAGTGGTATAGGTATCAAAACTGTCAAAAAAGCTGCCACTGTATTTTTCATGATTAGCCTGACTGCATCCAAAAATGTTCAGTAATAAAAGAATCACAACAAGTAAAAGGGACAATCTGTATTTCATCTTATCACCCTTAAACAAAAAAGCAAATATGCCCAATCTTTTAAACAACGATTGTAGCATCGCCAAAATTATTTTACCAGAATCCAACCTGCTATTTTAATAAAAACTCTCCCAAAGTGGGAGAGTTTACACCTATGATACTTAATGCTTCCGGTCAGAAATATTCTGATGGCTTACTTTTATTTGGCATTATCGAACGATTCTGATACGACATTTATATAATCCTGTACGCTGATAGTAATCAGTGACGTAAGCTCCGGATCATCCGGTACGGCATTATCCTTCGTTTTCATATTCTTTATCTCATCAACAGTTTTACCAAGCATCCATTTTTCCAATTCAGAAATTTGCTCGTACCATTCCTTGCCT
>DUOI01000079.1 GCA_012838915.1 Clostridiales bacterium
GAATCCTGTCGAAATTCATGGTTTCCCTGTAGCGGGATTTGTAGTACAATATGAAAAGTATATTTTTCAATGGAGGTTTTTTAATGAGCGGCGCAATAGAAGGACTGATTCTGCCTCAAGGCTACAGATCTCCCCTTGATTTAAGGCAAACCGTTACAGCTATCAAGCAGATAAAGGATTACTTTGAAAACAGGCTGGCCAGGGAATTAAATTTGATTCGTGTTTCCGCACCACTTTTTGTCAGGCCGGAGTCGGGTTTGAATGACAACCTCAGCGGTGTGGAAAGGCCGGTTGCCTTCGAAGTAAAGGGTATCGGCGGGAATAAGGTGGAAATTGTCCATTCTTTAGCCAAATGGAAGAGGATGGCTTTAAAACGATACGGGTTTTGCTGCCAGGAAGGCCTGTATACCGATATGAATGCCATTCGGAGAGATGAGGATTTGGACAACCTGCATTCTATATATGTGGATCAATGGGATTGGGAAAAAATCATTTTGAAAGAAGAAAGAAATGAAGAAACCCTTAAGAAAATTGTGAAGGGTATTTTTAAGGTTTTCAAGGATTCTGAACGTTTTATCCTGGAAACCTATCCCCAACTGGACAGTTATTTGCCTGAGGAAATCAGCTTTATTACAACCCAGGAATTGGAGGACCGCTATCCGGATCTCACTCCCAAGGAGAGGGAGGATGCCATAGCAAAGGAAAAGAAAGCCGTATTTATTATGAAAATCGGTGACCGGTTGAAATCCGGGATTCCCCACGACGGGCGGGCACCGGACTATGATGACTGGGAATTAAATGGCGATATTATTTTCTGGTATCCACTGCTGGAAAAAGCTTTTGAAGTATCTTCCATGGGTATTCGAGTGGATGAGAATGCATTGTTGAGGCAACTGAAGCTGGCCGGTTATGAAGAAAGAAAAAACCTGATGTTCCATCAGGAATTGTTAAACGGACGGCTTCCGTACACAGTAGGCGGTGGTATCGGTCAATCCAGAATCTGCATGTTTCTTTTGAACAAAGCACATATAGGAGAAGTACAATCCTCAGTATGGCCGGATGAGGTACTTGCAGCTTGTGAACAAGCCAATATTATTTTATTGTAGAGTAAAGCAGTCGGACTAATAAGTTATTGGTCACTCTCCTGGCCCTGGTTCAGGAAAGCCGTTGTCTTGGGTGTCAAACTTGTTAAGCGGTTTTTGGGCAGGGCTTTCGATTACTTTTCCTTCGTAAGTGAAACGGGATCCATGACAGGGGCAGTCCCAGGAATGTTCAGCAGAGTTCCAGCTTAGCTCACAACCCATGTGGGTGCAAGTCGTATCCACAATGTGAAGCTGTCCCTGCATGTCCCGAAATGCGCCACTTTTTTTGCCGTCTATCTCCAGCACTTTTGCTTCACCTGGCTGAAGTTCTATTTTCTCTTCGGCAGCAGTAAGTTTGCCCTTTATCAGGTGCTTCGCTACATTGACGTTTTCTGTGACGAACTTCCCGGCAGATGCACCAAGCTTTATCCGTGACGGCAGGAAGACAGGAGCCCAATCATTTTCCTTACCGAGAATATAATCCCTTAAAATCATGGCAGCAGCTGTACCATTTGTCATGCCCCATTTACGGAAACCGGTGGCAATATATATTCCCGGATCCTTAGAGTTCAGGGGGCCGATATAGGGAACCTGATCCATGGTGGTATAGTCTTGTGTAGACCAGCGGTAAAGCACTTCTTTAACCTGAAAGGTGTTATTGGCAGTATCCAGCAGGTTTTGATAGTGGATACGGGTATCAGCGCCTTGACCTGTTTTGTGGTGTTCTCCGCCGATGATAATCAGTTCCTCGCCCTTGTCCATGGGATGGGAACGCCAGGAACGGCCGGGATCTTCGGCTGTAATGTACATTCTGCCCGGATATGAATCTGATATTGTTACTCCAATAGCATAGGAACGGTCAGGATATATGCGGGCAAAATACATGCCGTTCCCGTCATAAAAGGGATAGTGAGTAGCAACAATAATATTGGGAGCCTTTATATAATATCCTGTATCCGTAGAAATGGCATAGCCCGATCCGGACTGCGTATGGATGTCAATTGCCTTGGTGTTTTCAAACAGGTAACTGCCGTTTCCCGGTATCATTCCGGCAAGGGCATGCAAATACTTCAGGGGATGAAACTGTGCCTGATTATCGAATCGGAGAGCGGCCTTAACCTTGAAGGGAAGGGGAATTTCCTCCATAAAAGCTGCGGAAAAACCCAGGCTGAGAGCTGTTTCGTATTCTTCCTGTATTTGCAGTATATAGTTTTCGTCCTGGGTATAAACATAAGCGGGCTGCCAGGAGAAATCGCATTCAATATTATTCTGCTGTATTATGGTATCGATAGCTTCTATTGCTGCCTGATTGGCCTTAGCATATTGCTCCGCGCTTTCCTGATCCATCTTGCCTTTTATGGTACTGTAAATAATGTCGTGCTGTGCCGTAACCTTGGCTGTGGTGTGCCCTGTGGTTCCATGAAGTATCCTGGTTGCTTCCAGAAGCACTACTTTAAAACCGCTTTGTTTGAGTAAAAAAGCTGAAGTAATTCCTGCTATGCCACCGCCTACAATGGCAACATCTGTTTCCAGATTACCTGCTAGTTGCTCGTATTCGGGAAAATCAACGGATGCCATCCAATAGGATTGTGGAGGGGCGGTAAATCCATTTCCCCATTCTTGTGTTTGCATATATATTTACCTCCTGTAATTTTTATTTGTCCGGCTTGTAGATATCTGCTCCTATTTGCGGGGACGCTTTCACAAAACCCTGTTATTCAATCACGATTATTGCACCATTGGCAGGTTCCAGCCAATTATACAGGAATTCAGCATGACTGGAAAAGTTTCTGACGCACATATGGGAACGGGGAAATGTGCCGATAGTATGAAGATATTCGCTAATGCCCGGATCCACCAGTTCCCCGTCCTTCTCCTGGTAGGCTACCGGCACACCATGAATGTATGCGCCTCCGCAGAAACGGGTTGCAAAGGGAGCATATCCGGCAATTTCATCGGAACCATCCTTAAGGTATTGGAAACGATCCTTCTTCTCCAATGCCCTGTAAAACCCCAGTGGAGTTTCAAAAGAACTCTGTCCTCTCAGCCCGGTGGTAGCCAGGGTATAGGAAATCAATCGGATCTCATCACCGGACAACTCGAAGGCAGCCTGATTCTGTTGATTCCGATCCACCACAATGACATGAGTCAACTGACTCAAGGCATCGTTGGGATCAATGTAGTTTTTTGGTATGAACAATTCCTGATTGAAGGAATCAACCGCTGTCCGATAGAACTCGCCGGTTTCGTCCAATACCCGAACCAGCATTCCATCCGGTACATAGCGGAAATCCGATGAGGTATCAGCCTGCAAATAACCCGGAGCACTCTGATAGATGCGCATTCCATATTCATCCGTTGCACCTTCTCCTTTGGCAGGGGGAGCGCCATTTGCATTCTTGTAGTTGCTGACATGGTTTAGCTTGCCTTGCGCTACCTGCTGCTGCAAATCCCGCAGCGCTTCCAGCATCTTATCAAATTGAAAGGTCCGGGTGACACCGGCAGAAGAATGAATGTAGCCTGTAACAATATTATTGTCATCCTTACAGGAAACCTTGTACCAGATATCGGAATCATTTTGTGCTTTTCCGGTTACCTTCTGATGAAGGGCAAGCTTTTCATAGTTTGTGGCAGTACATACGACTTTGTCATTTGGGTCAGGATTTTCATAAATGCTGACCTCGCTTTCGCTTGTCACCAGAAAATAATCATAGGTCAGGTTATATTTATCATATTGAACGGCATAAAGGATCTCTTCAGGCAGCTGCTTTTGGTATACCAACAGAATATCATTTTCCGGGCTCTCGGTTTTTGCTTCTGCAAGCCGGACTATTTCCTTTTGATCCACAGCGGTATGAATCTGAGTCATCATCAGGGATTCCGCCTGCCGGGTAATGGCTTCATCATCGCTGATATCAAAGCCGTTGATATTCTCTTCTACTGCATCTTTGTCCGACTTTGATAAATTGTCCCTGTTACCCGGCTGCTGTTCAGGTGTTGGCGCGGGAGTATCCTGCTCCCGCCGGGGCTCCTGTTCAGGCCGGGGCGTTGAAAATTCCTCCTGCGGCAGGTTGCGACGATAGGAGCAGGCCGCAGCGGGCAATAGAAAGACAGCAATCAAAAAAGACAGTATTCTTCTGTTCATTAGATCTTCCTCCTATACAATAGCTTTCTTCCAAAACCAGAAGAAATATGCATGGAAAAAACCGCTGATAAACAAAGGAGGAATGAGGCGGCAATTAGTAGAAATCATATGTAGCAAAGGGAACTTGTTTCGGCATTGATATTAAAGATTACATATTATAAAACAGGATTCAGAAGTGGTGAGCAGGATGGGTTCAACAGCAAAGGCTGTCATTCATTATTTGTTCCACAGCGGGTTTGCTGTGGAATACGGAGATTATTTCATGATATTTGATTATTATAAACTGCCTGGCAGCACCGGTGTTTCCGAATTTTCCGGAAAGGACCTGACTGATAGGATTGCAAATTACAAGCATCCTTTTGTTTTTGTCAGCCACAGTCACCATGACCATTTTAATCCGGTAATATTTGAATGGGGAAAATACAATCCATCCCTTACGTATATATTAAGCAGTGATGTTAAGCAGGCGCATGAGAACATGCAAAAGCATTGGGGAAGCTGTTATTATATGTCTCCGTATGACACTATGGAAAAGAAGGGAATGGTTATATCCACCTTTGGTTCAACGGATATAGGTGTATCTTTTTTACTAAAGGCAGGAGATATTCGGATTTTTCATGCAGGTGATCTGAATTGGTGGCATTGGGCTGAAGAATCCACCCGACAGGAATTGGAGGAAGAGGAGAGAAAATTCAAGGAAGAAACGTCAAAGATAGAAGGGGGGAGCATCGATATTTTATTCTTTCCGGTAGACCCCCGTCTGGGTGAGTATTATTGGTTAGGTGGCGAATATATGCTGAAAACCTTTAAGCCCGGGTTATTTGTGCCTATGCACTTTGGAGACAACAATTACATTACTCAAAAATTTGCTGAAAGGATGAAATCATTTGAAGCTGAAATTGCCGTGATTAAGCATAAGGGGCAGAGTTTTGAATATCATAAAGGAGACATTAGGAGGAATTTACCATGAAATTTACCTTCGCACACAACAATTTGAATGTATTAGACCTTGAGAAAAGCCTGGATTTCTACAAAAAGGCTCTGGGCTTAGTCGAGGTACGCAGAAAGGAAGCGCCTGATGGCAGCTTCATCCTGGTTTTTCTGGGAGACGGTGTAACAAGCCACTCTTTGGAACTGACCTGGCTGAAGAATTGGGAGAGGCCTTATGATCTGGGCGACAACGAGTTTCATCTGGCTTTTGTTACAGATGATTTTGAGGCAGCCTATGCCCTTCATGCAGAAATGGGCTGCATTTGTTACGAGAACACTGAGATGGGAATCTATTTCATAGAAGACCCTGATGGATACTGGCTGGAGATATTGCCCAAGAGATAGGTTTGAATCATCTCATTGGAGACCTCAAGATTTTTACAGATCTGAGCATAAAAACTGCCGCTTTCCCTAATCGTTCTTTTTTGGGTATTGTAATCCACATGGATGAGCCCGAATCTGGCGGATTCGCCTTCAGCCCATTCAAAATTGTCCATCAATGTCCAATGATAATACCGCTCTATCGGAATACCATTGCGGCATAGCTTGGCAACCTCCCTAAGATGCTCGTAGATATATCGGGAACGGAAATTATCATTTTCATCGCAGGTGCCGTTTTCAGTAATCCAGATAGGTACGCGGTACTGCTCATAGATTCTTGTGCACAGCCGACTCAAGCCTTCAGGATAGATTTCCCAGCCCAGGTCGTTTACGGGGGTATTGGGCATAACCAAATTTTGAAAACCCCTGAAGCGGACAGCGTCTCTTGTGTAGTAGTTGAGGCCGAAGAAGTCCAGGAATTTACCCTTTCCCAAGGGAGCCCCTGTACCCAGAGGTGCTCTGAGACAGCCGTCTGCCATCGATTTGGTCAGGGCATCCTGGAACAGGTAATCCATTACCCTTGCAGCCATTCGGTCCAATGGATTGCGCTTGTTATAGGGGTCAAATATCCGCATATGGTTTGCCACACCCACCATAGTTTGACCGGGCCAGCCCTTCTCTTTTCTGATTTCATGGATGAGACGGTAGGCAGAGATATGGCATAATGCCATATTTTTCATTACCCTCAAAGCCAGCCTGATATTCTTATTGGCAGGAGGCCAGGTACCGAAATAGTATCCTTGTACAGCATAAACATTGGGCTCATTGATGGTAATGAATTCACTGACCAGGTCGCCCAGACCTTCTACAACATACCTGACATAGTGCCGGAATTGAGTGAGAATGCGAGGATCTTCAAATCCACCCCGTTCCTCCAGCCAAATAGGATGGGAAAAGTGGTGCAGAGTGACCAGAGGCTGAATCCCCTTTTCAAGCAACAGGGTGATTTCATCACGATAATGAGCCAGTACTTCCTGATTGAACTGTCCTTCTGCCGGCTCTATCCGGCTCCATTCAATGCCCATGCGATACACCTTGTGATTCAATTGCACCATCAGGCCAATATCTTCCCGATACCGGTTCCAGTGGTCGTTGGCTCGAAAGCAAGTGGTTTGATCCTTGATCTTTCCCTGTTGGCACCAGGCATACCAATTGCTGTTGGCATCACCGCCCTCGATTTGGGCACCTGATGTTGCACTTCCCATTAAGAAATCAGGTGGAAGTCGGAATGGTTTCATTGATATTACCCCCTTTAAATACCATATTAGACCTTTTTTTGTTATACGGCAACAAAAACAGCACATGACAAGGGTTTTCTTTTCTGTTTTTCGCAACATCCAATAAATTATCAAAGAATATAGGAGGGATTCCATATGGCATATTTGCCATCAGAAAAACGTTATGACTCAATGAAGTATAACCGCTGCGGTCGAAGCGGCTTGAAGCTGCCCGCTGTATCATTGGGACTTTGGCACAATTTTGGAGGAGTTGACACTTTTGAAAACGGCAGGACTATGATACACAGAGCATTTAATTTGGGGATTACGCACTTTGACCTGGCTAACAATTACGGCCCGCCTCCCGGTTCAGCAGAAGAAAATTTCGGCAAAATCCTGAAACAGGATATGAGCGCTTATCGGGATGAATTGGTTATTTCCACCAAGGCAGGATATTATATGTGGAAAGGCCCCTACGGTGAATGGGGTTCGAGAAAGTATCTGTTGTCCAGCCTGGATCAGAGCCTGAAACGAATGGGTCTGGAATATGTGGATATCTTCTACCATCATCGTCCCGATCCGGAAACGCCATTGGAGGAAACTATGGGAGCCCTGGATCATGCAGTGAGGCAGGGAAAGGCTTTGTATGTAGGGCTTTCCAATTACAATGCGGAGCAGACCCGGGAAGCCGTTCATATTTTGAAACAATTGGGAACACCTTGCCTGATTCATCAACCGTCCTATTCCATGTTCAACCGTTGGATTGAAGACGGTTTGCAGGATGTATTGGAAAAGGAAGGTGTGGGAACTATTGCCTTCTCACCTTTGGCACAAGGGCTGCTGACCGACAAATATCTCAAAGGCATTCCCGGGAATTCCAGGGCTGCAAAACCCCACGGGTATCTGCAAGTAAGGGATATTACAGAAGAGAAAGTGTTAAAGGTTCGAAAACTGAATGAATTGGCACAGGAGAGAGGCCAGACTCTGGCGCAGATGGCTGTAGCCTGGATTTTAAGGGGCGGCCGTGTTACCTCTGTATTGATCGGTGCCAGCAAGGTTGACCAAATTGAAGACAATGTGGCTGCGCTGAATAACCTGGATTTCTCTAAAGATGAATTGGATCGTATAGAAAAGATCTTAAATGAATGAACATCAGAAATAACTTTACAGGAATAGGTATGGTAAAAACTTCTATTGACCTTATATGAATATACGATATAATTATGAGTGTAAGGAAAAACAATGTTCTGAGATATGCGCATGGTTTCTATTTTGAACCTACGTAAAGCATGAGGGAGTCCAATATGGCTGTCGGATACCAGGCCCCAAAGTAAGTCCGGTTAAGGCAGGGGAAGGTAGATGGCATCTTGCGGACACCCACCTATCGGGAGATAGGTGTCAAAATTGAAACGACGGTATCTCAGATCCCAAATTGAATGCTTCAATAAACTTAGGCACTCAGCCTAAGTTTTTTTATTGATTTTATCCCTCGCTAATATTACAACATACTGGCAAAATGTTTCCGGCAGCTTGAAATTTGTCATGCATACCGTTAGAATAGACATAAGAATGCGAGGATATGTCGGCAGACATATCCTCTTCAAAGCTCATTAAAATATTTACTTTCTTTTTCTATTTGCTTTGTTTTCATACCGGTTGCTGAAGTGTTCGGCAGCATTTTCACCTAATTGATCATTATAGAAGGCAGGCTGTCGTTTATCAGCAGATTTTCCGGACCTTTGTTTTTTGTCCCTGGACATTATATGCTCCTTTCTTTTTACTGTATTCTGCAGAGTTTATTCGGGTAGTAAGGTTCACGAAACTCAGCACCGTTTTTTGCTTGTATTGTGGGGCGGGCTTTCTATTGTGTAAACAAAAAGGTTCCCAGGACCCGGCAGCATTTTTTGAATGCATGTTGAATGAGATTCTTATTTTATCCAAAGAAATGATAACTATCCTGTCTATCAGGCAAAATTACATGTTTATAATAACGAGAATACTGAATAAGCTGTCCCTGCAAAAGGGAGTAAGAATCGGGAGTGATCAATATTGCTGACAAAGGAAAGCCGCATCAGGAATGTATATAATAATCCGGTAGGTCGGGACATTATCCGAAAAATTTTGCTGCAAATGGGGCGCAGTGACAGGATTATTAACAACCCCATAGTTGGCAGTTTAAGATTAAAAGCTATACCCAGGCTTACCATGGGATACATGGATCAGGAATTTCTGGAAACATTTATTGCACTGTTAAACAGTGAACCTGATACTCCAAAAAAAGGTAATGGCAAAGCAAAGCCCGCCTGGTGGAAGGAGGCAGTTTTTTATCAGATTTACCCCAGAAGCTTTCAGGACAGTAATGGAGATGGTATCGGTGATTTAAGAGGCATAATTGAAAGACTTGATTACTTGAAAAACTTAGGGGTGGATGCTATCTGGCTCAGTCCGGTTTATGATTCTCCAAATGACGATAACGGCTATGATATTCGAGATTATCATAAGATTATGGATGAATTTGGAGGCATGGAGGATTTCGATGATTTGATGGATGCCATACATGCCCGAGGAATGAAACTTATCATGGATCTGGTTATTAATCATACCTCAGATGAACACGAATGGTTTAAAAAGGCAATCCATCAGCCGGATTCAAGGTATGGCGATTATTATATTTTCAGAGATCAGCCAAACAACTGGACTTCATTTTTCAGCGGCAGTGCATGGAAATATATAAAAGAACGAAATCAGTATGCTCTGCATCTTTTTTCAGAAAAACAGATGGATTTAAACTGGGAGAACCCGGCAGTTCGGCAAGATATTATCGACATGATAGTCTGGTGGCTGGAAAAAGGCGTGGATGGTTTTCGCCTGGATGTAATCAATTATATTTCAAAACGGGAAGGCCTGCCCAATGGGAATGAAAAAATCGGAAAGCTCATGAAGTATTATGGCGTGGAACATTATTTTTACGGACCTCGCCTGCATGAATATCTCAGGGAACTTAATGAAAAAGCCTTTGCTCCTTTTAATGCATTTTCGGTTGGTGAGACTCCCGGCGTAGGTATGGAAATGAGCAAGCTCCTGACTGCGGATTATCGAAGGGAACTGGATATGGTGTTTTCCTTTGATCATCTGGAGACCCCGGGGCATGTACGATTCGATGATTACCGATATGATCTGAACTATTATAAGAAATATATGATCGACTGGATGGAGAATTACGGAAGCAATTGTCAAATGTCGCTTTTCTTTGAGAATCACGACAATCCCCGTATGGTGTCAAAGGTTGACCCGGATGCTCAATTCAGAGTTGCAGTGGCAAAGCTGCTGGCAGTTATGCAGCTGACCCTTCGGGGTACTCCATTTATCTACCAGGGGCAGGAACTGGGCTTGATAAATAAAAAATTCACTTCCATCGATGAAATACGGGACGTTGAAAGTCTTAATCTTTATCAGGAACTTTGCAAAACAATGACGGAAGGTGAGGCTTTTAAAGTAATCCTGGCCGGTACCCGCGATCATGCCCGCACCCCCATGCAGTGGAATGATGACCGGTATGCAGGTTTTTCCACCAACCGGCCCTGGATTGGCATGGATAATGATTACAAAATCTGTAATGTTGAAAGACAGGCAAATGATAAAGATTCCGTGCTGAACTTTTATCGCAACCTGATAGAACTAAGAAAAAAATACGCTGCCCTCATTTATGGGGATATAAGTATTGTCAATAAAAAGGTTCACAACTTATTTTCATATTACCGCATCGGACAGCATGAGACGCTTTACATAGAATGCAATCTGGGCAGAAAGGAAATGAAAAGAAAAGCTTCAAAGCACAGAGGAAAACTTCTGCTATCCAATTACCGGGAAGTTGGGGTATCGGTAATGAAACCATATGAAGCAAATGTATGGCTGACAGATAGTTGATATTTCATCTCTTTTGCCCCTTTCAGGCTGGACTGGATTCCAGGGCTGTTTAAGGAAATAAAAGGACAGCTGATTAAAAATAATCACAGGAGGAGACGTATATGGCACATCAAACAAAACGGAATCGATACTTTTTTGGGCTGGGTACTTTTGGCCGGGATATGCTTTATACCATGGTCAGCATGTATTTGATCTTTTATCTCACAGATATCCTGGATCTTCCTGACTCAACCATGTGGTGGATGACAGGTGCCTTCACCGTTTTACGGATTTTTGATGCTGTCAACGACCCTTTTATGGGCTTTTTAGTTGATAACACCCATTCCCGTTTTGGTAAATTTAAGCCATGGATTGCCATAGGAGGGTTGTTTAGCGGTATTATTACAATTCTGTTGTTTACGGATTTGGGCCTGACAGGGGCAGGTTATGTTATATCATTTATTATCATGTACCTGCTTTGGGATTTTATTTACGGGGCTAATGACATTGCATACTGGTCTATGCTCCCCTCTCTGTCTATTGACCAGAAGGAACGGGAACGGATTGGAGCATTCGCCAGGATTTGTGCCAATGTAGGGATGTACATAGTAGTAGTGGGGATCCTTCCCATTACAGGAGCGCTGGGTAGGGATAAGAAGGCATGGCTGGTTTTTACAATGGCAACAGTGCTGATTACCTGGCTGTTTCTTTGCTTTACCCTCTTCGGCGTTAGGGAAAATCGCTCTTTGTATAAAAATGAAGCAAAAACGTCTTTGAAAGAGCTGTTTACAGTATTGTTCAAAAATGACCAATTGCTGACGGTTGCTGTTTCTATGGCATTATTCATGATCGGCTATATTACCACTACCGGTTTTGGGGTATATTTCTTTAAGTATGCTTATAAAGATGAGAACATGTATTCAATATTTGCAGGGGTTTTGGGTGTGTCCCAGCTTTCTGCCCTGGGTGTATTTAATTTGTTTTCGAAAAAATTCAGCCGCAGACAATTATATACATTTTCAATTGCTCTGGTA